>JAKAFB010000085.1 GCA_021818105.1 Acidobacteriota bacterium
ATGGCGGGGACGACGGGGCTCGAACCCGCGACCTCTGCCGTGACAGGGCAGCGCTCTAACCAACTGAGCTACGTCCCCAGGCAAAACCTGGCCATCGGGATTGGTCCCACGGAGGAAATCAGGGTGCCTGTTTCGCTCCGCCGGCTTACCGCTCCCGGCCGCATTCGAACCCGGGCGGGTGGAATGCGCTTTACTGCTTCAACAATTTTGAGTGTATCAGAAAGTCACAGGTTTGGGGCAAGCGGACCTGTGCCGATTCGGAGGATTTCTAGAGTCCCTGCCCCGCTCAGCAGAAGCCTTTCGACCTAGATAAAAAGGGCGAATTGGACGGTCCCGTGTGAGCACATCAAGACGGTCAGTTGGTGTAAATGCGTTCAAAGTCGATCTGCGTCTCTGCCGGTAAGGTATCGACGCGCTTGGGGCCTAGCAAGTCCCCGCAAAAGGCAAGGTTCAGAAGAAAAAATCGCACTGGCCTGCATCAAATGGCCATACAGCAGCGGCCAGACCGATCATGTTCGCCGCAGTGCAGGTCACAGAGGGATGGCTTGCATCGCCTACGTAGTAGGCATCTTGCCCGTGGCCCAGATCATGCCGTATATATGCCAATCGGCTGCAGTCTGTCCGGCTGGAAAATTGAAGATCGTTCCCAGGCCGGAGTTGCCGGTGAAGCCTGTGCCATGGATGGAACCTTCGTTCCAGTCGGGCGTTCTCGCAGCATTGACTCGCTCCAGCACGTCCTGCTCTCCGCAGGCAGGCCAGCCAACCGTTGTAATGTTGTTGCCCATCAACCAGCCAGCGGGCCACAAGCCTTGCGCCTCTGACACGTGCGCGCGCATCTCAAACCGGCCGTACTGGAAGCTGAACGGACCCTGCGACTTGAGCCTTGCCAAGGTGTAAGTCCCATCCGCAGTGCGCTGCGCAACAATGTGCAAATAGCCATCAGTACCCACGTAGGCATTGGGGTTGGCCCGGGAGCAAGGCGCGACATCTGCCCCCATGCACAGTAGTGTTCCAACTCATGATTGCCAAAGCCACCGCCGCCCGTGTCATAGGTCTATACCTGGGATTCGGCTGGGCTGTATCACCGGTCGGGTAGCTGAGCTCCTCGCTCCACACAAACGTGTCGGCAGGAATTTTGTGAGTGGCAACTCCCGGTTGGCGGCTTGCTGACGCGACCTGTGACTTTGGCTAGCACCACACCAAACTGTCTCGTAGCAGTCACACTTCGTCTTTGCGTGAGGGCGCATCAGTGCTCGAATGCGCGCCGCAATCTCAACCTTGTGACGTTGGACTGATGCATAAGGACTAAATCACAAAGTACTTAGCCTGCGGGTGATGAACGATGATGGCGTTCGTGCTCTGCTCTGGTTCCAGGTGGAAGCCCTCCGTGAGCCTTACGCCGATGTTCTCTTCCGGTTTGAGCAGGCGAAAGATTTTGCTCTGATCTTCCAGATTGGGACACGCCGGATATCCAAAGGAGTACCGCGAGCCGCGATATTTCTGATGGAAGAGATCGGTGACACGCAGCGCATCGTCACCATCAATGGAAAGGAATGTGCGGGCCTGCTTGTGGGCCAGCTCCGCGAGTCCCTCGGCAGCCTCCACTGAGAGCCCATGCAGGTAGAGATATCTGGTGAAGTCCCCGGCATCGAAGAGTTTCTGCGTCTGGCGGCTGGCTTCGTCGCCAATGGTAACGATGGAAAAGCCAACAACATCGCGCTTCGGTGCGCTCACCGGCTCAAAGAAGTCCGCAATGGAAAGCCTGCGTCCCTGCGCCTGCCGCGGAAAGGTAATGCGCTCGAGTTCCCGCTGCGGATCCTCAGGATCAAAGACAATGAGATCGTCACCCTGGCTCGCACAGGGGTAGAAGCCAATAATTGACTTTGGCTCGAACCACCCGGCATTCTCAACTTCCTTTTCGAGATCGAGCAAGATGGGACGGTATTTTTCCTCGACGAGACGTAGATAATCGCTCTGCGCGGCGGTCTTGAGCTGCCATTGATTCTTGAAAAGAGCCGTCTCATTCAGATAGGAAAAGACCTCGCTCAACTGGTAGTCCTTGAAGACCCGCGGACCCCAAAAAGCTGGCGTCGGAATTGTGGCGACGCGCTCAACCACGGGAGAACGGCCATCAGGCGTCAATTCCACAAGTGTCAGGTCCGCTGTCGCAACGTTGCCCTTTCCAAAAACTTTGACTGTTCTGCCCTCCTCTTCCCTCGTGGAGCGAACAGACTCATCCTCTGCAGTCAGATCCGTCATCACATGCAATCCGGCAAAGGCGTCCTCAGCGTAGAAAACAGGCCCGGCATACTCCTTTCGCAGGTCGTCTTCAACGTACTTGCGCGTGAGCGCAGCTCCACCGCAGATAACGGGAATCGTCATGCCGAGACGCTCAAGATCCTGCAGAACGTATTTCATCTCCAGTGTGGACTTGACCAGCAGGCCGCTGAGACCGATAGCATCGGCACCGACTTCACGCGCTGCGGCAATGATTGCATCCGACGGCTGTTTGATGCCTAGATTCACTACGCGATATCCATTGTTGGACAAAATGATGTCGACAAGGTTTTTGCCGATGTCGTGCACGTCGCCCTTTACGGTGGCCAACACCATCACTCCTTTACCACCGCCCTCCTGCTTTTCCATCTTGGGCTCAAGATACGCAACAGCCGCCTTCATGACCGCTGCGGAATCGAGAACCGAGGGCAACTGCATCTTGCGCGCCCCAAACAAGTCACCGACGGTCTTCATGCCGTCAAGCAGCACCGTGTTGATGAGATCGAGCGGCGAATAGGCTGTGAGCGCCGACTCCAGAGCTTCCTCGAGCGACTGCTTCGAGTCTCCGCTGCCAATGCTTCGTTCGCCGCGAATGATAAGTTGCTTGAGCTTTTCTTCGATCGTCAGATTCTCGACCGGGACCTCTTCTTCCTGAACCGCGCCTTTGCTCTTGCCCGCGAAATGGGCCATATATGCCTGCAATGGATCCACACCGCTTGTGCGGTCCTGAAAGATGAGTTTGCGCGCGAGGTCAACTTCAACCTCGGGAATCTTATAGAGCGGATAAATCTTGGAGTAGTTCACAATGGCCGAGTCTAGACCTCGGTCCACGGCCTCCTTGAGAAATACGCTATTGAGAACTCGACGCGCATAGGCATTCAAACCAAACGAAATGTTGGAGACGCCAAGCACCGTCTTGCAACGCGGCAGTTCCTGCTTGATCCGCCGAACCGCCTCCAAGGTTTCGATCGCGGCCGTACGATAATCTTCCTGGCCCGTAGAAATGGGTAGTGTGAGCGCGTCGAAGATCAGATCCTCGGGGCGCAAGCCGTATTTGTTCACCGCCAAATCGTGGATGCGGTGTGCAATGGCAACCTTGCGATCTGCCGTAAGAGCCATTCCCTCCTCGTCAATCGTGAGAGCAATCACTGCCGCGCCATAACGACGGGCCATCGGCAGAACAAGGCTGGTACGCTTTTCGCCGTCCTCAAGGTTGATGGAGTTGATGATGGGTTTGCCGGGAATGCGCTTGAGCGCTTCCTCGATCACATTGGCTTCGGTCGAATCAACCAGAATGGGAGCCGTGACGCGGGTTGCAATCTTTTCGAGCACCGCGTTCATGTATGCCATCTCATCTTCGCCAACAATGGCGCAGCAGAGGTCCAGCATCTGCGAGCCCTCCGCCACCAGACGCTTGGCCATCGCAAGAATGCCGTCGTAGTCCCCAGCACGCACCATGTTGCGGAAGTGCTCAAGGCGCGTAGTGGTGTTCATCTCCTCGGCAATGATGACGGGCTGGCCGTCCACTTCCAGTGGAACCACGCTGAAGGCACTGGCTGCAGTGGATTGCGGTTTGACCGAGCGCGGCGCGGGAGCAACTCCCGTAACAGCATCAACCACAGCTCGCAGATGCTCTGGTGCGGTGCCGCAGCACCCGCCAACGACCTGCACACCATATTCAGAGACAAAGCGACGCTGGAAGGCTGCCAGTTCGGCGGGCGTTAGCTTGTAGACTGCGTGGCCGCCCTCGTTTTGTGGCAAACCAGCATTCGGCAGCACGCTGATGGGCACAGTCGCGTTCTGGCAAAGAAAGCGCACCGCGTCGTTCATTTCTGCTGGGCCGGTTGCGCAGTTCAGGCCAATCACGTCTGGCTGAAAGGACTCAAGCACAGAGAGGGCGGCACCTATCTCGGATCCCAGAAGCATGGTGCCGGTGGCTTCCAGCGTAATCTGCACCTGCAGAGCGATGTTGCGGCCGGTGCCAGGGATTCTCCCCTCGCGCGCGTCGCGAATGGCGTCCTGACATGCGGCGAGAGCGATCTTGGCCTGTAGCAGATCCTGGCAGGTCTCAATGAGCAGCACGTCGACGCCGCCCTCAATAAGCGCTTCCGCCTGTTCGCGGTAGGCGGCGGCCATTTCGTCATAACCGATATGGCCAAGCGAAGGCAGCTTGGTGGTGGGTCCCATTGAGCCCGCAACAAAACGCGGCTTCTCGGGCGTCGAATACTCGTCGGCAACCGCGCGGGCAAGGCGCGCAGCGGCCAGATTCAGTTCGCGGGTACGGTCTTGCAGGTCGTACTCGGCAAGCACAATGCGCGTGGAGCCAAAGCTGTCGGTCTCAATGACGTCGCAACCTACCTCAAGAAAAGACGCATGCACAGCACGGATGACATCGGGCCGTGAAAGCACAAGCAGTTCGTTGCACCCTTCTTTACCCCAGAAGTCCTCTACGGTGAGGTTGTGCTTTTGCAGATTGGTGCCCATCGCGCCGTCGTAAACGAGCACACGCCGTTTAAGTTCTTGCAAAAAGTCCGCCAAAGTCTCTCCTGAACACACCAGCCGTATGCAAAAAATGGGGGAACCGGCCAACAGTCAAGAATATATGGTCAGGCAGGTTGCGGAGAACTAAGGATACATCTAGCGGACGATTCCAGGGCTTGAGCTGCAACTGCAGAATTGCGAAGGGTACCGCAGAGAGACTGAGCTACTTTGCCGTCAGGGCCGCCACCGGCAGCAGCATGTCTTCCTTGCGCATCACCAGGTTGGTCGCGTTCAGCGTGGCAAGCTCAAAGCCGTGGCCGTGCGTGATGGCATCGGTCGGGCAAGCTTCCACGCAGTATCCACAGAAGATGCAGCGGTTGTAGTCGATGTTGTACACCTTGGCATAGCGCTCAGAGGAGGAGATGCGGTTCTCTTCCGTGTTTTCAGCCGCCTCAATGTAAATGCAGTTCGAAGGGCAGGCTGCCGCGCACAGGAAGCATGCAACGCATTTTTCCAGGCCGTTTTCGTCGCGCTGCAGCACGTGGGCGCCACGAAAGCGCGGCTGGAAAATTGCCCCGCGCATAGGGCCCGGTCCGTCGGGGTAGTTTTCCACCTGCGTGGGTTGAAAGATCTCCCGAAACGTGATGCTCATGCCCTTGGCGACGGCCGCAATGTTCCCCACAATCGACATGACAACAGTATACGACGGAAGTTCTGAACCCCACCGCCCCCAATCAGCGTTTGCTCCCCGGTGGTCGCGATTGGCCGCGGTTATTGGCCGGCGTCGTTGCGGGCTTGCGCTCGGTCTTTGGCTTGATCAGCTGCTGGCAGAGTTCTGAATCCTGCCCCATTCCGAGACCACGCACTGCGTTTTCTGTTCGGCAGAGACGTAGTTCCAGGGCTTCTGCCGCTTTGCCAGTCCGCTGCTGGATGCGGTCCAACGCCGTCCAGGGATCAAGATCGTACTGGTAAACAAAGTCCTCCGCGGGCTTCACCGTACCGTAGTCGAAGTGGTTCCATACCCCGACCAATTCGCGCCCATTGTCCTCGGCAAGAACGGCAAAGACCTGGGTCCAATTCACGCCCGCGGGCGGGTTGGCACTGTGTATGGGAATGCCCTGCCCTCCACTGGTCCAACGCGGCGTCCACGTGTGATGCGAAAAATCGTAGTGAAAGCTCGTAAAGTACGTGGTGGCCGCGCACCCTGCACAGTTGTCATAGAGGATGCCCGGCTCCTGCTTGCCCAGTGCAAATTGCAGCCAACCTGTCCAACGAAAGTTCACGCCCTTCAGAAGCGCTGTCACGTCGTGGTTGGTGAGCGAAACGCTCCACACGGCAAAGGAGTCGGCATTCGGTGGCGATTGTGGGGTGGCCCGCAGCGTGGTCACAACCAGTGCCGCATCATACTGCACGCCGATTTCGCGTATGGCTGTCCACTTCTCGGCTTCGAGCGCTCGCGTTACCCAAAGGACAATGTTCTGGTCCTGGGGCGATTTGAAATCAATCCAGCGAAACTCTTCCGTCGACTGCGCATGTGCAGGAAGCGACACGCATAATGCACATGCGGCGAGGAGAAAGCCAAAGCATCGAATCATTGAACGTATGGATTCAGGCATATCAGACCATTGTTCAGTCACACTAGATCCCCAGCTTCGCCCAAATCGAGTCGACCTTAGACTTTGTGGCACGGTCCATCTCAATCATTGCCGGCCAT
The DNA here is from genome assembly GCA_021818105.1 of Acidobacteriota bacterium. Classification (GTDB taxonomy): domain Bacteria; phylum Acidobacteriota; class Terriglobia; order Terriglobales; family Acidobacteriaceae; genus Telmatobacter. The sequence goes on from JAKAFB010000085.1 coordinate 6,473, forward strand.
GGACGGTTAAAGCCCTCCGCCTTCCACTTGCGCGTGGCGTCGATGCCCATCTTTGAACCGTAATTGGGCAGGCGCGACGCGTGATCCAGGGAATCAACCGGACCGAGCGTAAACTGAATATCCCGCTCAGGGTCGATATTATTGGCAACGCGCAGTACTACCTCGCCCATGTCATGCACATCGCAATCTTCATCCACCACCACGATGCACTTGGTAAACATAGCCTGCCCCATCGACCAGATTGCGTTCATCACCTTGCGTGCCTGGCCGGCATAGCTCTTGCGGATAGAAACAATCATGAGGTTGTGGAAGACGGCCTCGACCGGTAGATGGATATCGACCAACTCGGGCATTTGCATCTTCATTGCGGGCAGAAAGATGCGCTCCACCGCCAGCCCCATCCATGCATCCTCCATGGGCGGCTTGCCCACAATAGTCGCTGCATAGATTGGGTCTTTGCGATGAGTGATGCACGTGAGATGGAAAACGGGGTATTCGTCCGTCATGGTATAGAAGCCCGTGTGGTCGCCAAAGGGACCTTCCATGCGTAGCTCACCCAGTTCCACGTAGCCCTCAAGAACAATTTCAGCGTGCGCAGGCACTTCGAGGTCAACCGTCTCACATTTGACGATTTCTACGGGCTTGCCGCGCAGAAACCCTGCAATCATGAATTCTTCCACCTCAGGCGGAGCAGGCACGATGGCGGAGAATGTCGTGGCAGGGTCGGTTCCAATTGCCACAGCAACTTCCAGCCGCGAGCCTTTCAGGTTACCGAGCGACACCTGGGGAAGACCACCGATAGGACCATCGGGAATGCTGACCGACCCGCCCGCAGACTCTGCCATGGCGGCCACGCGGGCAGTCTTCGCGCTGAGTGTTGCCTCGCTCTCTGCCCCGGCGGCCACCGCAGCACTGCGCAGAGCCTCGCGATAGTGCTCGGCGGCGACTTTTTGCCGCTGCCAGTGCATGCCGGTCGTCTGTCCGTCGAAAACCTGCATGCGATACATGCCAATGTTGCGCTTACCAGTGCGTGGGTCCCGCGTGTGCACACACGGCAGTGTGATAAACGGACCGCCGTCATGCGGCCAGCACTTGAGAATAGGAAACTTGCGCAGGTCGAAATTGTCGCGCTGGATGACTTCCTTGCAGGGTGCATCCTTGGCGTTCACCATCCTGGGGAATGCGCTGGTAAGCGCTCCAAGTTGCGGCAGCATCTTCAGCTTGTCCATCAGACCCTCGGGCGCCTTGATGTTCATCAGCCCCTGGATGCGCTCGGCAATCTCGTCGATCCTCTCCACGCCAAGTGCCATTCCCATGCGCCGCTCGCTGCCGAACTGATTGATCAGAACCTTGTGCCCGGCGTGGCCTTTAATGTTTTCAAAGAGCAGGGCTGGTCCGCCGGGTCCATACTTCCCTTTGGTAGCAACGCCTTTACCCGTGCCAATCTTCGACACGCGGTCAGTGATTTCCGTGATCTCCAATTCGGGCGACACCTCTTCGCGGACGCGCTTCAGTTCGCCATGCTTTTCGAGTGTCTTGATCCAGTCGCGCAGGTCGTCATAGGCCAAGGGAGTCAACTCCGTGCGGTTGTAACCGCCTCTCTCATACTAAGTCCTCTGGCAGCAATGCGCAGGATGTCATTCCATCCACGCTGAACTGTGTGAATAAGCACTGATATATACGGGCACAACAATAGGGCGGCAAAGGGCCGAGTCCTATCCGTCTATGGGATTCACAGGTGCGACGGCGTCCATTGGATAGCCGAGACGCTTCCACTCGTCAAAGCCGCCGCGCAGGGGTCGCACGCGCTCAATTCCGAGATCGTGCAGCATCCTTGCGGTCTTAGCTGCTGTGGCTTCACTGGGGCAGGTGCAATAGAGCACAATATCGCGGTCGCGCGGAATCTCATGGCTGTGCTGAGCAAGAGCCTCTGGTGAAAAATGGCGCGCTCCAGGGAGCGTGTAGGGGTCTGGCAACAACTCGAGCGGATGGCGCAGATCGACAATGTAAACATCCTCGCCCGCGTCAAGCTTTCGCTTCAGTTCGTCCGGTTCCACCCGCGCGTCCACCAGCTTGCGCAGAAAACGCTGCCGGCGATAGAGTCGGGCGGCGAAGAATCCAATAATGCCAAGGGCAAGCAACACCCCCGAGAATCGGCCCGTCCAGTTCAGAAGGCTGGGATCGCGCTTGAGCGCGTCACCAAACAGGCGCCCGGCTGCCAGAAACCCACCTACCCAGATGAAGGAGCCAATCCCGTCATACAGCAGAAATGAACCGAAAGCCATGCCGTTCTCGCCCGCGACGGGTGGAGCGAGCGTAGCAAGACCCGGAACAAACTTGGCGATCATCAGGGTGAGGCCGCGGCGGCGCCCAAAAGAGTCCTGTGTACTACGCACACAACTTGAGGGCTCGAGTGAGAGTTTGCACAGCAGGCGCAGCATGTGGTGTCCATAGCGGCGACCAATAACAAACCACGTACTGTCTGCCAGCAGAGACGCCACCAGCCCTGCAACCAATGCAAGCGAAAGGCTGATCTCGTGCTCGGCAGAGAGCGCGCCGGCGGCCAGCAGCACGGGCACAGCCGGCAGCGGAAACCCCAGCTGCTCCACCAGAACCCACACAAACAAAAGCAGATAGCCGTAAACCATCAGGATGTGTGTGGGCAGAGCCATAGGGACGCGTCCATTCAAGCGGAATCTGAGTGTGGCCGCCATGCAGGCCCGCACGAGCAGGCAGGCTTTGTATGGGGTCGTATTTATGGGATGTTTCAGCGAGGTTTTCGTTGCAGCCTATCTTCGCGCTGCCTGTTCAAACAGGAAGGGCTGCCATGCAGGCAGCCCGCAACGGTCTCTGCCGGTTACAGCCTTACTGGCTTGCGCCTTCTCCACCAGCAGACGCCACCGAGGCCTGCGCCTCTTGCGAACCCTTCCCGGTAAAGTAATTACGATCCCAGAGATTCCTGTAGAACTCACCTGTCAACTCCGCTGCACGGGGACCAAAAGTCGGTCGACCGCCCTCCAGCAAAAAGACGGTAACCAGCCCGCCCTGCGGGGTATTGGAATAGGAGGCGAACCAGCCAAAGCGTGTGCCATTGTCTGAGCAAGTGCCAGTTTTGCCGAATACAGGCAGTTCCTGGAAGTTGGTCCGCAACCTTCGTGCGGTACCGTACTCCACCGCACCAGCCATGCCGTCCTGCAAGTCAGGAATATAACGGGCGATATCGAGCTTCCGCTTGATCTTCGGTTGAAAGCTGGCCGCTTCATCGGCTGTGGTGGGGTGTTGCAGATAATACAGCGTGCCACCATTGGCCAGTGCCGCCACATAGGCGCCCAGTTGCAGAGGTGTCAGCGAGACCCCCTGGCCGAAGCTGCACATGCGGCCCACGCCGCCCTCCGCGGTAGGGATGGGATGATCCGGATAGTTGCCGAGTTGTTCGCCTTGGATGTGGTACCCGGCAAGCTCACCCAATCCGAACTCCGTTGCGTAATGACGCACGCGCTCAAAACCAAGTTCGCGTCCCAGTTCCTCAAAGTAGAGATTGTTGCTCTTGGCCAGCGCCTCGGTCATATTCATGCGGAAGCCCGCAAGCTGTACCATGGTGTCCCGTGTGACCAGTCCCTCAGAAAGTGCGGCCATTGCCACGGTGATCTTGATGGTGGAGCAGGGCTCAGCACCCGGCGAGAGTGCCAGTTTCTGGTTGACCATCGCCAGAATTCGTCCGCTGTTCGGGTCAATGACAACTGCGGTGCCGTTCATGTTGCCCAGAGCATCGATGGCTGCCTGCCGAACGATGGGATCCTCGCCTGCTGTGATGTCGCCCGAACCCACCTCGCCTGTCACGTAGGAACTGGCCGTGAAGCGCTCATAATACTGATGGCGACGCGTCCTATAGCTCGCGCGCCGTACGGTGGCGGAACCGCGCGTGGCTTTGCGAGTCGCAGGTTGAGCTGATGTCTTGGCTTGATGTGCACCTTTTGCCACCGGCTGAACCCGAGCTTTCGCGGTCTTCGCAGTGCGATGCGCAACTGCATGGTGCTTCTGCGCTCGACGTGTTTTAACCAGATGTTGGCTTGTCGACTTTGTGTGATGTAGCGTAGTTGGCGCGTCCAACGCCATTGCGCTATTCACAGCCATTCCGAACCCACCCAGGGCAAGTCCACATGCCAGAACGCAAGACAGTTTCATCCAGCCGACTTCCTCTCAAAAATACGAATTACATGCCATGCGTCAGCGCGGAGAGCGCATTCCCAAGCAAACGCTGTGCCCGCAAAAAACAACAAGGCCCATCTCATCGCTTGTTATTACGATAACCGACCTTACGCCTTGGGCCACCCCTCTTTTGACCAGTTCCTGCAAATTTTGTGCTGCCAGGCAAATTCTCATTCCCCATGTGAATTGCCCGGCGGGCACTAGTTTTTCTGCGCCAGGCGCGACAAAGCTTTTCAGAACTGCAACCTGCGCATAAATGTCGGCACATCCAAGTCCCGTTCTGGTTCCTGATCTGCCTCCGCAAATGTGCTGTTTGCAGTCTGCGCGGCCACTGGCTCCGGAGCGATAACATCCCGCGTCACGTTGCCAAAATCAGGAGCATAATCCCGGGGCAAAGGGGTATAAGCTGGCTCTTCGGCCAGCTCGGCAAATTGCGGACGTGCGGGCATAGCGGCAAGCTCCTGCTCCTCGTCCTCAATCGTCTCTTGCTCTGGTGCCTCCTCTGCTTCGCTCTGGAACCGAGGCTGCTCAGGTGCCATTGCAGTAGGCGTAGACTCAGTGAGCCATGCATCCGGGGCAACCACGGGAACTGATATGACCGGGGCTTCCTCCACGCTCAGCATGCGCGCGCGGCGCTCCGGCATCTGGTCACGGAAGCCCGTGGCGATCACAGTAATCTTCACCTCATCGCCCATTCGCTCATCTTGCACGGCACCAAAAATGATATTGGCATCTTCGTGTGCCGCTGACTGGATCAGCGAGGAAGCCTCGTTAACCTCAGACAGCTTCAGCGAACTGGACCCGGTAATGTTGATCAGAATGCCGCGTGCGCCATCGATCGCACCAGCATCCAGCAATGGCGACGCCATGGCCGCCTGCGCTGCTTCAATGGCGCGATTGGCGCCCGAACGTACTGCGGTACCCATCACCGCATGGCCCATCCCGGCCATCGTCGTCTTCACGTCAGCAAAGTCACGATTAATGATGCCGGGGATTGTGATGATGTCTGAGATACCCTGCACTCCCTGGCGCAGCACGTCGTCTGCGATGCGGAAGCTCTCAAAGAAGCCGGCATCTTTGGCCACGGCGAGCAGCTTCTCATTGGGAATCACGATCATCGTATCCACGCTCTCAATCAGTTCTTTTAATCCACGCTCTGCCTGCTGCAGGCGGCGCTTGCCTTCAAAGGCAAAAGGCCGCGTGATGACCGCCACTGTCAGGATTCCCATTTCGCTGGCCAGCGACGCTATCACCGGGGCAGCGCCTGTTCCTGTGCCACCACCCAATCCAGCGGTAACAAAAACCATGTCGGCGCCTTCCAGCGCTTCAATGATCTTTTCCGAATCTTCCAGGGCAGCGCGACGGCCCACGTCTGGATTAGCGCCTGCGCCCAGACCTGAAGTGAGACGCACCCCGAGCTGTAGCTTGACAGGAGCCTGCGATAGCTTGAGTGCCTGCACGTCCGTGTTCGCAGCAATGAATTCCACGCCTTCAAGCCCGGCCTGAATCATGCGATTAACAGCATTGCCGCCGCCGCCGCCCACGCCAATCACCTTGATGCGAGCTCCACGCGGGCTTTCTTCGTGCAGCTTGATGCGCATTTCTCCGGCAGTGTTCATCTGCTGATCCATTTGGGCCAAAGCCTCCTCGTGGTTAAAAACTTGCGGCAAACAGCGCGCGCAACTTGGCGCGCAGGCTATTGCTTTCCGCGGCGCGCCGTACGCGCGTGCGATGAGCATACAAGATCATTCCAATGGGAGTGGCAAAACTTGGATTGATCAATTCACTTGGCATGTTCGAGAGCCGCACCGGCATCCCGATGCGCGCAGGCACCCGCAACTGACTCTCTGTAACATCCAGCATACCCGGCAGCGTCGATCCACCACCTGTCAGCACACATCCGGCTCCAAGCGCATCCAGAACACCTCCCTGGCGCAGGCTCTCCTTGACGAAATAGAGCAACTCCCGTGCGCGCGGCTCAAGGATCTCCGCGATCGTACGCAAACCGAGTCGCTGTGGCTGCGGATTGGCAATCTCGATTTCGGCTTCCTGGGGCACTGCTGTTACAACGCAGTTGCCAAACTGCCGCTTCAAGTCCTCTGCCTGCGCAACGGGCATCTGCAGTCCCACGGCCAGATCGTTCGTAAAATGTGCGCCGCCCACAGGAACCGACGCCGTGTGCGCCACAGCCCCTTCAAAGAACACCACGAGGTCACTCGAATGTGCCCCCACGTCCAGCAGGCACACGCCAAGTTCGCGCTCGTCGGCGGAAAGCGTTCCCTCCGCTGCGGCAATTGACTCAAGCACCGCCTCTGTCACTTCACAACCTGCACGATTGGCACAGGTCACCGCGTTCTGTAGCGCGCTGCCGGAGCAGGTTGCAATATGCAGATCGACCTCGAGCCGTGTGCCCACCATACCCACGGGGTCAAAGATGCCCGGTTGGTCGTCGAGGATGAACTGGCGTGGCAGAAGATGCAGAATCTCTCGATCGGGCGGCCGCTCCACAGCGCGGGCACGGTCGAGCGCAGCACGGGCATCTTCGCTGGTAATTTCCCGCATGCGGTTGCCCAGGTCGAGGCCACCGTTCGTGTTGAGTCCACGAATGTGGGGCCCGCCCACGCCCACGGTGAGCTGATCAAAGTTGGCTCGCGCCACCCATTCAGCACGCTCGATTGCAGCCTTCACAGCCTTTCCTGCAGGAGGTAGATCGGAGATGAGCCCCTTGCGCATCCCCGCAGACTCCACAACTCCGTGGCCGCGGTAGCGCA
>JAKAFB010000086.1 GCA_021818105.1 Acidobacteriota bacterium
ACCCGGCGACTCCCCCGACGCTGGCGGGCGATGCCGCGCATCTGGGAGTGGCGGTCGGATGGGTGGAGACAAAGCTGTATTTCGGGCTGGGCCCAGCGGATGACTCTACGAAGGGCATCAGCGAGGCGGAGTGGCGTGCATTTCTCGACAAGGAAGTGACGGCGCGCTTTCCGGCCGGGCTGAGCGTGGCGGACGTCTACGGCCAATGGCAGGGCAGGCAGGAGAAAACGCTGGAACGGCTGCGGTCGAAGATGCTCATCATTGACTATGCGGATACGGCGGAGAATCGCGCGAAGATTGAGGCGATTCGGGCGGCGTGGAAGCAGAAGACCGGGGACCAGTCCGTGCTGCGGGTGACGGAGCCGGCGGACGTGTCGTTCTGAATCGGAGTAGTCAGCTTCGTTTCAGGGCATCACGAAAGTGGCTTGCCTATCTCCCAGTGGTGGCCGAAGGGGTCGAGGACGCGGCCAACGCGCCAGTCGTATGGTTCATTGGTGACGGGTCGAACGACCGAAGCGCCGGCCGCGATGGCCTTGTTGAAGGCGGCATCCGGATCGTCCACGACGAGGACCATGCGCGCGGTACTGCCGCCGAGGGATTCCGGACTGAAGTTCTTGTGCTCCGGGGATTCGTCGGCCACCCAGAACTGGCTGGAGCCCAACGCAAGCCGAGCAACGACGGCGCCGTCAGGCGCGTCGAGGCGGAAGAGCACTTGGGCCCCGAATGCGGCGATGTAGAAATCAACAGCCTGCGCGCCGTTGCGCACGGAGAGCATGGGCGCGACTGTGGTGTACTGGTTCGAGTCATTGCGGAACTGTTCCGGCATACCGATACTCCTATCAGAGGCATGAAATGCGCACGCTGCTCAGTACGCCTGCAACTGGTCGATGGGCAGGCGAACACGGAAGCAGGTGGAGCCGGGTTCCGATCGGACGCTGAGGTGGCCACGGTGTTTTCGGACGATGCGCATGGCGTTGTCGAGGCCAAGACCGAGGCCCTGGCCGGGCGCCTTCGTGGTGAAGAAGGGCTCGAAGATTCGGTCCTGTAGCTCGACGGGGATACCGGGGCCGGAATCCCAGATTTCCACGAGGAGCATTTCGCCTTCCACGCGGCAGGCGATACGGAGCAGGCCATTGTTGCCGAGGGCGTCCAGCGCGTTCTCAATGAGCGCAGTCCAGACCTGGTTGAGCTCGCTGCCATAGGCGCTGATGCATGGCAGGTCAGCCTGATAGTCGTGCTCGAATTTGACATTGCGCATGCGCGACTGGAACATCTGGACGGTGGCGTCGAGCCCGGCGGGCACGTCCACTTCTAGAATCGGCGCACGGTCCATGTAGCTGTAGGTCTTGACGGCGCTGATGAGGTCGAAGATGCGCGCGGTGGAGTTGAGCAGCGTATCCACAGAGCGCCTGGAACGAAGGTAGCGGGCGAAGTATTGCAGTGAAACGCAGGCCTCTCTGGGTTCGAGGATGGTGCGCAGGTTCTGGAGGTCATGGAGAGTGGCACCCTGATCGGCAAGCTGCGAGGCGATTTCCCAGGAGTTGTCGCAGGGCAGATCGGCGAGCCATTTGCGCATGGCTTCTTCACTGGTGATGAAGTTGCCGGCATCGCGTGCGGCGGTAGCGGGGCGGGCAAGAATGCGCTCCTCCCATGCTTCAATGCCGCGGATCTGCTCCTCAGTGAGGCAGAGGTTGACGAGCTTAAAACGGTTGTCGCGATTGGCGCGCAGTTCCGTGACGAGATTGGCGGCGGCACGCTGTGCGGCGGATGCGGGGTTGTTGAGCTCGTGAGCGAGGTTGCCGGCAAGTTTATTGAGCGCAGTCAGCTTCTCAGCCTGCTGTTCCATGCGCGTGACTTCCCGCACGCGGTCAAGCAGCGTACTCACGACGCGATTGGCCATGCTGGGTATGGCCGCCAGCATCTCTGGGAATTTTGACTTGTGAATGAGCAGCGCCCAGACGGGCGAGATGGCAAAGCCCTGGCCTCCATAACTGGTCATGCGCGAGAAGGGGAGCAGGCCGGTCATTTGGCCGGCACGGCCAATGAAGAGCGCCATGGGGCCGCTGTGCTGCCTGCGGACGTGAATCTCTCCCTTGAGGATGAGGATCATTCTTTCGGCAGGGGCGCCCTCCTCAAACAAAATGTCGCCAGCCTGCGCGATGACTTCCTCGCCGTTACGCGCGAGCCAGAGGCGGTCTTCAACGGGCATGCCGTGGAGGGGGCCGACGCGATCGAGCGCAGCCGCAATCGTTTCAACGGGCGTGGGCGTTGGGGGCGGAGCGAGAGCGGGGGAAAGCATCCGGTGAACCTCCGGCTGGGTGGTTCCAGCATAGCTGATTGCATGGAGGAGCTCGTATCAACATTTGGATTGTGGTGCAGGATGGCCGGCAGTTGTTGCGAGGGGATAGTTCTGTGGTCATGGCTGGATGGTATGATGGGGCGGTTTGAAAGACGGGAGTGGAATCGCCGATGTTGAAAGCCTTTTCATCTGCCATTGTGTTGTTTGCTGCCTCGATGATTGCCGTAGCCCAACCCGCCAGCTTTGACGCCACGACGAAGGTATTTCGACTGGACGGCGGGAATGCGTCGTATGTGTTTGGCGTAAATGCACGCGGAGAGCTGCAGCAGCTCTACTGGGGTGGACGGCTGGGAGCGAAGGATGCTTTCCCTGAAGCGCAGCCGATGCCGGCGTGGGCCTCGTTTGACTCGTCATACACGACGACGCCGCAGGAGTATGCGGGCTGGGGCGCGGGGCTGTATGTGGAGCCGGCGCTGAAGGTGACGTTTGCGGACGGCAATCGCGACCTGGTGCTGCACTACGAGAGCCACACGATGACGGGGGATGGCGTGGACGTGGCGCTGAAGGACATTTCACGCGCGGTGGTTGTGACGCTGCACTACCGGATGGACCCGGCGAGCGGCATCCTGGCGCGCTCGGCGACGATTGAGAACCGCGAGACGAAGCCCATCACCATTGAACAGGCTGCCGCAGCGGCGTGGGCGCTGCCGGCGGGCCACTACACGCTGAACTATCTGACAGGGCGCTGGGCGGGCGAGTGGACGCTGACGCAGGAGGCGGTGCATCCGGGGGCGCGCGTAATTGAGAGCCGCCGCGGCACGACGGGGCACCAGGCGAATCCGTGGTTTGCACTGCAGGCGGGCGCTGCGGATGAGAATCATGGCGAAGTGTGGTTTGGCGCGCTGGCGTGGAGCGGGTCGTGGCGCATCACGGTGGAGCAGGACCAGTTGGACGAGGTGCGCGTGACGGGCGGCTTCAATCCGTTTGACTTTGGGTATGTGCTGAAGACGGGCGAAAAGCTGGAGACGCCGGTGTTCTATGGCGGCTACTCGGCGCATGGGCTGGGTGGGGCATCGCGGCTGCTGCACCACTACGAGATCGCGCATGTTCTGCCGCATCGGATTGGAACGGGCGAGGATGCGGCGCCGAAGCCGAGGCCGGTGATTTACAACTCCTGGGAGGCGACGGAGTTCAATGTTAGCGAGGCGGGGCAGATGGCGCTGGCGGAGAAGGCAGCGGCGCTGGGCGTGGACCGCTTTGTGATGGATGACGGGTGGTTTGGACAGCGAAAGACCGACCACGCGGGGCTGGGCGACTGGTATGTGAATCAGGAGAAGTTTCCGCACGGGCTGAAGCCGCTGATTGACAAGGTGCACTCGCTGGGGATGGACTTCGGGCTGTGGGTTGAGCCGGAGATGGTGAACCCGGACTCGGATTTGTACAGGAAGCATCCGGACTGGGTGCTGAATTTTCCGGGACGTCCGCGGACGGAGCAGCGCAACCAGCTGGTGCTGAACCTGGCACGGCCCGATGTGCGGGACTACGTGCTGGGCTTTCTGGACAAGCTGCTGACGGAGAACGATATTGCTTTCTTGAAATGGGACTATAACCGGAACTGGAGCGAGCCGGGATGGGATCAGTTGCCGCCGGATGAGCAGAAGAAGGTGTATGTGGCGTTCATCCAGAACCTCTACTGGATTCTGGGCGAGCTGCACAAGCGGCATCCGAAGGTGGAACTGGAGTCGTGCTCGGGTGGAGGCGGTCGCGTGGACCTGGGCATTTTGAAGTATGCGGATGAGGTGTGGCCTTCAGACAACACGGATCCGTTTGACCGGCTGACGCAGCAGGATGGGTTCACGTATGCCTACACGCCGCAGGTGATGATGGCGTGGGTGACGGATGTGCCGCACTGGCTGAACCTGCGGACGACTTCGCTGACCTATCGGATGCTGAGTTCGATGCAGGGTTCGCTCGGGATTGGCGCGAACATCGAGAAGTGGACGCCGGAGGAGATGGCCACTGCAAAGCGGCTGATTGCGAACTACCACCAGGTGCAGCGGACGATTGTGCAGGGCGACCTGTACCGGCTGATTTCGCCGCGCAATGGGAGCGAGTTCTCTGCGACGCAGACGGTGAACAGGGACAAGAGCCAGTCGGTGGTGTTTGCGTTTATTCACTCGACGCAGGAGGGAAGGCTGTTTCCGCGGCTGAAGCTGGAGGGGCTGGACCCGGCGGCGGAGTACACGCTGACCTCGATTGAGGGCAAGGCGGCACCGCAGACTCCGGCGACGGCCAGCGGCGCGTGGTGGATGAATCACGGCTTCGACATGGACATGATGTTCCGCGGGGATTTCAAAGCGGCGGCGTTCCGGCTGGACAGGAAGTAGGACCTAAGAACCGGGGTATCATGCGGTCGCATTCCCACGTCGCTCACGAGAGCCGTGGAACCCGGCTAAATGACCATGAGGTCGTGGCCGACGATGATGTCGCCGGTGAAGTGCTTTGCGGCAGCGGCGCGCCAGGTTTCATCTGGAATGCCGATGCTGGGCGCGAGGTGGGAGAGGACCAGCGTCTTGACGCCGGCCTGCTGAGCGATGCGGCCGACGTCTTCAATGGGCGAATGATCGGCGCGCATGTGATGCATGTTGATCTTGTATTGGGTGGGGTCGGCGTTGAGCCGTTCCATGCGGTCCATGACGGCCATGTCGATGGCTTCGTGGACGAGGACGTCGGCTCCTCGGGCCAGGCGGGCCATGGCTTCCACCGGGACGGTGTCGCCGGAGAAGGCGATGGAGCGGTCGGCGAAGTCGAAGCGGTAGCCGAAGGCCGGGCGCACGGGCGGATGCTGGACGAGTGCCGAGGTGACGCGAAGGTTTTCGTCCTTCATGACGGGCCCGGAGCCGGTGACCTCGTGGACGTCGTCCACCTTGAGGGGTGGGTACTCAAAATCCTCTGACCAGAAGCGAATGGTGGCGTCGACGGAGCGGAGATAGTCGCGGGTCATTTGGATGAGCGGCGGTGGGCCGTAGGCGGAAGGAGCATGCGTGATGCCCTTGGCCCAGCGAAGCAGCAGGAATGGGCCGTACTCGACGTTGTGGTCAGGATGATGGTGGGTGATGAAGATGGAGCGGACGGCGGAGAAGGGGATTCCGGTGCGGGCGAGCTGGGCGGTGACGCCGAGGCCGCAATCGACGACGTAGGCCGCGCCGTTGCTGACGAGGACATGCGAAGTCATGTGGCGCGGGCGGCCTTCGACGGGACCGGCGCCGGTACCGAGCAGGACGAGGCTGGTTCCGGTGGCGCTGCGGAGCGCGGCCTGAGTGCGCTCAGGGGTCCACTCGGCGGGTGAGGACTGCGGGGCGGCTGCGCCAGCAAGGGTGGCGGCGGAGCCTGCGAGGGCGGCGGAGAGGAATTTGCGGCGGGAGACCGGGGATGGTTTCGTCACGGGCGGAATTGTAGCGGGTGAGGGTGGAGGGGGCAAACGACAAGTGTGGGCAAACGGCCCGAGGCGTGCCAGAATACAACTCAATGAAGAAAGAGATTCCTGAGTTCAAGAGCGAGGCGGAGGAGTTTGAGTTCTGGTCGTCGAAGGGCGCTGGGGCGGACTCGACGGAGTTTGTGGACTGGTCGAAGGCGAAGCGGGCGAGGCTGCCGAAGCTGAAGCCGACGCTGCGGACCATCTCAGTGCGGCTGCCGGTGGCGATGATTGAAGACCTGAAGATTCTGGCGAACCAGCGGGACGTGCCGTACCAGTCGCTGCTCAAGGTGTTTCTGGCGGAGCGGCTGGAGAAGGAACGGGCTTTGAGGCGGGCGGGGTAGGGATTTGTGGGATCCCACCCATGCCGCAAAAGCGCGGCATGGATGGGGTGCCCGGCGGAGGTTAATCTTTCACCGATAAACCCTACACCCAAAGGATTTTCTACTTGTGATTTTGAAAAGTTATTTCGACGGCGGGAACGAGGCGAATAGCCGTCAGTATGACCGCATTACTTTGGCCACAGCTTGTGGAACTAGCGAGCAATGGAGTGCCTTAGAGTTGTCGTGGAATGAAGTCCTGAGGAAACACAACGCGGCATTCTTGCACACCACGGATGCAGTGTCTCTGCAGAGAGAGTTTTCACGCGAGAATGGGTGGAGCAAGGAATCCGTGGACTTCTTTATTTTGGACTGTGTTAGCGTCATTGCGGAACATCTCAGCACTCCGGGCGCTTTTGGACATCTTGCTAAACCCGGTCTGCACATTGTCACTTTGACAATCCCTTTAGATGATTATCGAAGGGCCAAAGAGTCGAATTCGAAACTGCCAAACAGCGTTACTGAAATATGTGCTTCGGAGTCTCTGGGATTTTGCTTCCGATGGGGAAGGCGTATTGGGGCGCAATGGCATCACTTATATTTCGACCAAGGCGAGCCTTTCTACGGTCACGTTTATGACCGAAAGCACAACAGGAAATCCAAGAAAGCTATTACGCTCATGGAAAAGGTAGTTGACCTTGAGGAGTCAGACATGAGGGTCGTTCCGGCCCTTCAGATTGCGGATTTGTTTGCTTGGTGCATAAACCACAACGATGTTGTTTCTCGAGAGTGGCATCGACGACTCCATGGCCTCCCAAGGGACAGCCTTTATCTTGACTACGACTTGTTGCTCAAGCCAACGCCTGGAGCCCTTGAAAGGACTGCGGATTGGAACCTTCCGAAAAGACGGTCCAACAATTAGCGTGAGAGGACAACTGCCGACACTTGAAGCAGATCCTTTGCTGCGCTTACCCCGAAACCGTGACGGTCTGCGAGACGGTCTGCGAGTTAGCGTGCTTAGCTAAGGATGGTATCGGTGGTAGTAGTCGGTCATACGAGAGGGAGTAAATGGTGGCAAGTAACACGGCCCTGCGACGTTGACTCGCAGGGCCGTGGTGTTTGGTGCGGAGTTTGTGGTTTCCCATCCATGCCGCAAAAGCGCGGCATGGATGGGAAACCCAGTGTGTTGGGGCGGGTTAGCGCGTCTTGGAAACTTCTTCGACGGTGACGGGGTCGAGGAAGGGCATGGAGGCGCGGAGTTTTTTGCCGACGATTTCGATGGGGTGTTTGGCTTCGGCTTCGCGGAAGGCGAGGAACTCCTTTTTCCCAGTGGCCTGATCGTTGAGGAAGCGCTTGGCGAAGGTGCCATCCTGGATGTCCTTGAGGATGTCGCGCATGGCCTGGCGGCTGGACTCGTTGATGACGCGGGGGCCGGAGACGTAGTCGCCGAACTCGGCCGTGTCAGAGATGGAGTAGCGCATGTAGGCGAGGCCGCCGCGGTAGATGAGGTCGACGATGAGCTTGAGCTCGTGGAGGACCTCGAAGTAGGCGGACTCGGGCTGGTAACCGGCTTCGACGAGCGTCTCATAGCCCGCCTTGATAAGGGCGCTGACGCCGCCGCAGAGCACGGCCTGTTCGCCGAAGAGGTCGGTTTCGGTCTCTTCCTTGAAGGTGGTTTCGAGGACTCCGGCGCGGGTGCAGCCGATGCCCTTGAGGTAGCTGAGAGTGAGGGCGTGGGAGTTGCCGGAGGGGTCCTGGTGGATGGCGATGAGGCCGGGGACGCCGCCGCCCTCGGGGAAGATTTCGCGCACGCGGTGGCCGGGAGCCTTAGGGGCGGCCATGCCTACGTTGATGTTGGCCGCGGGCGTGATGGTTTTGAAATGAATGTTGAAGCCGTGGGCGAAGAGGAGCAGGGAGCCGGGCTTGAGATTGGGGGCAATCTCTTCGTTGTAGAGTTTGGCAGCGGTCTGATCGGGAACGAGGACCATGACCACGTCGGCCCATGCGGTGACGGCAGGAACGGTATCGACCTCAAGTCCGGCCTTCTTCGCCTTTTCAATGGACTTGGAGCCGGCAGCGAGGCCGACCCTGACCTGAACACCGGAGTCCTTGAGGTTGAGGGCGTGAGCGTGGCCCTGCGAGCCGTAGCCGATGATGGCAACCTTTTTTGCCTGGATGAGGGAGAGGTCAGCGTCGTGATCGTAATAAGTCTTGGCCATGATGTTCTCAGTTTTCCTTTGCGTCTGTGATTGGAGTTGGTTGAAGGGG
Organism: Acidobacteriota bacterium; assembly: GCA_021818105.1. Taxonomy (GTDB): domain Bacteria; phylum Acidobacteriota; class Terriglobia; order Terriglobales; family Acidobacteriaceae; genus Telmatobacter. The sequence continues at coordinate 8,363 of JAKAFB010000086.1, forward strand.
AAGTGTGGGCGGCGAGCTACTGGGGCTCGACGGCTGCTCCGGCTTCAAGGTTTTCGGGGGGCTCGGTGCCCGACTCGGCATTGTCTTCCGCGGCGGCGCCCATGGCGCGGAGCACGCGGCTTGTGTGGTGGCCGCGGCGCATGGTCATTTTGCCGCTGCGGCAGATTTCCAGGATGCGGTCCTCGCCTTCATTGAGCACCTGGATGAGCCCTTCGATTTTACTTTCGACGCCGGTCATTTCAATCATCAGCGACTCCGGCGCGAGGTCGACGATGCGCGCGCGGAAGACTTCGGCAAGTTCGAAGATCTGCGAGCGGTTTTTGGGTGTGGCGGCCACCTTGATGAGCGCGAGCTCGCGGGTGACCGAAGGGGCCTGCGCGATGTCATCGACATCGACTACGTTTTCCAGTTTATACAGGCTGGCACGGATGCGATGGCCGGCCTCGGCGGAGGCTTCGCAGACGATGGTGATGCGGGAGAGGCCGGGACGCTCGCTGTGGCCGACGGTGAGCGAGTGGATGTTGATGTTAAGTCGACGGAACAATGAGGCGACGCGCGTGAGCACGCCGGGCATGTCTTCAACGTAAGCAATGAATGTATGCGTCATGAATCAGCTCCTAGCTTTTAGCCGCTAGCGTTTCATTTCTTTCAGTGGCGTTCCGGCCTCTAAGCTTTTGCGATTTTCTGCAACTGCAGCTTCATGAATGGAGCCGCAGCCAGAAGCTGGAAGCTGTTTTTATAACTTGTCGTCCGCGGACTCGACGATGGGACTTTTGCCGGGGCGGCGAATCATTTCGTGGAGCGCGCTGCCGGCGGGAATCATGGGATAGACGGCGTCTTCCTTTTCCACCATGAAATTGAGCAGGAAGGGGCCGTTGTGGGAGCGGGCTTCGGCGACGGCATCGGCGAGTTCTGCGCGGGAGTGCACGGCGCGACCGCAGATACCGTGGGCGTCGGCGAGCTTGACGAAGTCCGGGCTGACGAGCGGCGTGGCCTCGTAGTTGCGCTCGTAGAAGAACTCCTGCCATTGGCGGACCATGCCGAGATAGCCGTTGTTGATGATGGCAATGTTAATGTTGAGGCCTTCCTGCACGATGGTGGAGAGCTCGGCGGCGGTCATCTGGAAGCCACCGTCGCCGGCGATGACCCAGACTTCCTTGTCTGGGCAGGCGGTTTTGGCGCCGATGGCGGCGGGCAGGGCAAAGCCCATGGTGCCGAGTCCGCCGGAGGTGATGAGGGTGCGGGGCTGCTCGTGGTGGAAGTATTGCGCCTCCCACATCTGATGCTGGCCGACATCGGTGGCGACGATCGCGTCTCCGCCGGTGATGCGCCAGAGGTCGTGCATGACGTGTGCGGCGTAGAGGTGGCCGGAGTCAGGGAGATTCTTGATGTCGCGGACGGCGACGGCTCCCTTGCTGGCGTCGATGGTTTTAAGCCAGGCGCTACCGTCGCGGGTGGCGACGAGCGGGAGCAGGTCTTCAAGGACGGCACGGAGGTCGCCGACGAGAGCGACATCGACCTTGATGTTCTTGTTGATTTCGGCGGGATCGACTTCGATGTGAATTTTTTTTGCCTTGAGGGCGTAGGTGGAGGTGGAGCCGGTGACGCGGTCATCGAAGCGCATGCCGCAGGCAATGAGCAGGTCGGCTTCCTGAATAGCGTGGTTGACCCAGGCCTCGCCGTGCATGCCCATCATGCCGAGATTGAGGGGATGCGAGGCGGGGAAGCTGCCGAGGCCGAGGAGGGTGAGTGCGACGGGAATCTGGGCGCGCTCGGCGAGGGTACGCACCTGCTCCATGGCGCCGGACTCCATGACACCGTGGCCGGCGAGGATGACGGGGCGCTTGGCGTCGCGGATAAGCTCGGCGGCATGAGCGAGGCCGGAGGGTTCGACCTTGAGCATGGGGTGCGGGCGATAGGGGCGCGGTTTGGCGGCGGCGAAATCAAAGATGGCCGAGGCCTGTTGCGCGTCCTTTGTAATGTCAACGAGCACGGGACCGGGCCGGCCGGAGCGGGCTATCTGGAATGCGTGACGAAGAGCGGGAGCGATGTCCTCAGCGCGGTTGACGAGGAAGTTGTGTTTGGTGACGGGCAGCGTGATGCCGGTGATGTCCACTTCCTGAAACGCGTCAGTGCCGAGAATCTTGCTGGAGACGTTGCCTGTGATGCAGACGATGGGGATGGAGTCCAGCATGGCGGTGGCGATGCCGGTGATGAGGTTGGTGGCGCCGGGGCCGCTGGTTGCAATGGCCACGCCGACCTTGCCGGAGGCGCGGGCGTAGCCATCAGCCATATGCGCGGCACCCTGCTCGTGGCGCACGAGGGTGTGGTGGATGGGAAACTTGCGCAGGGCGTCATAGGCGGGCAGGATGGCGCCGCCGGGGTAGCCGAAGACGTCTGTGACGCCCTCTCCCACCAGGGTGGCCCAGATAATCTCAGCGCCAGTGAGGCGAGTGGGCGTGGTGAGATGGGCATCCGATGTGTGCGGTTTTGTCCTGCTGGCCATGAAGTCTCCTTTATGCTTAGCCTCCGCCGGCGACGAGGCCGGCGGAGGGTGCTGCGAGCGAGTTGCGGTTGCGTTACGTGGTTGCGCCCTTGGCGGCGGAGTTGACGCGGTCCACGTATTTGCGGAAGACGCCGTGGGGCCAGCGTAGCGCGGGCGGCGTGAAGCCCTTGAGCCGCGCGGCCATTTCTTCAGGGCTGATTTCGACATTGAGGGTGCGATTGGGAATGTCGAAGTGAATTATGTCGCCCTCGCGGATGGCGGCGATGGGCCCGCCGACGAAGGCTTCGGGAGCGACGTGACCGGCGGTCATGCCACGGGTTGCGCCGGAGAAGCGGCCGTCTGTGAGCAGAGCGACCTGCGCGCTGAGTTCAGCATCCGAGGAAACAGCCGCGGTGACCTGGAGCATCTCGCGCATGCCGGGGCCGCCCTTGGGGCCTTCGTAACGGATGACGAGTACGTCGCCGGGCTTGATTTTGCCGGACTGCACGGCGGCGAAGCAGTCCTCTTCGCAGTCAAAGACGCGGGCGGGGCCGCGATGCTCGGTGCGATTGGCGGCGGCGATCTTCATGACGCAGCCTTCGGGAGCGAGATTGCCTTTGAGGATGACGAGGCCGCCGGTGGGCTTGATGGGATTGTCGAAGGTGTGAATGACGACCTGGCCGGGCGCTTCCCTGGCGAGGGCTGCTTCCTCAGCGAGTGTGCGGCCGCTAATGGTGAGCGCGGAGCCGTCTGCGTGGCCAGCGTTGATGAGGCGCTGCGCGAGGAGGCGCGATCCGCCCGCGGCCTGGAAGTCTGCTGCAACGAACTTGCCTGCGGGGGTGAGGTCGCAGATGAAGGGCGTGCGCTTGCTGATGGAATCGAAGTCGTCGATGGAGAGATCGATGCCCATCTCATGAGCGATGGCGAGCAGATGGAGGACGGCGTTGGTGGAGCCTCCGCTGGCTGCGACGCCAGCGACGGCGTTTTCGAGCGACTTGCGGGTGATGATCTGCGAGGGGCGGCGATTGGCGCGCACAGCATCCATGAGCATGCGGCCAGCTTCGCGTGTTGCGGCAAGCTTGTCCTTTGACATGGCGGGGACGCCGGAAAGATGCAAGGGCGAGATGCCGAGGAGCTCGCCGGACATGGCCATGGTGTTGGCGGTGAATTGGCCGCCGCACGCGCCGGCGCCGGGACAGGCTGCGGCTTCCAGCGCTTCGAGTCCGGCGTCGTCGATTTTGCCGGACGCGTAGGAGCCAATACCTTCAAACACATCCTGAATTGTGATGTCGACGCCATTGAGCTTGCCGGGAGCGATGGAGCCGCCGTAGAGCATCATGCCGGGAATGTCGAGACGGCAGAGCGCCATAATGATGCCGGGCATGTTCTTGTCACAGCCGCCGATGCCAACGAGGCCATCAAAGAGATTGGCGCGCGCGACGAGTTCAATGGAGTCGGCGATGACTTCACGGGAGACGAGCGAGGCCTTCATGCCCTGCGTGCCCATGGTGATGCCGTCGGAGATGGTGATGGTGTTGAACTCCATCGGCGTGCCGCCCGCATCGCGGATTCCCTCCTTGAGGGCCTCGGCGATGGTGCGGAGGTGGACGTTGCAGGTTCCAATCTCAGACCAGGTGTTGGCGATGCCGATGATGGGCTTGTGCAGGTCTTCGCCGGAGAAGCCTGCACCGCGCAGGAATGAGCGCGCTGCGGCGCGGCTGGGGCCTTCAGTCAACGGGATACTTTGGCGCTTACCTTCGATGGTCATTGCTCTCCTTAATGAGCGGTATTAGCAGCGTTAGCGGTGTTTATCTTTCCAGTTTGGCGATGTGATGGAACAACTAACTCCGCCAGAACCGCTGACTCCGCTGTTATTTTGCTTTCAGCCAACCGGCGTGGTCGTGCTGCTTTTCATAGGCGTCGAGCGCCGCAGCGTGCCGCAGCGTGAGTCCAATGTCGTCGAGGCCCTCGGTGAGGCAGAACTTGCGGAAGGGATCGAACTCGAAGCCCGCCTTAAAGCCCTGATCGTCGGTCACGGTCTGCTCTTCAAGCGAGACGGTGAGCTGATAGCCGGGAATGGTCTTCGCGTTGTTGAGGAGCTGGTCCACCTGCTCCTCGCTCAACTTGACGAGGACGATGCCGTTCTTGCCGGCGTTCGAGAAGAAGATGTCAGCGAAGGTGGGCGCGATGACGCAGCGGAAGCCGAAGTCCGAGAGCGCCCATGCGGC
>JAKAFB010000014.1 GCA_021818105.1 Acidobacteriota bacterium
CTGGAGTATGCCGAGGTCTTTGGCAACTACTACGGCACGGCACGGCAGTCCCTGGACGATGCGCGGCGGCAGGGGCACGACCTCCTGCTGGATATCGACGTGCAGGGAGCGGCCCAGGTAAGGAAGACGCTGCCGGAGGCGGTGAGCATATTTGTGATGCCGCCGACGCCCAAGGTGCTGCGGACACGTCTGCGTAACCGCAGTCGCGCGGAAGGCGTGGTGAACGAGGCTGAGTTATACCGGAGGCTCAGCGAGGCGAGCAAAGAGATTGAGAATTACCGCGACTATGGATATATTTTGGTCAACGACATCCTGGACAGGACGGTGGCGCAACTGGAGGCCATTGTGCTGGCGGAGCGCTTCTACCGCAACGGCGAGCCAATCGCGTACCGCTCCAGCAGGGTGTTGGAGGTCGCCGCGGCCTGCCGCCAGTCGAATTCGCAGGAACGGCTCAAACCTGTGCTGGAGGCCTTTGGAATTCTGAATCCCAGCGGCCAGCAGCAATTGAACTTTGACGAGGATTCCGATGACGATTGAGACCCGTTTCGACTCGAACTACCGCAGGGTTCTTGTGGCCGCCCGCCGTGCCCGCCAATTGCAGGGTGGATCCAGGGCCCTTGTTCACAGCGCATCCAACAAGCCCTGCCGCATAGCGCAGGAAGAGGTGGATGCTGGCAAGATTGCCTATGTCAAGACGGATGTGCCGACGGTGAAGCCGCTGGTGGAAGACCGCAGCATTCCGATCCTGGCCAGCTAGCGACGGCGGAATCAGTCTACAATCCAACTATGCGGGTAACTGTGGGCGTCTCGGGCGGTATTGCTGCGTATAAGGCAGCGGAACTGGTGCGCGCTTTGCAGCGGCAGGCACTTGAGGTGCACGTTGTGATGACCAGTTCGGCGCGCCGCTTTGTGCAGCCGCTGACCTTTGCCGCGCTGACCGGGCACAAAGTCATCACGAGTCTGTGGGATGAGACCGAAAGCACGACAAGCGACCAGAGCGGAATAGAGCACATTGGCGAGGCGCAATGGGCCGAGACGCTGGTGGTGGCGCCGGCTACGGCGAACATCCTGGCCAAGTTTGCCCATGGGATTGCGGACGACTTTTTGACCACGATGTACCTGGCAACGACCGCTCCGGTACTAGTGGCTCCCGCGATGAATGTGAACATGTGGGAGCATCCTGCGACGCAGGCCAACCTGGAGATTCTGCGCCAGCGGGGTGTGCGCGTGATTGAACCGGGCACGGGCGAACTGGCCTGTGGCATGGTGGGAGCCGGGCGCATGGCGGAGCCGGAAGCGATTGCCGATGCTGTGCTGGATGCGCTGGGACGGCGACATGACATGGCTGGCGAGATTGTGCTGGTGACGGCGGGCGGCACTCGCGAGGCACTGGATCCGGTGCGGTTCCTGGGGAACCGATCGAGCGGCAAGATGGGCTACGCGCTGGCCGAAGCGGCGCAGAGCCGCGGGGCGAAGGTGATTCTGGTGAGCGGGCCTTCGGCGCTGCATCCGCCGGCGCACTGCGAGCTGGTGAAGGTGACAACGGCCGAGCAAATGCGCAACGCCGTATTGGAGCGTATGGACGAGGCGACGCTCGTAATCAAGGCTGCGGCCGTGGCGGACTACCGGCCCGTGAACGTGTCAGAACGAAAGCTGAAGCGCACGGGGCCGATTACGTTGGAACTGGCGCCGACGGAGGACATTCTGGCAGAGGTGGTGCGGCGCCGCAAGCCGGGGCAGCTGATCGTGGGCTTTGCCGCTGAGACCGAGAACCGCATGGAGAACGGGCGCGCCAAGCTGCTGCGCAAGGGAGCGGACGCGATTGTGGTGAACGATGTGTCGGGCGAAGGCGTGGGCATTGACGCGGAAGTGAATGCGGCCACCTTTCTGACGCCGAGCACGGCAATTGAGCTGCCGGTCATGCCGAAGCGCAAACTGGCCGACCGAATTCTGGATGAGATTCAGACGCTGCGCAGGCCGCGCTCGCTGGTGGTGGAAATGGACGAGGAAACGCCGCAGGAACGTGTTCTGAATGAGTCTGATGCGCCCAAGAAGCGCGAGCTGATTGTGGAGTAGCGCCGGCGTGCCACCCCTTGACCAAGCAACGCGTGAAGCCCTGGAGGCGCGTTTGCGCTTCTATCGCGACCTGGGTTTGACGGAGTTTTATCGCAGGCCTGTGGATCAAACGCTGTTGGACGCGATGCAGACTGCACATGCGGTGACTCAGACTCCCGCTACGATTGCAGCACCTGCCAGTCCAGGAACATTCACTCAGACAGCTCTGATGGAGGAGCACTCGATTCCACCGCGCAAGAGTTTAACCCCACAGCCTGAAATTGCCGCGGCGGTCGCGCCTGCGGATCGCGCAGCCGCACTGGAGATGATTCGGCAGGAGATTGGCGATTGTACGCGCTGCACGCTCCACAAGGGACGGAGCAAGATCGTGTTCGGCGATGGAAGTCCGCAGGCGCGGCTGATGTTCGTGGGCGAAGGGCCGGGCGCGGACGAGGATGCGCAGGGGTTGCCATTTGTAGGCCGGGCCGGGCAACTGCTGAACAACATGATTGCGGCGATGGGCTTGAAGCGCGAAGAGGTCTATATTGCCAACGTGGTGAAGTGCAGGCCGCCGGGCAACCGGACGCCGGAACCGGAGGAAGCGAATACCTGTTCGCCATTTCTGTTCAAGCAGATCGATGCGATTCGGCCGCAGGTGATTGTGGCGTTGGGCGCGACGGCTGCGACTTATCTACTGGGGCAGCGACAGACACTGGCTGGGCTGCGCGGACGCGTCCATGCGTTTCGTGGAATGCAACTGATTGTGACCTATCACCCAGCTTTTCTGCTAAGAGACCCGCGGCAGAAGAAAGAAGCCTGGGCAGACCTTCAGATAGCCATGCGCGAGTTGGGGTTGAAGCTGCCCAGCAAGGGTTGAGCGGATTGTCGGTGCACATGAGAGGCGAAGAGGCGGCCAAGACGGCCGCCTAAATTTTCTGCAAGCCATTTGTGGAAAAATGCGAATAAAAAAAGGGGGTGGGGGTACCAGCTCTGCCCCCGCCTTGCCGCCTGAATATCGCCGAACATACGCCCCCTCTTGTATGACTGTTGCTATTGTGCCTGCGATCTGGGAAATCATCTGCAAAAGGCGCAACGTTGTTGTGACTAACGAAATCAACGACTTGCTCAAGGGGTGTAGTGCAGGTCACTTGACGGTAGCGTGGGCAGGTGGGCCGGGAGGCGAAACGGGCAGGAATGTGCCGTCATTTCCACAGCGGTTACAAGAGCGATACGACTCACTAGAATGAGCTTAACCATGGCCGAATTTACCCATCTCCATCTGCATACTGAGTACTCCCTGCTGGACGGCGCCTGCGACGTGACAAAGCTGGTGGACCGCGTAGCCGCACTGGGCCAGAAGTCGGTTGCGATGACTGACCACGGCAATATTTTTGGCGCGGTGCACTTTTTTAACGCGGCCAAGGCGAAAGGCATCAAGCCGATCCTGGGCTGCGAATTGTATGTGTGCAAGGCGGAGGACCATCGCGCAGAGACGCCAAACGATCAGTACAACCACCTGCTGGTGCTGGCGGAGAACGAAGAGGGCTATCGGAACCTGATTCGCATTACATCGGAGGCGTCGCTGCACGGCTTTTATCGCAAGCCGCGCGTGAGCAAGCGATATCTTGCGGATCATGCGAAGGGGTTGATTGGTTTCTCTGGCTGCCTGAGCGGTGAGCTGTGCGAACAGTTGATGGCCGGGCAGTATGAGAAGGCCAAGTCCACAGCGGTGCAGTACCAGGACATCTTCGGACGCGGCAACTTCTACCTGGAGATTCAGGACCAGGGACTGGAGCAGGAGCGAAAGATTCAGAGCGACCTTTTCCGGCTGGAGCGCGAGCTGGAGATTCCGATGGTGCTGACGAACGACTCACACTACCTGTGCGGAGAGGACCATCATGCGCACGACGTGATGCTGTGCGTGCAAACGGGCGCGAAGGTACACGATGCGGAGCGCTTCCGCTTTGACTCCGACCAGTTTTTTGTGAAGAGCGGGGAGGAGATGGCGCGGCTATTTCCGGATGCGCCGGGCTTGCTGCAGCGGACGATGGAGGTCGCGGAACGCTGCAACTTCAAGATGCACCCGGTGGAGAATCCATTCCCTGAATTTGCGGTGCCACAGGGGCACACGATTGATAGCTACTTTGAGGAGGTTTGTCGCGAAGGCTACAAGAAGCGGCTTGAGACGGCCATCCATCATCTCGATTCACGCGGACTGCTGAGGACGCCTATTCACGAGTACGAAGCGCGGCTGGAGCGCGAGATCGGCATCATCAAGCAGATGAAGTACTCGGGGTACTTCCTGATTGTGTGGGACTTCATCAAGTACGCGCGCGATCATGGGATTCCCGTGGGCCCGGGGCGCGGCTCGGCAGCGGGTTCGCTGGTGGCCTACGTCATGGAAATCACCAACGTGGATCCGCTGCAGAACGTGCTGCTGTTTGAGCGCTTTCTGAATCCGGAACGCGTGTCGATGCCGGATATCGACGTGGACTTCTGCATGAACCGTCGCGGCGAGGTGATTGACTATGTGACGCGGAAGTACGGCCGGGAGCAGGTGGCACAGATTATTACGTTCAACACGATGGCGGCGAAGGCGTCCATCAAGGACTGCGGGCGCGCGATGGACATGCCGTATGGCGATGTGGACCGCATTGCCAAGCTGGTGCCAGCGACGATTGGGATGACGCTGGAGAAGGCGCTGGAGGAGTCACCGGATCTGCGCAAGGCCTACGACGGCGACAAGCAGGTGCGCGAGCTGATTGATACGGCGATGAAGCTCGAGGGGCTGGTGCGCGGCGTAGGCATGCACGCGGCAGGAGTGGTGATTGCGCCGCGGCCGCTGACCGAACTGGTGCCGGTGGCCAAGACGAAAAACGACGAAATCGTGACCGCATACGACATGAAGGCAGTGGAGAAGATGGGCCTGCTGAAGATGGACTTTCTAGGGCTCACCACTCTGACGGTTATCGACGACTGCCTTACGCTCATTGAGCAGAATCGCTGCGAAAAGGTGGATATCGAGACGATTCCACTGAATGACGGGGAGACTTATAAGAAGGTCTTCCATGCGGCGCTGACGTCTGGAGTGTTCCAGTTTGAATCAAGCGGAATGCGGGACGTGCTGCGGCGCTATAAGCCGGAGACGGTAGAGGATCTGACGGCGCTGAACGCGCTGTACAGACCGGGACCGATCCAGGGCGGCATGATTGACGACTTCATCGAGCGCAAGTGGGGGCGGCGCAAGGTGGAGTATATGCTGCCGCAGATTGAGGGCATTCTGAAAGAGACGCTGGGCGTGATTGTCTACCAGGAACAGGTGATGCAGATTGCCAACGTGGTGGCAAGCTACTCACTAGGCGAGGCCGACCTGCTGCGCCGCGCAATGGGCAAAAAGAACGCAGAAGAGATGGCCAAGCAGCGTGAACGCTTTATGACGGGCGCGGCGGCGCAGGGAATCAAGAAGGAGACGGCAGGCGAGCTGTTTGACCAGATGGAGAAGTTCGCGGGCTATGGGTTCAATAAGTCGCATTCGGCAGCGTATGCGCTGCTGGCGTATCAGACGGCATATTTGAAGACGCACTATCCGGTGGAGTTTATGGCGGCGCTGCTGACGAGCGAAACGTCGAAGCCGGAGAACGTAGTGAAGTACATCGGCGAGTGCCGCGAGATGGGCATCGCGGTGGAGCCGCCGGATGTGCAGGTGTCCGGCGCGCAGTTTACGCCGGGCGGAGAAGCGATTCGCTTTGGGCTGGCGGCGGTGAAGAACGTGGGTGGCAACGCGATTGAATCGATCATCAAGGCGCGACAGGATGTGGGCGGGCGCTTCACTAGCTTGTGGGAGTTTTGCGAGAAGGTTGACCTGCGCGTAATGAACAAGCGCGTGATTGAGTCGCTGATCAAGGCAGGCGCGCTGGATACGCTGGGGAAGCGCGGGCCGCTGATGGCCGCCGTGGACAAGGCGATGGAGCGTGCGCAGAAGGCACAGCGCGACGCGGCACAAGGACAGACTGGGCTATTTGGGATGTTTGACGAAGGACCAGCGGCTAAGGGCAGTGGTGATGATCTGCCGCATGTGGCGGACTGGGAGGAGAGCGAGCGGCTGGCGAATGAGAAAGAGGTGCTGGGCTTCTTTGTCTCTGGGCATCCACTGGACAAGTATGCGGAGAAGCTGCGGAATCTGCCAGGTGTGATTACGGTGGCGGAGGCGCTGGAGCGCAAGCCGCCGGAGCGGCGCTGGGGCCAGCAGAGCGACCCGGCGGATGAAATTCAGGTTGCGGGAATGCTTCAGGGGTTGCGCGTGCAAAAGAGCAAGCGCGACCAGAAACTCTACGCGCAGGCGGCGCTCGAGGACGCCAGCGGGAAGATTGATTTGATCTGCTTTTCGCGCGACTACGAACGCCTGGCAGGTCAACTGAAGATTGAAGCGCCGGTGCTGATTCGCGGGGTGCTGATGGGCGAGGAGGATTCGGCGCCGAAGATTTCGATCAGCTCGATTCAGTCGCTCGATGATGTGCAGGTGAAGCTGCCGACGGGTGTGCGCATCCGCATCAATCTGGAGCGCGCATCGGAGGAGATGTTTGCCGGGCTGAAGAGCGCAGCGGACGCGGCTCCCGGGCCGGGCAAGGTGATGCTGCATCTTGAAAAGAAGGGCGAGTATGCCGTGATTCTGGAGCCTGAGCAGATGAGCGTGGCGGCGGACCGCGGCTGGATGGAGCGCGTGGAAGAACTGGTGGGCAAGGGAACCGTGCAGGCCGTGGGCTAAGCGGAGAGCGCATGCTGACACGTCGCCTGGGGAATGGGCCTCTTGTGGTGTCGGAGCTGAGCTTTGGCACATGGCTGACTGTGGCCGGCGGTATCGAGCGCGCGCAGGCCATTCGCTGTATTCACACAGCCATAGAGCATGGCATCACGCTGTATGATACGGCGAACCAGTATGGCGCAGGTGAGGCTGAGCGCGTGCTGGGCGAGGCGTTGCGAACGCATCCGCGTGAAAATTATCTGATTGCAACTAAGCTGTATTTTCCGGTGGGCGACGAGCCGGACCGGGGACTCTCTGCGACGCAAGTCGAGAAGCAGCTAAACAACTCGTTGCGGCGGCTGGGCGTGGAATATATCGACCTGTACCAGTGCCACCGCTTTGACAAAGACACGCCGATCGAAGAAACTCTGCAGGCGCTGGACAAGGCCGTTCGGGCAGGCAAGGTGCGTGCCATTGGATTCAGCGAGTGGACGGCGGAGCAGATTGACTCGGCTGCAGAAATTTGCGTGAAGCATGGGCTCACGCCGTTTTCGTCAAGCCAGCCACAGTACTCGATGCTGTGGCGCAAGCCGGAGTCACAGGTATTTGTGGCGTGTGCGCGGCATGGCATCGGCAACCTTGCGTTTTCTCCGCTGGCGCATGGCGTGCTGACGGGGAAGTACACGCCGGGGCAACCGCCACCAGTGGGCACGCGGGCAGCCAATGAAGCGATGAATGTGTTTATGGAGACAGCGGGCAGGCACTTCCGGTCGGACTATCTGCTGGAGGCGGTGGCTCATCTGAAGCCAATTGCGGCGGAGCTTGGCTTGACGATGTCGCAGATGGCGCTGGCATGGGTGTTGCGAAGGACGGAGGTGGCGTCGGCGATTATCGGAGCAACACGGCCGGAGCAGATCGAGGAGAATGTGCGCGCGGTGGGCGTGACGCTGCCGGAAGAAGCGCTGGCGCAGATGGATGCAGCTGTTGGCTCAGTGGCGGTGTACGCCTAAGCGCCGCTGAGGCGCGCAGCCCAGGAGCGCACGGACTCGATCGATAGCGCCTGGCCGTCCGCGGATGCAGAAGCCAGTTGCACGGCAAAGTTCCCGATGGTGGAGCTTTCTGCCTGTCCTGCATCGACGGGCAGACCAGTACGCAGCGCTGTGAGATTGGTGAGCAGCGAGTTGCGGCTGCCCCCGCCGATGACGTGTATACGGCTGAGCCTGCGACCCAGCATCTGTTCAAGCTGCGCTAGGGCTGAAGCGTAGCGCGCGGCGAGGCTTTCAAAAATGACGCGAGCAAAGATGGGCTCGTTGCCCGCAACGTCGGGAATGGGCGCGATTCCGAGGACTCGCAGTTCGTCATTGATGCGCTCGGGCATGTCTCCGTCGAGCATGAGCGGTTCTGCATCTACGTTGATGACACCTGGCGCGGTTCGTCGAGCGGCTTGTGCCACAAGATCCTCGATGTTCCATTTGCGACCCTGCATGGCCCACGCGTCCATGCACTGTTTCACGAGCCACATGCCGTTGACGTTGGTGTGGAAGCAGAAGCCGCCGGCTGCTGCGCCTTGATTTGTGTAGCGGGCCTGCATGGCGCCGAGGCTGGTGACAGGCTGCTGCACGAGCGTGCCGACGAGCGACCACGTGCCGGAGGCGATATATGCGGTGCCCTCCATGCTGACGGGAATGCCGGCAATGGCAGAGGCTGTGTCATGGCAGGCAGGCGCTATCAGGTCAGTCTCGCGGAAGGCATCGAGCGCAGCAAGCGGACCCTGCAGGTGGCCAAGCACGGCGCCTGCCGGCACGATGGGCGGTGCTGCTTCAATGGGAATGCCGAGGCGGTCGAAGAGCTGGCGCGACCAGTCGCCGGTGGAGAGATCAACGAGGCCGGTGTGGGTGGCGTTGGTGTACTCGGCTACTCGGCGGCCACCGAGCCAGTGGAGAACATATTCCGGCAGGCAGACCCACGGAGCACGCGCATCAATGCCGCAGGCAGGGTCCGCGAGGAGTTGATAGAGCGTGTTGATGCGCAGGGGTTGTGCGCCGGTAAGAGCGAAGAGTTCTTCCGGCTCGGCAATGGCATCGGCCATGCACTTGCTGGCGACGGTGCGCTCATCGCGATAGCAGTAGGGATCGCTGAGTGGTTTGCCGTCGGGGCCAAGGCGCACGTAGTCCACGGCCCAGCCATCGACGGCGATGGAGGCGATGCCTTCCAGCGCTTGCGCGGCGGCTTTGCGCAGGCCTTCTTCAAGGCCGTTGAGGATGTTGTCCAAGGGCCAATGCAGCGCGTTGCCGCGATGTACCGGGCCGTTGGGGATGCGATAGACGAGTTCAATGGCCGGTTGGCCATTGCGCCAGCGGAGCAAGGAGACACGACAGCTTTCTGCGCCGAGATCTATCGCGACGCGGGCACGTTCATCGGCGGGCAGCTGCGGAGGAGTGCTCACCGCAGGAAGGCCTCGGTGAGTCCGCCATCAACGGGAATGAGGTGGCCGGAGGTGCAGCGAGCCCTGGGACTGGCGAGGAAGAGAATGGCCTCGGCACAGTCTGCGGGATCGATGGGCTGATGCGTGAGCGTGCGCTTGGCGTAGAAAGCAGCGAGCAGATTGCGCAACTCGTCATCGCTCATCGATTCCTCAAACGGGATGTTGTACTTGGTGAGCGAGGCGCGCACACGATCACGGGGGAACATGGTGGAGCCTTTGACCACTGTGGCCGGGCTGATGCCGTTGACGCGCACGCGCGGCGAGAGCGCCACGGCCAACTCGCGAACCAGATGCGAGAGGGCGGCTTTACTCACGTCATAGGCTTCGCTGCCGCGCTTGGCGACGACGGCGTTGGCAGAGCTGGTGAGGACGATGGATCCATCGAGTCCTTGCTCGTTGAAGAATTTGGCGGCCTCGTCGGCGAGCAGGTAGTTGGCCGTGACGTTGATGTCGAGGGTGGTGGCCCACATGGCGTCGCTGATGATGCCGTCAGGTGAGGACGGGAACATGGCGGCGGTGTTGATGAGGATGTCCACGCCGCCGAAGGCAGCGACCGTGGCGCGTAGAGCCTTGCCGATAGCTTCGCGATTGCGAATGTCCACGGGCGTGACGGTGGTGAATTCTTTCGAGGTGACGGATTTGAGCTCATCGGCTACGCGGGACGCGGCGGCCTCATCGCGGTCGGCGACGACGACATGCGCGCCGCGAGCGGCGGCGAGTAGAGCCACTTCGCGGCCGATGCCGCTGCCTCCGCCGACGACAAGAGCGATGCGGCGGCTGAGCTCTTTCTCCGGTGGGCGGCGGCGAATCTTGGCTTCTTCGAGCGCCCAGTATTCGATGCGGAAGGCTTCGAGGGCGGGCAGCGCGACGTAGTTGTCAAAGACCTTGAAGCTGGCGGGGTCCATGCCTTCCCCGCATTGGGGCAGTGTGCCGGTCACGGGACCTTCACCGAGCAGACTGGCGCCTTCCATGACGTGGATGGCGTTTGTGTAAAACTCGCCGGTGATGCGGGCTTCTGTCTTGTCCTTGCCGAAGCTGAACATGCCGAGGCCTGGAATGAGCACGACGGTGGGGCTGGCGTCTCGGAGTGCAGGCGATTCCGGCGTGGCGAAGGAGTGATAGTAGGCGCGGTACTGTTCGCGGTACTCGGCCAGCGACTTCTCGATCTGCTGCCTGAGGTCGTCAAGGCCGGCGTTTGCGGACCAGGGAACGAAGAGCGGGCGGATCTTGGTGCGGATGAAGTGGTCAGGGCAACTGGTACCGAGGAAGGCGAGCTCTTTTGCGTGGACGGAATTGACGAACTGCAGGACGTCGGGCGCGTCAGAGAAGCTGGCAATCCAGCGGTTCTGGGTGCTGACTTTACCGCGCAGAAAGGGCGCGATGCGAACGGCAAGATCGGCGCGATCGGCGCGGGCGGGAACGGCCTCACCACCGAAACGCACAGGGCCTTTTGCAAGGCCATGGCGCTCAATGAACTGGCCGATCTGGTCGATGACAGTGAGGGTGTTCAAGTAGCACTCGCGTTGCGTCTGGCCCCAGGTGAAGAGGCCGTGACCGCCGAGAACAATGCCGTCGCAGCCAGGATTTGCGGCGACCGCCTTCTTCATCATCATGGCCAACTCAAAGCCGGGACGCTGCCAGGGTACCCAGATGAGATTGTGGCCAAACTCGCGGTTGAACTGCTCCATCTTGGCCTTGCCGTTGGCGGAGGCGGCAAGAGCAATGCCCCAGTCGGGGTGGAGGTGGTCGACGTGCGGAAAGGGGAGATAACCGTGCAATGGCGTGTCAATGGAAGCGGCAACGGGGTTGTTACGGAAGGTGCACAGCGGGTACATGGCGGCCATGTCATCTTCGGCTTCCGCGCCCTTGTAGCTGCGCTCGAGGGCGAGCAGCTTTTCGAGGAAGAGCGTCGCAAAGCCGGAGCGCTTTATGCTGCCCAAATCTCCGCCGGATCCCTTGACCCAGAGCACCTCGACCGGATCGCTGGTGAGGGGGTCAATTTCCTTTACTTTGGAGCTGGTGTTGCCGCCGGCGAAGTTGGTGATACGGAGGTCAGAGCCAAGCAGATTGGAGCGATAGCGCAGAAGTTCGGGCTCGTCGAGCGTGGCGGCAATGCTGGGGTCCCAGCGGTCTTCGAGGAACTTGAGGGCGGGTGAGGCGAGGGGTGCCTGAGTCATAGAAACCACCATGCGGAGAGATTCAGAGGACATAGGAACGATAGCACAACGGAATCAATAGGAAAAGTATTCCTTATTCGAAAAATTACGCAGCATCCCGGGAGACAGGATGCTGCGGAGGCAGTGAAGTCAATCTTGGCGAGCAGTGTCGTTATGGCCGTTCAGGGTATCTGGCGTGACGAGACGGTGGCGCACATAGTTGTAAGGCGGGACGGTGTAGCCGCGGAGCAGCGCGATGCCGAGCTGGATTAGGCGGGGGCCGTAGCTCTCGGCCTCGTGGGAGACGGAGCCGATGATTGCGCACTTGCGGGAACGCATCTCTTCAAGCACTTCGGGGATGCAGTCCTGACCGACGATGGCGAAGTCTTCTTCATGCCCCAAAAGGCGTGCCGCATCCAACACGCCGAGTGCGCTGGAGTCAGTGGCAGCAGCCACGAGGATACGCTGGCCCTTTTGCCGATCTCGTAGAAATTCCATGACCGCCTGACGGCTAGGCTCGCGCATGCCGCGGCCTTCAAGGCGAACGTAGCAGTCGGTTGGGAGGTCTTTGAGACGCTCGCGGATGCCCTCGAAGGCGCCGGTGATGCGGCTCTGTACGAAGCTGCCGGCCTCGGAGAATCCAATGCCGAGAACCCAGTCAACCTTGCCCTTCCACTTGCGCTGGGCATATTGACCGAGGAGGGAACCGGCCTCAAAGCCAGCTTCAAAGTTATCGACGCCGAAGTATGTTGCGTTGGGGTGAGGCACGTCGATGGCGACGAGGGGTATATCGGCTTTCTTGAGAATGTTGGCCACGTGCGGGGCAACATGCTCCTCGACCTGAAACTCCAGCACGAGGTCCACGCGCTTCTTCACGAACTCGTGCGCGTTCTGGATGGCGACATCGGGATCCTGGCGGTTGTCGAGCATGAGCAACTCAACGCCGGCAGCGGCTGCTGCGGCAGTTACACTTTGCGCGACGGCGTCAGAGAAGGGCATGTCCGCGCTTTGCACGGCAAAGCCGAAGCGCAGGCGGCGCGGACGGGATACAAGGCGGTACTGACCATCCTGCGACTGGGCGACATATCCTCGGTGGACCAGCGTCTTGAGGATGCGATAGACGCTGGTCTTGGAGATGTTGGTCTTCTGGAAGACGTCTTCAAGCGTGACAGGCGAGTGGTTCTGCTCCAACAGCTCGAGCACGTCCAGTGCCTTAGAAAGAATCGGGATGAGGTAGAGCCGCTTGATTTTCGTTTTGCGCAAGAGGGTAGCTCCGCAGCCGCAGATTTCATTACGGAAACTTCACGCATTAACAATATCAGGCGTAGCTGTTGACTGTGGAGTGTCGGCCTGCGCGCTCCTTGCTGACGCGCTCCACGTAGCCGTCGTCGCGCAAGGCCTGGAGGGGGTCAGCGGGGAAGCCGCGGCTTTCGCGCCAGGCACGGGTGAGCGGCCGAACATCGCGCCAGAAGGCGCCGCGGAAGAGTTCCTCGGCGGCGACAATGTCGCTTGCGTCCTGGAGGCGTGCCAGTTGCTTGCGATCAACAAGTGCTGCCTTCACCCACAGATCCTGTGCGGTGATTACTGTCTGCACGTTGGCTTCAACCTTGCCTTTAAGGTTGTGGCTCTGGTCGATCATGAAGGCGATGTCGAGGTTGAGTCCGTCATCGGCGGCGGCATGAATCTCATGGAAGATGCGGAAGATCTGGTAGGGGTCGATGGAGCCGAGGGTGAGGTCGTCGTCGGCATAACGGCGGTCATTGAAGTGGAAGCCGCCGAGCATTCCGGTGTGGATCAGCCATGCAACGACTTGCTCTATGTTCTGCGCGGAGTAATGGTGTCCGGTGTCCACGAGTACCCTGGCCTGAGGCCCGGACTCACGCGCCAGATGCGAAGACATCCCCCAGTCTGCAATGTCGGTGTGATAGAAGGCGGGCTCGAAGGGCTTGTACTCGATGAGGAGGCGCTGGTCAGGGTTGAGGTGCGCGTGGGCAGTGCGGAGCGCCTCCTCCAACCAGCCGATACGCTTGCGAATGCTCTGCGTGCCGGGGTAGTTGGAGCCATCCGGCAGCCAAAGGGAGAGATCTCGGGAGCCGAGTCGCTTGGCGATCTCGATGGACTCGAGCACATGTCCGACAGCTTGTTCACGGATTGCGCCATCGGGATTGCAGAGTGACCCGTATTTGTATTCCTGATCCTGAAAGAGATTGGGATTGATGGAGCCGGCGCGAATTCCGTAGCTCTTCTCAAGATTCTGCACCTCGGGCACGTCGCGAACACCGTTGGGCAGATCCCAGAGAACATGCAGGGCAAGCGTGTGTGTTGCTCCGGTGAGGCGCTTGACCTCAGCCGCATCAGCGAACTTTTCCCGGAGAGTGGAGGCAGCAGCGGGCTGGAGAAACTTGCCGAAGCGCGTGCCTGTATTGGCAAATCCCCAGGAGGGAATCTCAATCTGTAAGGTATCGAGTGCGCGCGCTGCCTGGTCGAGTATTGCGGATTCCGAATGCTTCATACTTGCCTGCCTTATTGTCGCTGTATTTTGCGGCTTCGCCTGGGTTCATGCTCCATCAAGTTGTTCCAAGAAGGTACCGATTCGAGCGTGAAGGATTCATTGACACAGCTAACCCCGTCCCTATTAGATGCACAGGCCTGGGCAGAGTAATTCTGCGCGGACTTGCGATGTTCATGAAGGCCAGTGTGCACGGGGAAGAGGTGTTTTGCGCGCGGGCTTTATGTCCGCGGTGCCAAGCGCTTTTACGGGCGAAGAGACGGGAAGTCTGCACCTTTAGCTCCGATGGCTCCTGGCAGGATGAAAGGCCATCGTATTCGATAGGGAGATGAATTGTCTATTGCAATTTTCAGGGAAATTTTATGGCGCCGAATTTCCAGGCAGGAGTGTATCTCCATGCGCATAGAAGGACTCTTTGGGGACGCAGGGGCGAGCCTGCGTGCCAATGGATAGGAATTTTAAGGATATAAGAGATGCGGGACAGGTGAATTTCGACGATCCGGTGCGAGGCGAGAGCTTCTCAAACTGCCAGCGCTAAGTGGATTGGAGGAGCGAAAGGCGAATGTTGATCGGGTGAAACGTGTGACGAAACTGGCCATGCCGTTATTTCGACGAGATTCGCGAAGACGCGCTTATGGCAGAATTCTTGGTGCGTCTCACCACGGGTCCAGAAGAGGCGCGCTTTCGCGTTGGGTAAGAAAGACAGGGCAGCCTGCGACAACTTACGCTGGTTCCTGGCACCAGTCGCAGGTGATGTTGCGGCGCTGCTCGGCAGAGGTCAAGGCCCATTCCAGCAAGCGCGCCGTGCGCCATGCGGCCAGAGGGGATACAGGGGGTGCGGCCTTGCCGAGCACGGCATCTCGCACGGCTGAGTAGAAAAGGCGGTAGTCCCCCGGCAAAGGCCGAATGGGGCGCGCCACCATGCCTCCGTCCACTTCGATGTTCAATGCGCCCCAGTGGCCTTCCGGCTCTTCGCCCCAGTGGGTCGAGGTGATGCGCGTGATCTTGTTCAACTCTGCTTCCTGCAAGTCGAGACCCCACTTCCAGTAGTTGCCCTGGGTGCCGCGCAGGTGGAAGCGCGGACGCGCGAGTGAAGACAGGAGATTTGCGCCGAGCGTCACGATGTAATCGGGGTAATGGAGGCGGATGGTGAAGGAGTCGTTGGGGCCGCTGCCATCGCGCTCACGCAGCACCTCAGCACCGACGGCATCAGGCTTTCCGAAGAGGAGCAAAGCCTGGTCAACGATGTGGGTTCCTAGGTCGAGCAAAATGCCGCCCTCATCGGCGTTGTCCTTCCAGGCGCGGGCGGATGGGGCGGGTCGCCAGCGGTCGAAGTGAGAAGCAACATGGACAATGCGCCCGATCAATTGTTCATGTATCACTTTTTTAAGTGTGCGGAAGTCACTGTCCCAGCGGCGGTTGTAAAAGGGAACTATGTGCCGCTTGCGTTCGTGCGCCAGAGCTGCAAGCTCTGCTGTCTGCTGTGAGCTCATGGCAACGGGCTTGTCCACCACGACGTGCTTGCCGGCTTCCAGAGCCCGGCGGGCAACGTCGAAGTGGGTGCTATTCGGGGTGGCCACGACGACGAGGCGGATGGAGGCGTCTGCAAGCAGGTCTTCGAGGGAGCGATAGGTGATGATGCCGGGATAGCGCTCAGCGGCTTTGTTTTCGTGGCGCTCGACGACGGCGGCCAGTTCCAGGCCTTCGACAGATGAAATGAGCGGTGCGTGAAAGACGCGCCCCGCCATGCCAAAACCAACCAACCCGACTCGAATCATCCGTGCCCTCTGCCGCGTGCTGCGGGCCCTGCGGCCTGCCGTTCAACCTTCGAGTCTATACCGCGTCTCCGCGATCCTGTAGAGACGGCGCCAGACAAGGCGGTTGATGGTGACGACGATGAGGGCCATGAGCACGGTAGCCAGGAGGAGGGTGGGGAAGCTGCCACTGTCAGTGGCGGCGCTAATCTGTGCACCCAGGCCGATGGTTTGCAATGTCTGGTTCTGGAAATGGAAGTACTCGGCGACAATGGAGGCGTTCCATGCGCCGCCTGAGGCGGTTACGAATCCGGTGATGAGATAGGGGAAGATGCCGGGGAGGATGAGTGTGGTCCAGCGCTGCCAGGGGGAAAACCTGTAGAGCGCCGCGGCCTCCTTGAGGTCAGAGGGGATGGCGACAGCGCCCGCGATGACGTTGAAGAGGATGTACCATTGCGTGCCCAACAGCATGAGGGCGATGGAGCCGAGGCCCATGCCGCCGCCCAGGCGGATGAGGCCGAGGAGGAGCACCGGGAATAGCGCAGTCGCGGGCACAGAGGCCACCACCTGCGTGACAGGCTGAAGAATGCGGGCGAGCCTGGGGCTGAAGCCAATCATGACGCCGACAGGAATGGTCCACGCGGCAGCAATGGCGAGCGACGCATTGACACGCAGGAATGTGGCCAGAGCGCCGAGAAGGAGGTGGCGAATGTCAGGCCAGGTGATTCCGTGGAGAAGGCGAACAGCTTCATACGCTCCCCAAAGGGCAAGCAAAGCGGCGATGAGAACGAGGGAGGATTGCAGCAGCCAGCCGCGGCGGGGTCTGCCGGAGTCCGCCGGCTGCACAATGCGGCAGGCACGGGTGGCGGCCAGGCGTCGATAGGCGCGCTCCTGGATGGAATCCCAGATATGCTCTGGAATCCTGGTGAAAAAGCGAGAGCGCTGGAGCAGCGTCAGGATGGGCGACGTGATGCGGGTTGTGGACTCCACCTGCTCGAATTTGAACTTGTCGCTCCAGGCTATGAGCGGCCGCCAGATGAGCTGGTCAGTGGCGACGATGATGAGCACAAGCGTAAAGAGGCCCCAGAGGAGAGCGTGCGTATCGACGGGGTCAGCCGAAGCCGCGGTCTGCAGGTAGCTGCCGAGGCCGGGCAGGCGGAAGAAGCGATCACCCAGGGGAAACATCTCACAGGCGATGAGAAAGAACCATCCTCCGGCGACGGAGACGATGGAGTTCCAGATGAGGCCAATGGCGGCGAAGGGCAT
The DNA here is from genome assembly GCA_021818105.1 of Acidobacteriota bacterium. GTDB lineage: Bacteria > Acidobacteriota > Terriglobia > Terriglobales > Acidobacteriaceae > Telmatobacter. Next base: position 16,967 of record JAKAFB010000014.1, read on the forward strand.
CTCCAATTGCCAAAAGCGCTGCCAGGCCGAGTAGCGATAGATGCGCGAGGCCTCGATCATATCGCGGGGAATGCTTTTGAGCGAGGAGTAGAAGCTGAAGGCCATGTTCCACACCTGCCCGGTGAAGATGAGCAGGATGGATCCCATCTCAATGCCTAATTGGTGTCCGGGCACGAGAGCCATCATGGCCAGCATGACACCAGGGAGAAAGCTGAGCACGGGAATGGACTGGAGGATGTCGAGGGCAGCGACCATCCAGCCTTCAATGCGCGGATTGTAAGCGGCGATGTAGCCGTAGCTCACCGCGAAGATGAGACTGAGCAGGTAGGCGATGGCAACGCGCGCAATGGAGTAGAAGGCATAGAGCGGCAGAGCGCTGACCGAGTGGGAAATGGGGACCGAGGGCATGGGGCTGGTGAACCAATAGGTTCCCAGCCGAATAACCCCGAAGAAGACGGCCAGCAGGCAGGCTCCGACGGCTACATCGGTGAAAAAGGGCCAGGTGCGCACCGCGAAGAGCGAGCGGCCGAATGTGTTTTGCAGGCTCATTCAGCTTCGCCACCCCCTTCTATCTCCTCCTCCAGAGCATCGGGCATCACAAAGCGGCGGCGGCCTGCGTCAAAGTCAAACAATTCCGCATAGCGGCCCCAGGTGATGGCTGTTTCCATCTGGCGCTGGCTTTCCTCGCTACTGAACTGTTCATCGAGCAGGTCGAGGAAGAACTCCTCGGGCACGGTGTGGTCGCTCTTGCTGTCGAGCGCGCGGCGAATCTGCCGCAGCAGAAGGACGTTCTTTTGCGCGGCTTCGCGGAAGAGTTCCTTCTGGCGCAGAATCTCAGAGTTGGCAAACTCCGCACCGCTCTCGGTGATGGCCGCATCGCCCTCCTCAATCTTGAGGAAGCCGAGCAATTGGGCGGCGTCCACGATGGGCAGCAGGTCATCAATCTCGAAGGCGAGATCGTCGGCCAGTCGATAGATGTCGTCGCGACCGCCCTTGTCGAGTAGCAGTTCGAGCAGGCCCGCCATGCCACCGGGACGCGCATGGGGAAGCATCTGGTACCGCATCTCGCGCCGCTCAGGCGCGCGCGTTCCAGCCTGTTGCTCAGGAACCCCCTCCGGAGGAACCTCGGGGCGGGTGAGGACCTTATAGATGTAGTCAACGAGTTGCGTGAAGGCATCGGTCTTGCGATCGCGCGGCTGAGGCAACTGCACTCTGAAGTCGGTGCGGATGTGTCCTGGGTTGCGGCCGAGGACGATGATGCGGTCGGCAAGAAGCACAGCTTCCTCGATATTGTGGGTGACGAGGAAGACAGACCTGGTGGGCATGGTCTTTTTCGCCCACAGCTCGAGCAGTTCGCTGCGGAGGTTTTCTGCAGTGAGCACGTCGAGGGAGGAAAAGGGCTCGTCCATGAAGAGGACTTCTGGTTCCACAACGAGAGCGCGGGCAAAGCCCACACGCTGGCGCATGCCGCCGGAGAGCTCCTTGGGGTAGGCAGCTTCAAAGCCGTCGAGGCCGACAGTGTCCAGCATTCGCATGCTGCGCTCGTGGCGCTGGGCCGAAGGGACACCGCGCGCCTTCAGCGGGGCCTCCACATTCTCTAGCACCGTGAGCCAGGGGAAGAGCGCGAATGTCTGGAAGACGATGGAGACGTTAATCTCCACTTCGCCGATGGGCTTTTCATGCCAGTACACACAGCCCGCCGAGGGACGCGAGAGCCCGCTAAGCATGCGCAACATGGTGGACTTGCCCGAGCCCGAGGGCCCCAGAAGCGCAACAATCTCACCGGGCGCGATGCTTAGGTCAGTGGGAGCAATGACCTGGATGCGGTGCATGTTTGGTTGGGCATAGAATTTCTCAATTTTTTCGGCACGAATGATCACGTCCGCGGTGATGCTCTGCGCCGCGCTCTTCAGGGCTGTATCCTGCATCAGAGATTCTCCGGTTCATGGCCCGCGCGCTCCGGCTGCGGCCGTTAGTCCTTCCATTGTGGTTCTGAGAGGCGCGCCAAATGCAAGGGCAAGCCGGGAGGGGATTCACTTATAGATGCATTTTGGCAGTGAACCGCAACTAAATTGCCGGCGTCGGGTTTTATCGGCCAGAAGCGTGTTTACCTTTGCTGAGCGTATCATGTCTAAGAAAGCACCAAACAAGGATTGAGCCGGGCGCAGCACTCGCATGTTCCGCTGCGCACCGTTCCCAGTTTGGGATGCTTTCGCATTGTATCCCGTTACAACATGCAGGAGAGTATGCCCGATCATCGCGTCCATCCTAAAGTTCTGGTCGTTGACGATGAACACGTCATCGCCGATACGCTGGCCATGATTTTGAACCAGAGCGGCTTTGAGGCGCGCGCCGTGTATTCCGGCGAAAAGGCCCTGGAACTGGCGGCTACTTTTGCTCCGGATATGCTGATCACCGACGTCATTATGGCCGACCTGAACGGCATTGACGCAGCCATCCGGATGCGCGCGCTGTTGCCGCAAATCAAAGTGCTGCTGTTCTCTGGGCAGGCCGCAACGGCTGACCTGCTGGAGAAGGCCCGTGCACAAGGCTACGAGTTTGAGATTCTGGCCAAGCCCGTGCACCCTCAGGATCTGCTGAGCAAGCTGCGCGGCTAGGCGGGAAGCCTTTCCGCGTCGGCGGACTGGCTACGGAATACGGGTGCTGGGTTTGGACTTCGATCTTGCTCTGAACCTAACACGCGGTTCGTAAATATTCTGCAAAGAATTAGTGTTTGATTTCGCGGCGGCCCTCGAGGGCACGCGCCATGGTGACTTCATCCGCATATTCGATATCACTGCCGGCGGGGACGCCGGTGGCGATGCGCGTGACCTTCACCTGCAATCCGCGCAGCGTGCTGGCCAGCCAGTTGGCCGTGGCTTCGCCTTCAAGCGTGGGGCTGGTAGCGAGAATGACCTCATCAACGTCGCCGTGCTCCACGCGGGCCAACAGGGAGCTGGCGCGCAACTGGTCAGGCCCTACGCCATGGAGCGGCGAAAGCGTGCCGTGCAGCACGTGGTAGACGCCATTGTACTCACGGGTGCGCTCAATGGCGGCGATGTTGGTGGGCTCCTCGACGACGCAAACCATGCGCTGGTTGCGCGTGGGGCTTGCGCAATAAATGCAGGGGTCCACGTCGGTGACGTTGTTGCATACGGAACAAAGCCGCAGGCTTGCCTTGAGGCCGCGTACGGCCTCGGCCAGCGCGGCTGCGTCCTCCTCGCTGGAGCGCAGGATGTGAAACGCGAACCGCTGCGCCGTTTTGGAGCCGACACCGGGCAGCTTCTTGAGCTCCTCAATCAGCCGCGCCATCGGCTCTGCATAACGTGACACTGCGCAGGCCTCCTAGACCGTTCGGTACACGATGCCGGTGAACGCATCGCCGTTCATCATGCCCTTGCCGTACTCGGCATCGAAGGCCGCGGTTGGCTTCTTCGCGATGGCTTCCTGCTCGCTCGCGCCGCTGGCCTTGAGCGCCGCCACTTTTTCGCGCACGGCGGCGAGCATGTCGTGGAACTGCTGCAACTGCGCCTTGTTGCCGAGCGGGCCGTGGCCGGGAATTATCTTCGTCTCTGAGTCGGCGAGGGCGAGAGCCTTTGCGCCCGCCTTGATCATGCCATCGATGTTGCCGCCTGTTCCCTCGTCAATGAAAGGGAACATGCCGTTAAACCAGATGTCGGCCACGTGCAGCACATTGGCCTTGTGGAAGTGGATGTAGATATCTGTGTCTGTGTGCGCGGGGTCGAAGTGCGCCAGGTCCAGGGAGTCGCCGTTGTGCCACAGGTGCATGCGGTCCTCAAAGGTGAGCACCGGCCAGGCAGCGGGCGGCGCGGCAGGAAGGGAGAAATCGTACAGCTTCATCGTCTGCGGGGTGGAGAGGCGCTCGCGCGTCATCTGGTGGGCATAAATGGTAAAGCCCGCCGCGTGCATGCCCTCGTTACCGTCAGTGTGGTCAATATGCCAGTGCGTATTGATGAGCGTGCTCGCCGGGTCGTTGCTCAGCGTTGCCAGCGCTTCACGGATCTTTGGCACAGCCGGTGCAAAGCTGGAGTCGATGAGCAGCTTGCCATCCGGGCCAATTTGTACGGCCATGTTGCCGCCTGCTCCCTGCAGCAGGTAGAGGTTGTCATAGAGCTTGGTTGTGTGAATGGGAACTGTGGCTGCCTGCGCGCGCATCTGCGCCACACGATCCGTCGCCGGCGCAGCCTGCGCCATCATCCAGCGCGGCGCCATGCTTGCTGCGGCGCCAGCCATGCTCATTTGCAGAAAGCCTCTACGCGATATCGCTGTTGTCATTTCTTCGACCCCCTTAGGATTTCGGCTGAGTTAACCACCGAGCCCGGGCAGCTTGAGCCCGCCCAGCATGCCCTGTACATTCGATTGAATCGCTTCATCTGCCTTGCGTCCGGCTTCATTCACGGCGCCCACGATCAAGTCTTCCAGCATCTCCACGTCTGCCTGATTGCCGCTGAGACTGCTGACGGCCGCAGGGTCGATGTGCAGCTTGAGCAGCTGCTTCTTCCCATTCATTGTGGCAGTGACTGCGCCGCCGCCGCTGGAGCCTTCAACAACGGTCTGTTCGAGCTTGCGCTGAACTTCCTCCTGCAATTGGCTGGCCTGCGAAAGCATTTCAGAGAGCTTGAGCGGATTGAACATGAATTCTCCTCGTGTCGGGCGGCTACGGTGTGCGCAGATCCACCACGCTACGGACCTCCGCGTTGAAGATTTCCTTCGCGCGCTGCACCAGCGGATTGGCCAGCGCTGCCTGCTGCACGCTGCCCGCAGTGGGTGCTGCGACAGAGGCCGAGCGCGCTGCTGAGCCCTCGCCGGGAACAACCATGAAGCGGGTCGGCGCGCCCAGTTGCTGGAGTTGCTGGCGGATGATCTTCTCTGCGGCGGCGTTGATGGTAAGGCTGAGCATCTTCTTGCCCATCCCCGCGACTTCAATGCGCAGACCGGATCCCTCGATCGTCCAGGCGCCAGCGGCCAGGAGCGTGGACGCTGAGGTGTGACCGGCTGCGGCGAGGGCCTGCACGACAGCGCTGCAGATTGCATCCACAGAGGGTGTGCCGGGCGAGGCCACAGAATCAGCAAGCTCGGCCGTGGTTGCTGGCGTTTCCGGCTCTGCAATCGGGTGGGGCTGCTTGGCTAGAGCGCCTTCAGTCAAAGTTTCAGCAAATCCGCTGGCCTGTCCGGCAGTGACAGGGAAGGGTGTTGCCGGGCGTGGCGGAGCGGCACTGGATACCGCCTCAGCCGCGGGGCGGACCACCTCAGCAGGAGTGCTGACTGTGGCTATTGCAGGAGGCGTTTTGCCGGCGGATACGAATGGTGAAATGCCCTTGCTGGGCGGTGGAGGTTCAGGCGCAGGAGTGCTGCGCGGGGATGTGCTCGCCGTGCTGCTGGTCCGCGCAGATGAGGGCCGTGGGCTTGCAGCGGGCGCGGAGGATCGCGCACCGGCGCCGAGAGCCACCCCGCTCAACAACTCTTCCAGAGGCAGCAGGCGCTGCGCATGAATGAGCTTGAGCAGGCCCAGTTCCAGGTGAAAGCGCTGCTCCTGGCGATAATTCAGGTCGTCAAATGTACGCAGCACGATCTGCAGATTGCGCGTCAGCTCCTCCTCAGTGAAGAGCATGGCTGTGCGTGCAGCGCGGGCGCGCTCGTCACTGCTGATCTGCAAAAGCTCGCTCTGCTCCCCGTCAATCTTGGCCATGAGGGCGTTGCGCAGGTAGCGCACCATATGCCGCGCCAGGGTTGAGGGACTGTGCCCGGCATTGAGCAGCACGTTCAACTGCTCCATCAGGTCGGCGCTTTGCCCGGCAGCCACTGCCTCCAGCAGGCGCTCAAACACGGCATTTGGAACCGAGCCCATCAGGTCGCGAATCTGCGTGGCAGAGAGTGCGGGCTTGCCGTCCTCAAGCGGGGCAGACGCAATGGCCTGGTCCATGATGGAAAGCGCATCGCGCATGGAGCCGTCACCAGCCTCGGCTAGTAAGGCCAGCGCGCCTTCCTCAGCGGCGACCTGTTCCTGCCCGGCAATCATTTTCAACTGGTCGAGGATGTCATCGAACTTCACCGCGTGAAAGCTGAAGTGCTGGCAACGCGACCGGATGGTCTGGGGGATATTCTCTGGCTCGGTGGTCGCCATCATAAAGACGACGTGCGCGGGTGGCTCTTCCAGAGTCTTCAGCAGCGCGTTGAAGGCGGCCTCGGTAATCTGGTGTGCCTCATCGAGGATGTAAATCTTGTAGCGGTCGCGGGCAGGGGAGTAGCGTGCCGCGTCGCGCAGCTCACGAATTTCATCGATGCCGCGATTGGTGGCCGCGTCGATCTCGATCACGTCCACGGCCGTGCCTTGGCGCACCTCCAGGCAGGAGTCGCACGCGCCGCACGGCTCCGGTGTCGGCCTCTCCGGCGCACCCACCGTGTAGCGGCAGTTGAGGGACATGGCCAGGATGCGGGCGATGGATGTTTTGCCGATGCCGCGATGCCCGCTGAAGATGTACCCGTGTGCAATGCGATTCTGGCTGAGCGCGTTCAGCAGCGTGCGCGTTACGTGGTCCTGGCCTGCCACGTCGGCAAAGCGCTGCGGGCGATACTTTCTGGCCAGAACCTGATAACCCATATGTCTACGTGCTCCCGCGGCCCGCCTTCACAGCAGGCTGCCTAGGTGGGATTGTATCGTTCCGGGCAGGGGAGCAGGCGCGTGGAAAACCACAGCCTGGCGCTCGCCGGCTTACTTGCTGAACAAAGTAACCCTCTGAAAAATTAGGCTCATGCCCGGCGAGGGACTGGTTATAGTTCTTGGAGCAGGTTTTCCCTTTCGATGAGGCCCCCAAAATGGCGCGACGACTCAGCGGTGTGCTCCCGATATTGTCGTTATTCATGCTTGCCCCATGGGCGGTCGCACAGCCAGAGCGCGCACCAGCCCCCGCGCAGCCCGCGAGCGCAGAGCAAATCACCCTCGGCCAGTCGGCCGTGCCGCTCTACGGCCCGTGGAAGTTCCACATCGGCGACTCGCCCATCGACCCCAGGACCGGCAAGCCGCTGTGGGCCGAACCGGACTTCGACGACTCCAACTGGGAGACCGTCGACCTGACCCCGAAGCAAGGGGCAACCGATCCTGTTGCGGGTTCTTCCGGCTATGTTCCCGGCTGGACGGCACGCGGCCATGCTGGAGACTGGGGCTACGCCTGGTACCGGATCCGCGTCCGGGTGGACGTACCGGCCGGGCTATCGATGGCCCTGGCCGGACCGCAAGACATCGATGACGCCTACCAGCTCTTTGCCAATGGATCGCTCCTGGGCAGCTTTGGCGACTTCAGCACCGGACATCCCAAGTCCTACTACGCTCAGCCTGCGATGTTCTATCTTCAGGGCACCGGGACGAGTCAGGTTTTGGCCGTCCGATGCTGGATGGAACCCGGTACATTGCTGTATGCCCCGGACGCAGGCGGCATGCATGCTGCGCCCGTCTTTGGCGAGGCAGGCGTAGTGCGCCTCGCGAATCAAGCCAACTGGTTAGAGGACTTCCGATCCTACTCCGCGGAAGCCGTTGAAGCGGTGTTCTTTGTGCTGCTTGCCATTCTGGCACTCAGCCTGATCCTGTTTGATCGTTCCGATGATGCCTATCTCTGGATGGCCTTTCTCTTCCTGCTCACTGCTCTGGATGCTGGAATCAATCCGGTTGCTGCATGGACTCAGGTAGTCAGCGTACGCTTGGGGAACTTTCTGGGCGACGGAATCATTTCTCCCCTTGAATATGCCGCGTGGGTGATCGTTTGGTGGGTGTGGTTCGGGCGCGCCCGGTCTCGGTGGCTGCCGCGCCTTGTGGCGGGATTAACTGTATTGATCACGATTGCCTCGACACTTGGAGACGAAATATTCTTCGGTGTCCTGTCACACACGGCGGCACAGCACTGGCACACTGTCGCTCAGATCGTTCAGGCGATGTTCTTCCTGTTGCTGGTGTGGATTGTTGTTGATGGCATTCGACGGCAGGGAATGGAGGGCTGGCTGGTGCTGCCGGTCGTCCTTTTGCACGGCGTCAGCAGCTTCTGGCGTGAGTTTGCATTACACCATTTCAACTTGCTCTGGTTTCCCTTCGGTGCGAGGGTGAGCCTGATGGAAGTCTCGGATATTTTGATCGCCGCGGTGATTGCCCTTTTGCTTCTGCGCCGCCTTCTGCAGTCGCTCAAGAGCCAGCGCCAGATGGCTCTCGATGTCCGGCAGGCGCAGGAGGTCCAGCAGGTCATCCTGCCGGAGCAGCGCGTCGTCTTCCATGGCTTCGAGGTCGAGAGCGAGTACCGCCCCGCGCGCGAAGTCGGCGGCGACTTCTTCCAGGTCATTCCAAACGAGAAGGACGGCAGCCTGCTCATCGTCGCCGGAGACGTCACCGGCAAGGGTCTCAAGGCCGGCATGCTCGTCGCGCTGCTCGTCGGCGCCATTCGCAGCACCGCCGACTGGAGCGCCGACCCTATCGTCATCTTGAAGGCCTTGAATCAGCGCCTCATGGGCCGCGGCGACGCGCAGGCCACCTGTCTCGCGCTGCGGATTGAGCCGGACGGCAGCGCGACCCTGGCAAACGCCGGGCACATGCCGCCTTATGTGAACGGAAAACCGCTGGAGGTCGAGGGCTCGTTGCCTCTCGGAATGATTGACGCGCCGGAGTTTTCCGTCCTGCGCTTCAAGCTGGCGCAGGGCGACCGCCTGATGCTGCTTTCCGACGGCATCGCCGAAGCCACCAGCGCCGATGGTCAGCTCTTCGGCTTTGAGCGCGTGCAGGAACTCATCGCATCGGCCAGCAGCGCGGCCCATATAGCCACAACCGCGCAAAGCTTCGGCCAGGAAGACGACATCAGCGTCATTGCCGTCACACGCACTGCGGCGCTACAGCCTGCATAAGGCAGCCAGACTCAAGCGAGTCCTACCGTGCCCGGGCTGTCTTGCCCGTCTTGCGCTTGTCGCGCTTGCCTGATGCTGCTTTCTTTGCCGCAACTCTTCGCCTGCTCCGCTCCTCATGGGAATACATTGTCCCGCGGCACTTCTTCGCGCCGCAGTTGCACACAGCCTCATCGTCGCCGCCGTCATACAGGCAATAGTCGTAGGTGATTTCTTCGCCAGGCGCGATGTCGCGGATGGCCGTAATCCACACCCGCCCATCCACTTCCTCCGTCTCGCAGTTTGGGTTGCAACTGTGGTTGATGAACATTGCCATGCAGTGCCCGTCGATGACGATGGAGCCGTTTCCCAGTCCAAAAAGATAGGTGATGGGCGACTGCTCGTAGCAGCGGTCGGCCTCGCGCTTGCTCAGGCGCGGGCCGTCGTACTCGGCCACGCGCGTGCCCTTGCGAATGGCGGTTGTGGTGTAGCAGCCTGCGGCATGAATGGCGGAGGAGCGAATGATGAGTCCCATGTGATTGTGCGTGTTTTCCTTCGGCGCTTGAGTAAGGTATGCACCGCATCCTACCATTGAAGGGGTGGCAAAGGGAGTGGGAGGGACAGGAATGAAACACGCGCTGCACATCGTGGTGGTGATGGGATGCTGCTGCGCAGCTGCGACCATGCTGCACGCGCAGGCGACGAGCGGCCCCGCGCAGGACAAGCCCTCCGACGCGCCCAAGGCCGCGGGCAGCGCTCCGAAGCAGGATGCCAACCCGTTCCCTGAGGACACAAGCTCCGTTCCCGTGCTGCCCTCGCGTAACTCGCCCGGCACACTCGCGCCACCCCCGGACACGACCGCCAGCCACTTCTACATTCCCAGCGTGGACCACGATCCGGTGCGCAGTCCCGACGAAGCGAGTGCAGGTGCCGATGCGAGCGATGCAAGCTTCAGTTCCAGCCAGCAGGGGCTCGACCAGATGTTGCAGCCCCCGCCTGATGATGGCAAGCACAAGAAGAAGCAGCAGGACCTGGCCATGCCGCACGCGACTCCCAAACAGGAAATCGACGTGGGGAACTTCTACCTGCAAACCGGCGACTGGAAGGGCGCACTTTCGCGCTTCGAGTCTGCCCTCGTGCTGGCCCCGGATAATCCCGAAGTCTACTGGGGACTGGCCGAGGCGCAGCGCCACCTCGGCGACTACTTCGCCGCCAAGGCTAACTACGAGAAGGTGATGGAGTACGACCCTGACAGCAGGCACAGCAAGCAGGCTCGCAAGATCCTGAAGCAGCCGGAAATGGCGAACGCCGCCTCACCCAAGCAGCCAAACTGACTGACGGACGGTATTTTCTACCTACTCACGCCAGACCTATCCAGCGCAGGTAGGCCGAGATAAGCTGCTGGCTCCAGATGGCGCTCACTACACCTCCAACGCAGAGAAATGTGCCGAACGGCAGCTTGATCATCGTCCACGCCTTCGGCCCGCGCCTTACGGCTGGCACCGCGAGCAGTGCCAGCGCCACAAGTGCGCCTATCAGTACTGCGAGCGCGAAGGCCACCAGCGCGCCGGACAGACCCAACCACGCGCCCAGCACGGCCATCAGCTTGGCGTCGCCCAGTCCCATGCCCTCGTGGCCGCGCAGCAGCCGATAAGTCCAGCGGATGGCAAGCACGAGGCCGCCCGCGACGACGATGGCAAACAGCGCGTGCAGAAACTCCCGCGTGAGTAACAGCCGTAGTGGTTCAGTGGGCATATCAGGAAGAAGCTGGCGGCTGGCCGCGGCAGTTGTAAGCCTGGTCAACACTCCCATAGCGATTCCCGGCCAAGTGAGCCAGTTCGGCAGCCAAAGATGCTCCGCGTCCAACAGGGCCAGAGCGACCAGCAGCCAGTAGAACGCCATACGGCCCAGCAGGGTTACCACGGCTGGCGCGGTAATCAGTCCTGGCAGATGCGGGTTGAGGGCCGCGCTCAAAAACTGCCATGCCTGCCAGCCCCACAGAATGCCCACGGCCAGCTCCACCAGCGGGTAGCGCCAACTGATGCGCGACTTGCAACTGCGGCAGCGGCCGCGCAGGGCCAGCCAGCTCGCCAATGGAATGTTCTCCCACCATGCAAGTACATGTCCGCATTTGGGACAGTGCGAGTGCGGCTTGACGACGCTCTCGCCCGTGGGCCAGCGGCTCAGGCACACGTTGAGGAAGCTGCCGAACGCCAGCCCCGCCAGTATCGCCAGTGTCGTTCCGTAGGCAACAATCATGCGCGTGCTTGAGTATACGTGCGTTCAGACGCGCTAAGGCAACGTATCGCTCGTGCACATCCGTGCGGAACCTGCCCCGTGCCTTGCGGTTTACACTGGAGCCAATGGACGGCGCACGCGAAGCAAAAGGCCCCCAGTCTTCCAATCCCGCATCTGGTCACGCCATGAAGACAGACCCGGCGCGGGCGGCGGCTCTCTTCGAGGAGTCGGTCGGCATCATGGCGCGTCTTCGGGCGCCCGGCGGTTGCCCATGGGACCGCGAGCAGACCTTCGACACGATTCGCAAATACACGCTGGAGGAAACCTACGAGGTTTTTGACGCCATCGAGCGGCGCGACTTTCCGCATCTGGTAGAGGAGCTCGGCGACCTGCTGCTTCAGGTGCTCTTCTATGCGGAGATGGCCGCCAACGAGAGCCAATTCACCATCGCCGACGTACTAGACCATCTCAACAGAAAACTCATCCGCCGCCATCCGCATGTCTTTGGCGAGGAAGCCTCACGTGTCGCTGGCAATCAGGCCGATATCGATGCGGCGGTCGAAGGCTCCTCCGCAGCCGTCCTGCGCAATTGGGAAGAGATTAAGGCTGCGGAAAAGAAGCCTGCGCAGGCAGCGCAATCCTCCTCTCGCCTTGACTCAGTGCATCGCGACATGCCGGCGCTGGCTGAGGCCGCCAAGCTTGGCTCCCGCGCCGCAAAGTCCGGCTTTGACTGGCCTCACTGGCGCGATCTGTTGCCCAAGCTCGTCGAGGAGACAGCGGAACTGGAGGCAGAAGCTTCCTCTGCTGACCCTGCACGCAAGACCGCCGTTGAAGCCGAACTCGGCGATCTGCTATTTACCGTTGTGAACCTCGGCCGGCATCTGGGTGTTGACGCAGAGATGGCCCTGCGCGGTTGCAATCTCCGCTTCCGTGAGCGCTTCCAGCAGATGGAGCAGGCTTCACCGCGTCCGCTTGAAGAGTTGAACGCAGACGAACTGGAGGCCCTGTGGGCTATGGCCAAGCGTTCGCTCGCGGGCGCCGCGGATCAGCGCGCTGACAATCACACCCTGCCGGAGAACGGTGCATGATTCTTATTCGCAACTGTTCGGGCTTTGACGAGTTTGAGGCCTGTGTTCAGCTCCAGATTGAAACGTGGGGATACGACGTCACTGACGTGATTCCGCGCAAGGTATTTCGTGTTGCACAGAAAATTGGCGGTCAGATTATCGGCGCCTTCGACACGGATATTCCTGGCTCCACGCCACAGGGTGGACCGGAGTCCATGATCGGCTTTGCCATGTCTTTGCCCGGCATCAAAACCGAACAAAGCGCGCCTCTGCCATATTTTCACTCCCATATGCTGGCCGTGCGACCACCCTACCGCAACCGCGGCCTTGGCGCGCAACTCAAGCTGGAACAACGGCGTGAGGCGCTTTCCCGAGGGATCCGGTTGATGGAGTGGACCTTTGATCCGCTGGAGATTCGCAACGCCCACCTGAATATTTACAAGCTCGGTGCCATCGCTCGCAGTTACTACGTGGATTTCTATGGTGTATCCTCTTCTCGATTGCAAGGGGGATTGCCGACTGACCGCCTTGTGGCGGAATGGCACTTGGATTCACCGAGGGTGACGGCCATCCTTGAAGGCCGTCCTCGCACCGCATACACCATTGAGGAGCGCATCCTCGTCCCAGCCTCCATCTATGAATGGAAGGCCTCTGAAGCAGACCGGGAGCGTGCCCTCGCCGTACAAATGGAGAACCGCAGCAGGTTTCAGCATGCCTTTGCCGCAGGCCTCGCCGTATTGGGCTACAGCCGCGACGGGGAAGGCAATGGAGTCTTCGAACTCGGAGATGCCTCGCAAACAGATCTGGCGTAATGCACTCGGAACTCCCGGTCCGGTAAAGATTGCAGGAAGCAGAAACTCGACGAGCAACCGACGCAGCAAGGAATAGAAACGGTATGAAAATCGACGGCATTATCCTTCGTGAATTGCATCTGCCACTGGTACGTCCCTTTGAGACCAGTTTCGGCTCCACCAGCAATCGCAGAATCCTGCTGGCTGAGATTCACTCCGAGGGACTCATCGGCTGGGGAGAGTGCACCGCAGGCGAGCATCCGTACTTTTCGTCGGAGTCCACTGACACCGCCTGGCAGGTGCTGCTTCACGAACTTGGGCCCGCCCTGGCCGCTGCCGCGCCCGAGCACGGCGGCCAGTGCCCGCGTATCTTCAACCGCGTTCGCGGCCACCGTATGGCCAAGGCTACGCTGGAAAACGCCGTCTGGGACCTGGAGGCACAGCGCAAAGGCGTGCCACTCTGGCAGTTGTTGGGTGGTGTGCGCGAGTCTATCCCCTGCGGCGTCTCCCTTGGCATCCAGTCCTCCATCCCGGAGCTGCTCGGCATTATTGAGAAGGAACTTGCAGCGGGCTATCAACGCATCAAGCTCAAGTGCAAACCCGGTTGGGATGTCGAGGTCTTTGAGCGTGTTCGCAGCCGCTGGCCGGGCATCACGCTCAGCTGTGACGCCAACTCCGCCTATCGTCTTCGCGACATGGACCACCTGGTCACATTCGACGCCTTTGATCTACTCATGATCGAGCAGCCGCTCTGGCACGACGACTTCTACTATCACTCCATGCTCCAGAAGCGCCTGAGCACGCCCATCTGTCTGGATGAGCCTATTCGCAACAGGCGCGATGCGCTGGCCGCCATTGAGATGGAATCCTGCAGGATCATCAACATCAAACTAGGCCGTGTAGGCGGATTCTCTGAAGCGATAGCTGTGCACAACGCTGCACAGGAGCGCGGCATCCCCGTGTGGTGCGGCGGCATGTTGGAGTCCGGCATCGGGCGTGCGCATAATATCGCTCTTGCTACTCTTGAAAACTTCTCCCTGCCCGGTGACGTCTCGGCATCTGCACGCTACTGGAAGGAAGACATCATCGAACCCGAAGTCACAGTCACGCCGCAGGGAAATATTCTGGTGCCGGACACGCCGGGCCGTGGCTTTGAGGTCCGAACTGACCTTGTCGAGCAACTCACCGTCCGCAAGGAGGCCATCCGCGCCTTGGAACTGGTGGGATAAGCCTCAGCGCTCCTGCCTGCCCCAGTTGAAGTGACGTCCCACGATGGCTTTGATGATCCAATGGTCGGTGGCTGCGGTGGGGCCAACACCCACGCCGAAGTTCAACTCCCATTTGGGAGACACGTTCAGGTCCACGGCAGGGAAGAACTGCTGCTGCTGGTCATGCAGGCTGGCGATGTTCGTAATGCTGCCGTAGTCGGCGTAGTACTCCAGCCCACCGGCGATGACCTTGTTGAAGTTGTAGCTGAATTTGGCTGCGGGAGCAAAGTCCAGGCCCAGGTTCACATCCGGCCCGTGCAGTGTGCGCTCCAGCGCTGGATTTACGGCCCAGTACCATCGGCCTGCCTGCTTGTCCACGATGGGCCGTATTTCCCATGTCCAAGTGTCGCGATCATACGAAGCACGCTGGTACCCGAATTCCATCGACAGGCTCACGCCTACCGGCCAGTGCCAGCTGTCAGGCACGCGCACGCGCGGCCGGATGTGGTCGCCCACCCACTGGACGCCCGTGCCCGTCTGCTCGCTGGTGAAGAGGTAGAAGCCCACTTCAGACCAGTTGGTCAGACCCTGTGTAATCTCCAGCGTTTCATGCTCGGCGTGATTGGTTGGATACACGCCGTCGATGAGTTGCTGCTGTCCGTCGGCGGTGAAGTTTGAGTGGAACTCGACCATCGTGCTGCGCGGCTCAACTGTGTCGGCACCGTACACCTGAATTTCGTAGTTGCCCTGAGCGTGAGCGACACCAAGGAATATGCACATGGTGAAAATGACAGAGAAGAGGTATTTCAACCTTGCTCCTTGAATGTACGGGCTTGGGGAAGATAACGAACTGCCGTTCATTGTAATTGGATGCGACTTTTCACCTCATGCCTCATTGATGCAATTGGAAAGAACATGGGCCATTCCGATCCCCTCAATACCATGTGGTCGGGTGATATAATCAACGCGTCAGGTGCGTCTCCGCGCCACCATTTTTCACCATCACTGAGGTTCCCATGTCCGGCCACTCGAAATGGGCCACAATCAAGCACAAAAAGGGCGCGCTCGATGCCAAGCGCGGCAAGATATTTACCCGTCTGATCAAGGAAATCACCATCGCCGCCAAGGCTGGCGGCGGAGACCCGGACGGCAACCCGCGTCTACGCACGGCCATCCTCGCCGCGAAGGCCGAGAACATGCCCGCCGACAACATCAAGCGCGCCATTCAGCGCGGCACCGGCGAACTTGAGGGCGTCAACTACGAGGAGATTACCTTCGAGGGCTACGGCCCCGGTGGCGTGGCCATCATCGTTGAGGTTACGACGGACAACCGCAACCGCACGGTGAGTGAAATCCGCCACATCTTCTCCAAGAACGGCGGCAATCTTGGTGAATCAGGCTCCGTGCGATTTATGTTCTCCAAGAAGGGCGTCATCGGCGTGGAGAAGTCCGCCGCGTCCGAAGAACAGCTCATGAACATCGTGCTCGAGCACGGCGGTGAAGACCTGAACGATGAAGGCGAAACATGGGAGATCATCACTGATCCTTCCGCGTTTGAAGCCGTACATGATGCCGTCAAAGCAGCGGGCATTCCCACCGTGATGGCCGAAGTCACAATGATCGCCTCCACGTACACCAAGCTCGAGGGGGCACAGGCCAACCAAATGATCCGTCTGCTTGAGGCGCTCGAAGACTTCGACGACACGCAAAATGTCTATTCGAACTTCGACATGGACGCCGCGCAGATGGAACAGGTCGCCGGCTGACCCTACAGCCCACCGGCATTGCACAGGCCGCCCAGTTGTGGCGGCCTTTTTTGAGTCACAGCCAGTTCACGCCAGAGAAGGGAATTGAGTTGAGTCGAATAGTGTCGTTGTTTCTGTTGATGTTTGCGGCGTGCACGTTGGCCGTTGCTCAATCCTCCAGCCCCGCCAGTTCTCAGACCAGCGATGCCGACGATCCCGTGGCACAGGTGCGCAATAACCGTAGTTGGGAGTATGGTCCCTTCATCAACTGGGGTTCGGGCCTGGGTAACCGCGACAACTTCAGGTTCTTCTTCACCGGATTCCAGATTGGCAAGGTGATTACGCCAGTTTTGCCTGCCAAGTTTCTCACAGGCCAGTTTGAGTTCGCCGGCAACATCATCCCTTTCTGGCAGGCTTATACGCCGCCGCCGCATGAGGAGACTTTTACTTACCTCGGCCAGCCCTTTGTTGCCCCGGTAGGCGGTGGAACCTACACCGGCGTCAGCATCACCCCCGTGATTCTTCGCTGGAACTTCCTCACCCATTCGCGACTCTTCCAGCCGTGGTTTCAGGCCGCCGGCGGGCTCATCTATACCACCCACAAATTTCCCCCGGACGAACTTGTGCCCCACGGCACGCCGGGCGGTACCTCGGTGTTCAACTTCTCTCCGCAAGGCGGCGGCGGCTTTCACTACTTCATCAGTCCCAAGCGCTCCATTGACCTTGGCGTGAACGGCGTCCATATCTCATCCGCGTCGCTAGGGGATCGCAACCCTGGCGTCAACGCCAGTATTCAGATTCAGGTCGGCTACACCTTTTGGAAGTAACCTCGCAGGAGTCACAATGAACGGTCCGGTGGTTGAGTGCGTACCCAACTTCTCTGAGGGGAAAGATGCCGAGCGCGTGCGGGCCATCGTGTCTGCCATGCGCATGGAGGGTGTGCGCCTGCTCGACTGGTCCATGGATACGGACCACAACCGTTCTGTTGTCACCATTGCCGGAGATCCCGCGGCCGTCGTCGAGTCCGCCGTGCGCGGCGTAGGCAAGGCAGTTGAGTTAATCGACCTCACTACGCAGGAGGGCGTTCATCCCCGCATCGGTGCGGCAGACGTCATCCCCTTCGTTCCTATCTCCGGCATCAAGCTGGAACAGTGCGTTCTGCTCGCCCGGCAGGCAGGGCAGGAGATCTGGGAGCGCTTCGGCGTTCCGGTTTATTTCTATGAGGCTGCTGCCGCCCGTCCTGACCGCGCAAACCTCGAAGAAGTGCGCCGTGGGCAGTTTGAGGGACTCAGAGAGACAGCGCACAAAGACGCTGCCAAACGCCCTGATCTGGGTGGCCCCGCCCTGCACCCCACCGCCGGAGCCTGTGCCGTAGGTGCCCGCAAGTTCCTTGTTGCCTATAACATCTACTTTGACTCCACCGATGTGGCCATGGTGCGGACCATCGCCAAGGAAATCCGTGCCGCATCCGGCGGTCTCAAGGGCGTCAAAGCTATTGGCGTACTGGCTCATGGTCGCGCGCAGCTCTCCATGAACATCACCGATTTTGAGGCCACCCCCATCTCTGTCGTCTATGACACCGTCTCCCGCATCGCGCTTGGCCACAAAGCTGCTCCGGTCGAAGGCGAGGTCATCGGCCTGATTCCTGAAGCAGCATGTGAGCGGGATAGCGAGTGGATGCGTCAATTAAGTGGGTTCGACGACGAGACCAAGATCCTGGAGCGGCGCCTCGCATCTCCACTCTCCTGGCCCTAATCAGTTGAGCCTTTACGTTGGAGCCTTTTGCTGCATGCGGCAACTGGCCCCGGCAACCGGGCGCACGCAGGCGGGAATCTCGTTTGCGGCTAGCGCCCTATAGACCGCAATGCATTTCCGGAGGATAAATTCCTTGAGAAGTTTGGCTGCTCTTTCGATTTCTACGCTGTGTCTTGCCATGGCCCTGCCGGCCTCTGCTGCGCAGTTGTCCAATGACGCCCGCTCGGCAATTCCTCAGGCGGTGCAGCAACTGGTGGTCATCGACTACCGTGCGATGCAGAACTCGGATGCGGCCATGCAACTGCGTGAGCGCGTGATGCCACCCAATCTGAAGCAGTTCGATGAAGCGCTGAGCAAGTCGGGCCTGAATGAAAATCACGATGTCGACCAATTGGCCTTTGCCCTCTACCGCCCCGGCGGCTCCGGTGAATCGCTGCAGACCGTCGGCATCGCCCAGGGGCAGTTCTCCACAGATGATATTCTGGCCAACTTCCGCAAGCAGAAGGTGCATCCCAAGCTCCTCCGCAACAACAAGATTTACCCGATGGGCAAAACCGGCATGGTCCTTTGCTTCGTTGACCCCTCCACCATGGTCTTTGGCGAGAGCGACGCCGTAAAGCAGGCTCTGGACGTGCGCGACGGCCTGGGGCCGAGCCTGCTCACCAACGGAACGATTATGGACGCCATGCGTTCTGTCGATTCCGAGCCGCTATGGAGCGTGCTGGATCAGCAGGGCACGCAGACCATGATGAAGCAGGTGCTGGGGCAGGCAGGATCGCTTACAGACTACGACTCCGTACGCAAGCGGCTCCTCTCCTCCTGGTATTCCATGAACTTCCAGCACGGCGTGAAGTTTGACCTGACCATCGTGACGGGAGATGCCTTTGCCGCGGCCACCATGTCCTCGCTGCTGAATGCCGCAGTAGCCTACAAGAAAATGAGCGGCACAGACCAGGAAAAGGCTGCCCTGAGTGGCACAGACGTCAGTTCCAGCGCCGGCCAACTGGCCATTCACTTCGCCACATCCAATGCGGGCTTTAATGATCTGCTCAAGAGCCCGCTTTTTCAGGGAATGGTGCGCTGAGAAAGCACACGGCTTAGGGCCCTCCGGCGAAGGGCCCTATCGGCCATCACTCAGCGCTGGCTGGTACTCCACCTTGCCGCCCGGCAACAGAACAATGATTAGCCGTCCCTGCTCGCCTTCCTTCAGCTCAGGCCCCTGGCTCTGCCGCACCTGCAGATCCTTGCTTTCGGTGTACAGCACCTTCACTGGGCCGTTGCCGCGAATCTGAAAACGATAGTGGTAGTCGGCGCCTGCATCCAGCTTGTCTAACCCAAAGCTCGCACTGGGATAATCCACTTCCAGCAGCGTGATCGTCTCGCCAGTTCGGTTCTGCACCGTCGCGTCCACGCGGTAGGAACGGCATCCGCATGCCATCCCCATCAACGGCAGCAGGACCGCCGCCCATGCCCATTTCATCGCCGTCATGCCTGTCCCTCTGTGTCCTTCGATGCATGGGCTGTGCTCTCTTGCAGGTTGACCCTCTTCTCAAGCCGGTCCAGACGCTTCAATACTTCCGGCAACCGCTGGAAGATCGCCACCGCCCGCAGCCACAGACGATTGTCAAATGCAGGCGAACCGGAGATCATCTTGCCCGCGGGCACGTCGTGCGACACGCCGGACTGCGCCGTCAAAATCACGCCGTCGCCCAGCGCACAGTGGCCCGCCACCCCCGCCTGTCCCGCCAGAATCGCGTCGTTGCCCACAACTGAGGACCCAGCCAGTCCCACCTGCGCGCAGAGCATCGTGTTCTGGCCCACGCGAGAGCCGTGCCCAACCTGCACAAGGTTATCCACCTTCGTGCCGTCCCCAATCTCAGTTACTCCCACCGTTGCCCGGTCAATACAGGCATTGGCCTGGATGTCCACGCGATTGCCCAGCCGCACAGGCCCGGACTGCGGAATCTTCTCCCAGCGCCCGTGCTCGTCCTTCGCAAAACCAAATCCGTCCGCGCCTACAATCGCCCCGTTTTCGAGCGTTACATGATCACCCAGAATGCAGCCCTCTCGCACCACGGCATGCGCATGGGCAAAGAAGTGGCTGCCTGTCTGCACCCCCGGGTACAGCACCACATGCGGCAGCAGCGTGGCATAAGCCCCAAGCTTCACACCGGGACCAATCACAACATAAGCACCCACATGTGCGCCCTCCCCAATCTCAGCCGAAGGGTCAATTACGGCCGTGGGGTGGACGCCCGGTGCGTATGCCGGAGGCTGGTAAAACATCCCCAGCGCCCGTGAAAACGCGAGATATGGATTGTTCAACCGCAGTGTCGTCGTTTCAATTTCAGGAAATTCAGGATCTACGAGGATCGCGGCTGCCTGCGTCTTGCGCGCCAGCCCTGCATAGCGCGGATTAGCCACGAAGGTCACCTCCGTGGGCCCCGCCTCCTCAATCCCTTTCACGCCAGTCACGTCCAGTTCCGCGTTCCCGCGAAGCTCCGCACCCAGCCGACTTGCCAACTCGCCTAGTTTCATCGAGGGAATTGTACCGGAAGCAGTGGCAGCGTGATTTAACCTCACGGCGTGTCGGTTGTCTCAGGGAACAGGGCCGCCTGCGTTTCGGCCCGTCGTGCGGCTATGCCTTTGCGCTTGCCTGCCGCGCCGATAAGCGCCACAACCTCCAGCGTTTGAATGGATTGGCGCGGCACATAGATTTTCTGCGTATTGGAGCGCGTGTCCGGTGGAGTCAGCAGCAGCCCGGCACCCTCCACCAGTGAACGATCATTGGCGGCTAATCCTTCGAGCTCTTCGCCGTCCGTCAGCGTCATCCGCAGCCACAGACCCGCCGTGCGCGGGCGGACCGTAAATCGTTTCTGCAGCAGACGTTCTGGATTGCCCTGCTCGCCGGCAGGGAAGTCCCGCACAAAGCAAACCCATTTCACAGACTCCCAGCCAATCGTCAGCACCTTCCCGCTTTGGTCCAGAATCTCCAGATGAGCAGCCTCTTGGCCAAACCCGCCCGCTGCGTATCCTGCCACCCACTCGCGGGTGAACTTCCGCACAATCACGGGCTTACGCAGGGAGACCATCGCTCTGGATTGTCGCACGGCCCGCCCTGCCCGGCGAAGCCAATAGCAGCATTTTGTGTGCAAATTCCCTGGCAATGCGCTCTCGGTTGTGTTAATGTACTGCTTTGCAACCCCTGCCGCGCAGTGCCCTAAGCGTAACCACATCAGGCATTTGACTCAAACAGGGGGCTCCGGGAGCAGGGAACGAGATGCCCGACTACATCTACCTTCTTGAACACAGGCTCTCGCCGGATCAGCAAAAGGCGCTGCGCCTTTTGCGTGAGACGGCCCGCGAAGCAGGCGTCCTTCTGTTTCTTACCGGCGACGCCGTGCGCGACCTCTCCAGCGGCCACAGTGTCCGCGATATCGAAGTTGCCGTGCAGGGCAATGCCCTCAAGCTGAAAAAGCCTATTGAAAAATCCGGCGGAAAGGTCTGGGGTGAGGATGAAGCGCTGCGCACCCTCTATCTCTGTTTCCCCGGCACGGTTCGTGTCGATCTTGTCAGCACGCATCAGCGTGAATACCCCAAACCAGGCAAGCCTATCTTTCACGCCGCCCCCATTCAGGAGGACCTGCGCCGCCGTGACTTCACCGTCAACGCCATGGCCATCTCGCTGAACGAGGGATCCTATGGCCTGCTCATGGACCCACTCAATGGAGCAGCGGACATTGAAGCGCGCACCCTCCGTCTTGTCTCCAATTACGGATTTCTCGATCAACCCTCGCTGCTTATCCGCGCCGTGCGGTACCGCGCCCGCTTGGGCTGGGAGATGGACCCGCGCACGCAGACGCGCTATGAGAACGCCAAGCTGGAAGGTGTAATTGACCACATCTCGCCCACCGCGCGCAGTTATGAGTTGGAGCAGATAGGCCATGAGGATGACGGGCTGAAGGTGATGCGTGCGCTGGAAGCCGAAGGCTGGATGAAAGCGCTTTTTCCCGCATGGACATCCGCAAAGGCCGATGAAGCAAAGCTTCAGGCGCTCCATGACCTCGCCGTCGAGCTCATTCTGCAGGGCGTGCACCCTGACATGTCTGCCGCGCAGATGCAGTTGCTGACAGCCAAGCTCAGCCCCAAAGATCTGGCCGCACTCAAAAAGCAGATGCTACGGTCCGGGTTTGTCGAGGAGTGGAACAGCCTTGATGCCATCGCTGCTGCCTTCGCCAAGCTCCTCAAGGCCAAAGAAAAACAGACGCCGTCGGCTGCCTACAAGCTCTTCACAACCCACGACCCTGAGGCGGTCCTTTGGTTGGGCTTTACCAGCAAGGACGCGGTCATCAAGGAGCGCTACAACCAGTTCCTCAAGGTTTGGCCGGAGGCGCGTCAGCGCATTCCCTATGCCCTCATGTCGGAGATGCGCATTACGCCCGATTTGCCCGGCTACGCCGATCTTGTGCAGCAAATCTTCCTGCAACTGATAGACGGTCATCTCTCCACGCCTGAAGAGATGCGTGCCTTTCTTGAGCCCCATTCGCCGCCCGCGCCGCCGCCGCAGGTTACCATCAAGCGGCCGCGAGTCAAGCGCGGCGCTGAGGCCAAGATCAAAGAGCGCTCCTATGAGGACGAAGAGGAGTTGGAAGAGGCGCTTGAAGAGGGTGAGGAAGATCTCGATGATCTCGGCGCCGAAGAAGAGGAGATTGACCTCGGCATCGAAGTTCCCGCCGACGAAGAGATGGAGATCCTCGAAGTAGAAAGCGAAGATGAGATCGAGGAAGAAGAGGAAGAAGAGGAGCCCGCTCCCGTAAAGCGTGGCAAGAAGGTCATAGCTGAACCTAAGGCAGCAAAGAAGGAAGCAGGGCGAGGTGCCAAGCCGGAGAAGCCTGCTAAGAAGGAGGCAGCAAAGGCCGCGGAGGGCAAACCTGCCAGGCCCGCACTGCCACAGCCTGCCGCGGTGAAGCCCGCCGCAAAAGCTCCAGCGCCCAAGACAAAGCCAAAGGCCGCGCCACCGCTGCACAAGTCTTCACGTGTGCCAGCCAAGCCTGTCAAGCCCGCGCCTGCTCCCAAGGCAGCGAAGAAGGCTCCTTCCAGGGCACCCGCTAAACCGGTTGGCAAGCCTGCGGCAAAGGCCCACCCAAAGGCAACAGCAAAGGCAGTCGCGAAGGCACCTGCCAAGAAGGCTCCCGCGAAGAAACAAGCACCTGCGAAGGCCGCGAAGGCTGCAAAGCCCGTGCCCAGGAAGGCTGCGCATAAGCCAGCAAAGAAGCGCTAACCGTCGTAGAACTGGTCAATTCCAAGAAGGCCCAAACAAAAAGCGAGGCAGCCTCACTCATATGGGTGTGGCTGCCCAGCTCATTTGTATCCGGTAAAACTCCGCAGCACCGTACGCTGGATCGCGCACGCGCAAGTCTCCGCACGCACTCCCAGCGTGTCTGCCAGTGTCCCATCTATGGGAACCCTGCGTCCAGGCGGGGACGCAGGGTGATCTGAATTCTCAGTAGCGCGATCCGCGAGAAGCGCCGCCGCTGCCTTTGCGCGCCTGGTAGCAGTCGCGGCAGAAGACCGGACGATCGCCACGCGGCTCAAATGGCACGGTCGTGGGCTGTCCGCAGCCTGAGCAGATAACGGGCGTGCCTTGCGACGGTGCTGAACGGTAGCCGGAGCCGCCCTGGTCGTTCTTCTTTGCCGCGCGGCAGGGCTTGCAACGCTTGGGGGTCGAGTAACCGCGTTCCTGAAAAAACGCCTGATCGGCAGCGGTGAAGGTAAAATCCTGCCCGCAATCGCTGCAAGTAAGTTGAATGTCTCCAGCCATGGTTCTCCTCGCCGTGATTGTACAGCCCGCGGCGTGTTTTGCGCATAAGTATTCTGTTGGTATTCAAAAACTGAGGGTCAATGAGGACCAGCGCTCCCTAAGTTACCTTTCTGTCATCCAGCAGAAGCAGGACTCCACTTCAGTCAGACGCACGCCGCACCGATTGGTATGGCCAGATGCCCAGCATGGCCGACAAATCTGCGTCCCTTCACCAGCGCGGTGCTGCATGCAGCGATGATACCCTTGTCAGCGGACTTTTATCGCGCCTTTTCGCCCTGCAATCCGCGCGTACAAGGCTCTCTGGAGGAATGTTCTATGCGCAACGCGCTTGCCGCGAGCATTCGTTGCTGCGGTCTCGCAACCGCCCTTGCAGTCTGCTGTCCGGGCCTGGCCCAGTCCAGCCGCGAACAGAACGCCATCCTCGCCCTTGATCGCGGCTGGCAGTTCCGCCAGGTTGTCTCTACCCCACAAAGCGCTGATAGTGACTGGCTGCCTGCCACAGTCCCCGGCGACGTGCACCTCGATCTGCTCGCCAACAAAAAGATTCCCGACCCCTTCTTTCGCGACAACGAATCCAAACTCCAGTGGATTGAGAACGAGAGCTGGGAGTATCGCACCACCTTTGACGTGACCCCGCAGCTTCTCTCGCGGACAAACGTTGACCTAGTCTTCGATGGCCTCGACGCGGCGGCACAGGTCTACGTCAATGGCGCCCAGGTGCTCGATGCAGACAACATGTTCCGCGTCTGGCGCGTTTCCGTGAAGGCACATCTGCACGCAGGACAGAACCAGCTTCGCGTGGTCTTTCCGTCGCCCATCAAGGCCGCAGAAGCCGTCGCAGCTACCGATCCCTGGCAGCCGAAGACCCACACTGCATCCAAAACGTACATCCGCAAAGCCGCCTATGAGTACGGCTGGGACTGGGGTCCACGCTTTGTCACCAGCGGCATCTGGCGCCCTGTGCGCATCGAGGCGTGGGACCGCGTGCGTATTGCGGACTTCGCCATCCATCAGCGCGACGTGAGCAGGGAAGTGGCGCACCTGGATGCCGAGGTGGAGGTGCAGGCCTCCGCCGATGGTCCTGCCAAAGTCACCGTTGAGTACTCCGATGACGGCAAGCCGCGCAAGCTGACCACCAGGGCGAACCTGCACGCCGGCAACAACACCATCGACTTTCCCATTGAAATTCGCCAGCCCCGGCTCTGGTATCCGGCCGGCTACGGCGACCAGCCTCTCTACGACTTCACCGCGCAGGTAAGCACGGGCAAGGCTGTCAGCGATGAACGCAAGACCCGTACGGGGCTCCGCTCCATCATCCTGCGCCGCCAGCTTGACCAGTGGGGCCGCTCCTTTGAATTCATCGTCAACGGCATCCCCGTCTTCGCCAAAGGCGCGGATGTCATCCCCTTCGACAGCTTTCCCAACCGCGTGACCACCGCCAGCTACCACCGCATCCTTGAGTCCGCGCGCGATGCCAACATGAACATGATCCGCCACTGGGGCGGCGGCTACTACGAGACAGAAGAGTTCTACTCCATTTGTGACGAGCTCGGCATCATGGTCTGGCAGGACTTCATGTTTGGCAACGACTGGCAGCCCGGCACTTACGCCTTCAAGCAGAACATTGAAGCCGAAGCCGAGGATCAGGTGCGCCGCCTGCGCAATCATCCCAGCATCGTCCTCTGGTGCGGCAACAACGAAACTGAAGCTGCCTTCAATTGGGGTGACCGCAACAATCTGCCGCCCGATGTGCGCCTTCAGATGTGGCAGGACTATCTCACTGAGTTCAGTGGCGTCCTGCCCCGCGTCGTTGCCCGTCTTGAGCCGGAGATTCCCTACTGGCCCAGCTCGCCCAGCGCTGACTACGAGCCCACCAGCCCCTCCTTCGTCAGCGGCGACATGCACGACTGGAGCGTGTGGCACGGCCGCGTGCCCTTCACAGACTACGAGAAGCACTATTGGCGCTTCGTTTCCGAGTACGGCTTCCAGTCCTTCCCTGAGATGCGCACCGTCGAAAGCTTCACCCAGCCCGAGGACCGCGCCAGCATCTTCACGCCGGTCATGCTCGCGCACCAGAAGAACAACGAAGGCAACTCCATCATCAAGGACTACATCCAGCGCGATTACCACGAGCCAAAGGACTTCGCCAGCTTCCTCTACGTGAGCCAGGTGCTGCAGGCCGAGGGCATCAAGATTGGCGCCGAGCACTTCCGCCGCAGCCGGCCAGAGACCATGGGCTCGCTCTTCTGGCAGTTGAACGACTGCTGGCCCGTGGCTTCATGGTCCAGCATCGACTACTACGGCCGCTGGAAGGCGCTGCAGTACTACGCTCGCCGCTTCTATGCGCCCATTCTCGTCTCACCGCATGTTGAAGATGGCGCGGTGAAGGTTTACATCGTCAGCGACAAGACCGAGTCGCAGTCTGCCACGCTACGCCTTCGCCTCATGGATTTCCGCGGCAAAGTCCTGCTCGACGAGCAGCACAGCGTCAGCATCGATCCGCTCGCCAGCAAGGTCTACCTGAGCTGGCCGCTTGAAAAACTCACAGCCGCCGGAGCGTCTGACACCGCACGTGTATTTGTCGTTGCCGACCTCACAGAGGGCTCCACGGAAATCTCGCGGAATCTCATCTATCTCGCGCCGGTGAAAGCCGTGCAACTCATCCCCGCGCAGTTGCAGGTGCAGACGGCCGGCGCAAATGGCAAGTACACGGTGCGCGTCACGTCACCTGTGCTGGCGCGCAGTGTATACCTTTCCTTCGGCGAACTCGACGCGCAGGTCTCCGACAATTACTTTGACCTGCTGCCCGGTGAGACGCGCGAGATCGCCATTACGAGCGCGGTCTCTCTGGATGCTCTCAAAGCGCAGTTGAAGGTCATCTCGCTCACCGATGCGTTTGCGCGGGATCCCGTACCCGCAACGATCAGCGCAGCAAACTGACGCAGAAAGGCGCTCATCCTCGCCTGTGTTGTTGCAGAGAAGGATGAGCGCATGGCCCTAGAACGAGAAGATAGCTTGCAGGAAGACGCGCCTGGATGCAGGACCCTGCGAGAAGATACGTCCCGCCAATCCTCTTGACTGGTAGAAGAAGCTTCCCGGTCCATACCCCGTGATGTTGTTAGACGAATCGTAGATGGGTGTGGGAGAAACCGTTCCCACCGGTGTGCCGTAGTTCACGTTGTTGAACAGGTTCAGCGCCTGCACGGTGAATGTCAGGTTGTATTTGTGCGGAGCGCTTTGCGGCCGGAACATGCCTCCCGGAGGACCTCCACCCAGCCCACCGGGTCCCAGTCCACCGCCGGGGCCGCCCGGGCCATGGCCGTGAGGCCCGCCGCCCGGGAAGCCGCCCTGGAACGTGGACTCCACCTTCGGGCCGATGCCGATTGCGCGGCTCAGGCGCAGATTCACGGCGATGGAAGACGGGCTGTTTCCGTAGTTGATCGGGAGCAGGTTTTCGCCTGTCTCCGGCGTCACATCAAGGCAACCGAACTCCGTCTGCACATACCGTCCGTTATTGGTCGTCGATGAACACAGCCCACTGTCCGCATACGCCGGACGATTATTAAGGAAGTTGTCGCCGGTCAGGTCGCGGCTGGAAACAATATTGAATGGTCTGCCCGATTGCACAATCATGAACGGGTTGAAGCGCAGGCCCCACGGCCCCATGTAGTTGCCCATGATGAAGGCCATATGGCGCGACACGAAGCTTGCAGGTCCGTAATCCTGATCAAGGTTGTACGAGTTCGATGCCATGCCTCCCGCGCCGTTTGTATTGGCAAACGAGAGATTGTAGAAGCCAAAGACGCTGAAGTTCCGGCTGAGCTGCGTCCTGAAGTTCGCAATCATCTGGTTCTGCTTGTACACGGCCTCGGGAAAGTACTCCTGCACGATGCCCAGAGACGGATCAGGCCGTACTCCCGTCAGCGTTGAACTGCCGAAGACGTACGTGCCAGGCAGATATGCATTCGAATCGCGTGTCACCAGCTGATGCACACCAAAGGATCGCAGATACGTCACAGTGGCGGTTGTCGTCTTCGTCAATTGCCGCTCTATGCTTGCGCCAATCTGATGGGTATACGGTGAGTGGTAGCCCGGCGCAATCTGAACGACGGTGCTCTCCGGCGTTGCAGTGTACGGTGCTGACGGCAAACAGCCGGAGAAGTCTATGTTCGTAAGGCTGGTTCCATTCAGACACGAGGCGTCCGGCGTCGTAATCTGCACCTGCCCGGAGTCCACACCCTGCTGCGTGGCCGCCATCAGGTGATTGATGCCCAGGCGGTCATAGAATGCTCCATAACCGGCCCGCAGCACGGTCTTGGTAGGCTGGCCCTTCTTTGCATCCAGCGCATAAGCCGTTGCCACGCGCAGTGCCCAGTCGTTGTGATCGGCAATGTGGTTCTGTGCCTCCCAGCGTACGCCGCCAGAGAGCGTCAGGCGCGGATTCACCCGCCAGTCGTCCTGCACAAACAGCGCGCCATCGAACACGTTGGCCGTGTATGCCGTGCGGCCCGCTGAAATGCTCAGGTTCACCAGGTCACTGCCGATCGTGTTCAGGTTTTGTCCCGCGGCCAGCTTGTTCAGCGTGTCGATGTAGCCGTTCTGTGAGAAGACCAGTGTGCCGTTGCGGTTGGAAAACGATGCGAGCGCCTCGCGGTTGTCGCGCAGCCATGTTCCGAACTTGATCGCATGCGAGCCACGGCTCAGCGTGGTGAAGTTCTGCAACTCCAGGTGGTCCGTGTGCATGTTGGAGGATTGGCCCGTCGCGCCTCCGCCTGTGAAGTTGCCGCTCACAATAATGGTTGGATCCGTGCTGACCGGCGATGCGGATTCGATCGCTCGCCGATACTCAATCCGCGTTTCGTTCACAGCACGGTCGTTGATAATGTACGAGTCGCTTAGCTGGAAGGTATGCTCGGTCGATGTGCTCTGCATGGACTGCGTGGGCAGTTCCGTCGATGTAATGTCGCCCGACTCCGAGTCATAGTAGAACTGGTAGCGGAGGGTGATTGTATTCTTCTGTCCCAATTGCAGGTCAATGCGCGGTGACACGTTGATGTGGTTGTGCGGGTTGGCCAGTGCGCCTGCTGTCAGTACGGTCCCCGATTCATAGAGGCCAGTTGTCGGATTCAGCACCGCTGGATAGTAGTTGTAGACCTGCTGGTTCTGGATGTCGCGCTGCTCCATGCTGAAGAAGAAGGATGCTGTCTTGCTCAGCGAGCCGCTGACGGTGCCGTTGTACTGCACGCGATAGTAGGGCGGCACATTCGTCATGAACGGATTGCCCGTGTTAAAGCTGCTGTCGTTGCCTTGAATGAAGAACTGCCCGTGCAGCTTGTCTGTGCCGGGCTTCGTCAGGATCTCAATGCGCCCATAGCCCAGCCGGTCAAACTCTGCCGAGAAGGGATTCTGATTGATGCGGATCTCGCGGATCGCAGACTTCGGTGGCAGTTGCCCGCCGGTAAACCCGTCAATGTAAATCTGCCCGCCATTGGGGCCTGCCGATGGACCTGCCAGCGCCGACAATTCGTTCGACAGCTCATCCGGGTCATCCGACAGCGCGTCCAGATCCTTGCCCTTGATGACGATGGTGTTGGAGTTGCCGCCTGCCTCAATGTTCACGCTCGGTGTTTCATCCGTCACCACCACGTTCTGCTGCTCGGCCTCTATGGCCATCGCCACATCCACGCGCTTCACTTGTCCGGCGGCAAGCTCAATCGGCTGAGACTGGAAGGGTGCAAAACCTGCGAACTCCACGCGGATGATGTAGCTCCCCGGCGCCAGTCCCTGCAGTGAATATGCGCCGCTTGCATCGGCCTTCACCGTCTTCGCTTCGGCTCCTGTTGCCGTCGTCACCGTAACGTCAGCACCCGGAATCAACGCTCCCGAGGGGTCCGTGACGTGGCCGTGCAGCGTGGCTGTGGCCGGCGGGGAAGCCGTCTGCGCGTGCGCCGCTAGAAACGTCGCAAAACCCAACATCAAAGCAACTAGAAAATGAATGAAATGATGCAGTCGAAAAGACACGTATCCCTCACTTGTTTCCAATATCGGTTTGTCCTTGCCTATTGGGCTGCTTCTTCCGCTCCACCTGAACCCATGCTCCAGCTTGAGAGCAGGTTCTGGCTTGCTGCGGGGGCTTCGAGCAATGGCTCCACGCCAGAGAGCAGCGTGATGGCGGTAACTTCTTTGTCCCCTTCGGTCGATACGAGCATCACCGCCTGGCCTTTTTTCAATTCCTTCAATGTGACCACCGGCGCGCGATTCAGCATCTGCTGCATTTCGCCGCTTTGAGCATGGCCCTGCCCAGCCCATGCCCTGCCGCCGCCGCTTTGGCCATTCCAGCGGCCTCCCTCTGCCCCAGGACGCGCTGCTGTGGTCTGTGGTGTGCTTTGCGCAGAAGTGGCTTTCAGCCTTGTAGCAATCATCGTCGCAACTGTCTCGGGGAGCTGGTGCATCTGTGTATCCGGCGGGATGTGCACCGTTACGGGCTTCTTTGTTGCAAGGTCTTTCACTTCAATCGTCGAGGCGTCCTCTTGGATGGACAGTATTGTTCCCGCAATGTTGCGGAAGCTCCCCGATACAACCTCTTCGGCCTCCATCTCAGTGCCTGTTGTGTTCTTCTTGCCGCGCGCACGCAGTTGATCGCCCGTGTGGATTGCATCGATAGGCGCAGACTGTGCCAGGTCATAGCGCACAGACGCCGGCGCGTAGCGCTTCAGCACGGTCGTCGGACTCACGTGCACTGTTACAGTGCGCGTCGTCGGTCCTGCACCCGCAGTCAGAACGATCACGCCGCTGGCCGGGTCTACACTTTTCACCAGCCCGCCTACACCGTGCATCTGCCATTCTTCGCGCTCCTTCTGTTGCTTCAGCGCTAGGTCGGCGCTCTTGATGGTAATAATCTGCGCAGCCTGCGCAGTATCGCCGGTCGCCGCAGGGTCCAGCTTCACCAGCACACGGTCACCAGTTGCCAGATCGCTCAGCTGGATCGTCACTGCGGCGCTCAGGTCACGCTGCCCCGGCTCAATACGCTTCAGCGATGCACCTGCTGGAACCTGCACCTGCTTTACTTCGCCCGCGTCGGTCTTCACCGTCAACATGTCGCCATTCACCGCCGTGACAGTGCCCACAAACCGCGCTGCCGCCTGGGCGCTTAGCCACTGCGCTGTGCACAACAGAACGCCCATCAAGGCCCAGCGAGCCAGCTTCGCCGCGTGGCGCTCAATTTTTCTGCTCTTCATTTGTTGTCTCTCCAGTGGCCCGGCGCTCGGGCATCCGGAATCTGAATACGTTTCATTCGGGTAGACGAGTGAAGGCCGCAAAAGGTTGAGGGTGCGTACCGAAGTACGAAAGAAAGATAAGAAAACTGCAACTGTGCTCAAAGTGTGGTACTTACCGAGTGTTGCCGCCCGTCCTGCAGCACGCTGGTCGAAGGTTGCGCCCTACCGCGCCAGCTCCGCTGTTTCCAGAAACGTGTAACTGCCCGATGCCGTAGGAACCACATGAGTCAACCTGCGGTTATGGACCACCACGGTGTCCAGGTACCACAGATTGATCGCCGGCAAATCCTGTGCCAGGATCCGTTGTACTTCCGCATAGTCCGCGCGTCGCTTTGCCTCGTCCGTGCTCGTCTCAGCCTCGTCCAGCAGCGCGTCCAGCCGCGGATTGGAATAGTGTCCGCGATTGGCTCCAGCCGGTGAAAAATTACGCGTGGCAAAAACGTAGCTGAAGATGTCCGGCTGCTCATTGCCGCCAATCCAGTGCAGCGAATATATCTGGAAAGCTCCGCGCGTCACATCGGAGTAGAACGTCGCAAATTCATAGCTGCGCAGGTCCAGCGCAATGCCCACCTGCGCCAGTTGTTGCTGCAGCACCGCTGCCAGCAGCCGCGCATCCTCCTGCGTGCTGGTCTTCATCGTCAGGTGAAAGCGCACGCCGTCCGCGCCACGCGGATGTCCCGCTGCATCCAGCAACCGCTCTGCCTGCGCAGGATCGTGGCTGTAGTGCACCACGTCGCCCGTCCACGCCCAGTGGCTCGTCGGCAATAGGCTCACTGCGCGCCGCGCATGCCCACGCAGTAGAGTGCGGATGATCAGCCCGCGATCGATTGCGCACGCAATCGCCTGTCGCACGCGCACATCGCTCAGTAGCGGATCGCGCAGGTTGAACGCGAGATATTGAATCTGTGTTCCGGGACCATCGTTCACAATCAAATTATGCCGTCGCGCAAGCACAGGCAGCGCGTCCATGGGCAGGGAATTGATGGCCACGTCGCCGGATCCCTTCTCCAGTTCAAGCGCCGCCGTGATTGCGTCCGGCACCACCGCAAAGCGCACACGCTCAATCTTCGGTAGTGCCTGCCAGCTCTCAGGATTGCGCTCAATCACCACGTCCTGATCCATCTGTTCGCTGACAAACCGAAACGACCCTGTACCCACCGGATGCCGCCAGAAGTCCCTCCCGCTGCCCGCCGGCACAATGCCTATCGCGCCCGTTGAGAGGTTTGTCAGCAGAAAATTGTCCGGCCGCTTCAGGTGGAACACCACCGTCTTCGCATCGCTTTGCTCCACGCTCTCCACGGACACGTAGGCATTGGCCTTGGGCGAAATCACCGTACCGTCGCGCATTGAATTGATGGTCCACACCACGTCCTGCGCCGTCAGCAAACGCCCGTCATGGAAGCGAACGCCGCTGCGCAAATGAAAAATGAGCGTGCGAGCATCCGGCTGTTCCCAGCGCTCGGCTAACGCAGGCGTGAAGTGAAAGTTCGCGTCCCGCGCCACCAGCCCATCAAACAGTAGTTCATCAATGTGCTCCGACTGCCCATCCGTGCCGATGCGTGGGTCCAGATTCGCAGGACTGCTTTCAATCAGGAACACAACTGTGTTCGGATCACGTTGTGTGCCGTGGCAGGCTGTCAAAAACAGCAGCCCTGCCACGGCAATCATCCTACGCATACGTCACCTGACCCAGTACCACCGCCCTCCGCGCTCCCGTTGCCGCGGGCACATTGCCCGGTAGCCCGTGCCATGTGTGCCACGCCAGCAGCGCGAAAGCCGCTGCCTCCTTGGCCTCCGCAGGCAGTCCATACTCCTCGCTCGCTGCCAGCTCGCAGCCCATCTGCTGCAGTTGCTGGGCCAGCATCGCCATCAGCGTCGCATTGCGCGCACCGCCGCCCGATACGATGAAATCCACCGGCCCCCTGCCCATCGTTGCGCGTACAAACTCCGCATAGCTGCGCACGATTGCTTCGGCTGTCAGCGCAGTGGCTGTTGCCAGAGCATCTTCCGGTTTCCTGCTGTGCCTGCGGCAGGCTTTCACAAACCGCTCAGCGTACTCCCGTCCAAACTGCTCCCGCCCCGCCGTGCGTGGCGGCCTCAGCTTGAAATAAGGATGCCGTAGCATCTCTTCCAACACCGGACGAATCACCCTACCCCTCGCGGCAATCGCGCCATTGCGGTCATACGGCCTGCCCAACAGCGTCTGCGCCAGCGCATCCATCACCATATTGCCCGGCCCCGTATCAAAGGCCATTAGCTTCTCCGGCCCCGCGCCCGCAGGTATCGCCGTCAGATTGGCGATGCCGCCAATGTTCTGCAACACGCGCCCCCGTCGCGCATGTGTAAACAACACATAGTCGAGCAACGGAACCAGCGGCGCGCCCTGTCCGCCCGCAACCATGTCTGCCGGGCGAAAATTCGACACCACCGGCACGCCAAGTTCGCCGGCAATCACTGCCGCCTCACCCAGTTGCCACGTGCATCCATACCTCCTGCCCGCGTATGTGGATGGCTGTGCCTGGTGGTAGAGCGTCTGTCCGTGGCAGCCAATCAAATCAAGCACTGCCTTGTGCCGCTCGCTCGTCACGCGTACCGCGCGCGCGTACTCCATCCCCAACCGCCAGTTCAGCCGCGCCAACTCCGCCGTCGATGTGTCCTGCGCATTCATCGCCGTCAGCACTGCACTTCGCAGAGCCTGCGGATACGCAAAGCCCTCATGCGCAATGAGAGTCAGCTTTGGCCGCAGCCTTCCCGGTGCAATGCGCACCAGCGCTACGTCAATTCCGTCGGCCGAGGTACCGCTCATCACGCCGGCCACCAGCATGCTCTTTGCCTTCATGCCGTCTCCACCACAGGTGCGAGCTTCTTCGCAGGCGTCGTTTCCGGCGACTCCGCCAGCTTCATCACGGCCTCTCGAAAACGCAGAATCCGCGCCCGCAGCGCTTCAAACTGCTTCGCGGTCAAACCGGCAGGGATGCCCCCCACGAACAGCTTCGCCCGCTGGCGCGACACCACCCGCGCCCGTTCCTGCACCAGCCTGCGAAAGGTCGCCGAGCGCTCTGCCTCAGCTTGCAATGCTTCGTAAGCCCGCAGGATTAGCTCTGGGCTGTGGCAGATCTCCAGCATGTCCATGCCCGCATGCACCGCTGCAATGGCTGCCTCCTCCATCGGCAGAACTTTCAAGATGCCGCCCATTTCCAGATCATCAGAGAAGATGATGCCACGATATCCAATTCGCTTGCGCAGCACTGTCGTTATCCAGAAGGGCGACACGCTCGCCGGCTTGTTGCCACCGGACGTCGCAGGATACGCCGCGTGATTCACCATCACCATTGGCATCTCCTTGCGCAGTGTGCGATACGGCGCAAGATCTTCTTCCCATAGCGCACGCCAGCCGCGCTCTATTTTCGGCGTCTCAAAGTGCGAATCGCGCATGCCTCCCCCCAAACCCGGAAAGTGCTTGCCGCAACCCGCTACGCCATGCGCTGCCAGACCTGCAAGAAAATTTCTCGCGTACTCAATCACACCTTCGGCACTCGCAACCACAGCGCGCGTGCCCATCACCTCAGCCGATGCAGGCAGCGCCAGGTCCAGCACCGGTGCAAGCGTTGTGTTGAATCCAAATGCCCGCACGCCGCGCGCAATCAGCTCGCCGTGCTCCTGCGCAAAACTTCTCTTGCCCGAACGTTGCGCCGCAACCGCTACCGCATGCGCCGATGGCATCGGCGCCAGAGCATCGCGCAGCCGATCCACCGTTCCACCCTCCACATCCACCAGCCGGAATGCGTGAGGCGCGCACACCTCCGTTGCCTCGTTCAGCAACGCGCGCGTCTGCTGCGCATCAGTGATGTTCCGCCGAAAGAGAATCACCCCCGCCGGGCGCACGACTCGCAGCCAGGCGCGTTCCAGACCCGTCAACTCCGTCCCTGCCAGTCCCACCACCAGCAGACTGCCCACCGCATGCCGCAGTGTCGTCATCCCTTCTCCTTCAGCTCCTGCTGCAACTCCTCCAGCAGGTTCAGTGCCTGCAGCGGCGTCAGCTCATTCACGTTCACCTGCTCAAGACGGTCCACAATACGTTGTGAAAGCGGCGTGAACATCGTCAATTGCATCGGCTCGGGCGTCGTCTCCACCTGCACGCTCTGTCGCTCCTGCTTCTCGTGCTGCCGCAGCACATGCCGAGCGCGCTCAATCACAGCGGCAGGCAGCCCCGCCAGCCGTGCCACCTCAATCCCGTAGCTCTTGCTCGCCGCGCCAAGTTCAATGCTGTGCAGGAACACGATGCCTGCAGCAGTCTCCTTCACGCCCACGCGCAGATTGCGCACCCGCTTCAGCTTCTCCGCCAGCATGGTCAGCTCGTGATAGTGCGTGGCAAACAGTGTGCGCGCGCCGATTTCGGTCTGCAGATATTCCACCGTCGCCCAAGCAAGGCTCAACCCGTCGAAGGTTGCTGTACCCCGTCCCATCTCATCCAGCAGAATCAGCGACCGCTTCGTTGCTGTATTCAGAATCGTCGCCGTCTCCGTCATCTCCACCATGAACGTTGACCGGCCGCGCGCCACGTTGTCGCTCGCTCCAATGCGCGTGTAAATGCGATCCACCAGCCCCAGCCGTAAACTCTCAGCCGGCACAAAGCTGCCCATCTGCGCCATCAGCGTCAGCATCGCTGCCTGTCTAAGATAGGTGCTCTTGCCGCCCATGTTTGGCCCCGTAATCCATAGCAGGGAAGGCCCGTCCTCCGACGCATTCAGATAGACATCGTTGGGAATGTAGCGGCCCTCGCGCGTTTCCTCCATCCACTGTTCAATCACCGGATGCCGCGCTGCCACGGCCTCCAGTACCGGCTCCTCCACAAGCTGCGGCCTCACATACCGCCGGCTCGCCGCCAGATGCGCAAAGTTTGCCAGCAGGTCCGCTTCCGCCACAGCCGCCGACGACCGCCGGATGCGTCCCGCCGCTGCCAGCACCGCCTGCCGCAGCTCCGCAAATATGCGCTTTTCAATCTCAATGGAGCGGTCATGCGCCGTCAGAATCTTCCGCTCATACTCTTTCAACTCCGGTGTCGTAAAGCGCTCTGCATTCACCAGCGTCTGCTTGCGTTCGTAATCAGCCGGCGCCAGCGCAAGGTTGGCCTTCGTAATCTCGATGTAGTAGCCAAACACCGAGTTGTAGCGTACCTTCAGCGATCCAATCCCCGTGCGCTGGCGCTCGCGTTCCTCAATCGCCGCAATCTGCTGCTTTCCCGTGCTCGCAATCGACCGCAGGTCATCCAGCTCCGTGTCCACGCCCGCGGCAATCGCGCCTCCATCAGCCATTGTCAGAGGTGGATCTTCTACCAGTGTCTTCGCAATTCGCACGGTGATGTCGTCCAGCACGTCGAGCCGCGCAGTCAACTCGCGCCACAGTCGAGCCGCCATCGCTTCCAGCGCGGTCTTCAACCCTGGCAGCCTTGCCAGGCTCGCGGCCAGCGCGCGCACATCGCGAGGCCCCGCCGAGTCCAATGAGAGCCTGGCCAACAGCCGCTCCAGATCCAGAATGCCTGCAAACGCTCGCCGCACTTCTTCGCGCTTCAGCAGGTCGCCATGCGCCTCGGCCACGGCTTCATGGCGTACCTCCAGCGCTGCAGCATCCATCAGCGGCCGCAGTATCGTCGCCCGAAGCATCCGCTTGCCCATCGGCGTCTGGCATGCGTCCAGCGTATGGAAGAGCGTTGCCCGCTGATCCTGCCCCGCAAACAGCGGATCCACCAGTTCCAGGTTCCGCACCGTCACCTGGTCCAGCTCCAGTGCCGTTGAGTGCTCCTGGAATTTCAGACTGTCGATGTGCAGTGCATCCCTCTTCTGCGTCGTGCGCACATAATGCAGCACCGCGCCCGCGGCAATTCCCGCTGCCGGATGTCCCGCAAGCCCAAATCCCTCCAGCGATCGTACATTCAACTGCCTCTCCAGCAGCGGCATGGCATAGTCGCGCGTCCAAACCCAGTCCTCGACGCGCGTTCGCGCCGGAATCTGCTCCAGTTGCGCCGGAATCTCTGCACTCACGGGAATCAGCACCTCGCTCGGCGCCGCCAGCAGCAACTCTTCCACTGCCTGCCGCCGCGCCGCCTCCCCGGCAAATTCCGCCGTGCGAAACTCCCCCGTCGAAACATCCAGCAGCGCAATCGCGCATGCCACCCCATCCGCTGCACCCTGCGACCGCTTCGCCGCTGCTCCCGGCTTTTCCCCCTGCTGCGCGTGCTCCGGCCACCACTCAAAATATGTTGCCAGAAAATTATTCTGCTCCTGCCGCAGCCCTGCATCCAGAGCCGTCCCCGGCGTCAGCACACGGGTCACCTCGCGCCGCACAAGCTTCTTTGTGAGCTTCGGATCCTCCATTTGTTCACAGATGGCGATGCGATATCCCTTGCGCAGAAGCCGCGTCAGGTAGCCCTCCACGGAGTGGTAGGGAACCCCGCACATCGGCACCTGCTTTTCCTTGTCCCGCGCCGTCAGTGTCAGTTCCAACTCGCGGCTGGCCACCGCCGCATCGTCATAAAACAGCTCGTAGAAATCGCCCATGCGGAAGAACAGCAAAGCATCGGGATTTTCCCGCTTCGCCGCCGTCCACTGCCGCATAAAAGGCGTCAGCTCCGCCAGATCCTTCTCATGGGGAAGCACTGCCGAAGCCGCTGATTGGATCACGTCCTGGGTCACGCTGGTCTCAAGACTATCGTGGCACGTCGGCGCTAGGGTAGCCGTCCCCACGTAGGAAAACCGGCCCGAAATCCCACAACCTGTGTCCGGTATCATGGTTCGGTCCCAGCCAACATCAGGAGCAGACCATGAAGCGTGTTCTTTCCATCGGCATCGTGGCCGCGATGTGCTTTGTCTTCCATGCCCAGCCATCCCACGCCGCCCGGGCGCCCAAACCGCCCAGTCCGAAAAAGCTCGACAATCTCGCCAATGCCGCACTCGCCGCGATGCAAAGGCGAGCCACGGAACTGAACATTGGTGGAGTGGCCGTCGTCGCGTATGCCCCCGGCACTTCCATCCAGAGCTGGACCTCAAAGATGCTCGTCGTGGGCCGCATGCAGGATGCATCCACCGCCGCCACCAAAGGTAACAACCTGCTCGCCATCGCCTACGCCAAGGCCAGCGAGATGGCCGCCACGCTCCAGGACAGCGGAACCGCCCAACGCCCGCCCATGACTGGCGAGTTTGGCTGGCAGGGCGGAGTCATCGGCCGCGGCAAGACCGGGTACATCATTGTGGCCTTCAGCGGCGGCAAATCCGAGGATGATGTGCAGGTATCCCGCGCAGGTCTCGCTGTCCTGCTGCCAGTCCTCTAATCTGCACCATAGCCTGTGCATATCAGCCAGTGAAAAATTCAACCCCCAAAGGTCCAAAAAGCGCCCGTCTGGTGATTTACGTCACAGTCCGGCGATAGTTTACCCTTTAAGGTAGAGAGCGAGATGCACCTTCTCTGGCTACGAGTAGCGGCTATCCTTTACGCGGCGGCAAGTGTCGCGGTCTTTCCCGCCGTGCTCCTTGGTCGCGAGCGCTGGCGCAGCATCTGCGTCCACGTGGGCGGGCTGGGCCTCCTCTTCCACTTCGTCTCCGTGGTGGAGATGCTGGCTCTCGCTCATCGCTGGATGCCCGTCGGCGTCCGCGAGGCAGAGTCGCTGATGGCTCTCGTTGTCGCCGCCCTTTTCTTTCTAGTCTGGTGGCTCTATGACGCCATCTCCCTCGGCATCTTCGCCCTTCCGGTCACCTTTTTCCTGGTCTTCGTCCCCGCGCTGGGTGTCGATCGCTACACCTTCCCATCGGAGGGCGTTCGCACCAGTTGGCTCGTGGCACATATCGTGGCCCTGCTCGCCGCCTATGCCGCGCTCGGCTTCAGCATGCTGGCCTCCATCCTTTATCTGGTGCAGGAGCGCCGCCTCAAGTCCAAGCTCAAGTCCCTCCAAAGCTCCCGTTGGGCGCCGCTTGACTGGATGCCCCCGCTGGACACGTTGGAGCGCATTGCCCACGCCACGCTGCTTTTTGGGTTTCCCTGCATGACCGTTGGCCTCGTCATCGGCTCGGTCCTCGTGCAGGAGACTCCTCTCGGCGCGGCCTATTTTCTTGATCCCAAGGTGCTCGCCTCCTTCGGCATGTGGCTCGTTTACGTGCTGCTGCTCTTCGTTCGCCACACGGCGGCCCTGCGCGGCCGCAAGGCAGCCTACGTTTCCGGAGCCGTGCTGGTCGTTATGATGGGTGTCTGGGCTGCCAACTTCATCAGCCATGTGCACAGGTTCGGTGCCCAGTGACCCTCACCATCATTGGCGTCAACCACAAAACGGCTCCCATTGAGCTGCGTGAGCGCATCGCCATCTCCCGCGACGAGTTGCCTGAAACCACGCGCGCCCTCGCCGCCGTCCCCGGCGTGGCTGAGTGCATGATCGTCTCCACCTGCAACCGCGTGGAGCTGCTCGCTTCCGTCGAGTCGCCGCAGACTGACCTCACTGCTTTCCTGCATCGCCACTTCGGCCTCGACCCGGCGCTGCTCGCGCCGCATGTCTATCAGCATCACGACCAAGAGGCCGTCCGCCATCTCTTCCGCGTTGCCGCCAGCCTTGATTCCATGGTCGTCGGTGAGCCGCAGATCCTCGGCCAGGTCAAGGAAGCCTTTGCCGTCGCCCGCGCCAGCGGCACCGTCGGCGGTCAGCTTGAACATCTCTTGCAGTCCGCCTTTGCCGCCGCCAAAAAGGTCCGCTCAGAGACGGAGATCGGCTCCAACTCCGTCTCCATCGCCTCCGTTGCCGTCGAGTTGGCCCGCAAGATCTTCGGCTCCCTTCAGGGCCGCACCGTCTTTCTCGTTGGCGCCGGTAAAATGAGCGAGCTTGCCGCCCGCCATCTTGTCCAGCAGGGAGCCGGCGCCATCCTCGTTACCAACCGCACACTCGAGCGCGCTCGCCAGCTCGCCGAACCCTTCGATGGCCGAGTCATCCCCTTCGATCAGCTCTATGAAGCCGCCACCGAGGCTGACATCGTCATCAGCTCTACCGGTGCGCCCCATCCCATCTTCCGCCGCGAGCACGGCCAGCAGTTCATGCACCGCCGCCGTAATCGGCCCATGTTCTTCATTGACATTGCCGTGCCCCGCGACGTCGATCCCGCCGTCAACAAGCTCGACGGCATCTTCGTCTACGACATCGACGACCTGCAGGCCGTCGCCGCCTCGCACCTCGCCGAGCGCAGCCGCGAGGCCGGAGACGCCGAGGCCCTCGTTGCCGCTGAGGTCGAGCGCTTTCACCAGCGCCAGCGCACCGTCAACGTCGCGCCTGCCATCGTCGCCCTCCAGCGCCAGGCCGAGGAAATCCGCCAGGCAGAACTGCGCCGCATCCACGCCCGCATCGGCACACTCACCGCCGAGCAGCTTGCCGCCGTTGAAGCGCTCACCCGCGGCCTCGTCAACAAGTTTCTCCATCCGCCCATGCAGGCGCTCAAGCAGGCCGCGCGAGAGAATGACGCCACCCGCCTCGAAGCTCTCTGCGACACATGGTCGTTGCCCTCAACCGCCGAGGCTGTCGAGGCAAACACCGCCGAACCCGCACCACCCGCGACAAAATCACAGAAAAGGGAGCCAGCAGACGTGAAGGAAACCAGCGTGGTGGGGGGCAAATGAACCTGCGCATCGGCAGCCGTGGCTCACAACTCGCACTCTGGCAGGCCAACCACATCGCCGCGCTCCTGCGCGGGCAGGGCAACACGGTCGAAATCGAGATCATCAAGACCACCGGCGACCGCCTGCAGGCTGTCACCTTCGCCCAGGCCGCGGCAGAATCCGGAACGACAAAAGGCATGTTCACCAAGGAAATTGAAGAGGCTCTCGCCGAGGGCCGCGTCGATCTCGCCGTGCACTCGCTCAAGGATCTGCCCACCGAGTTGCCCGAGCCCTTCACCCTTGCCGCCACTCCACCCCGCGTCGACCCGCGCGACGTCTTCGTCTCCGTCAATTTCGCGAATCTCGCCGCTCTGCCGCAGGGCGCCAGGGTAGGTACCAGCAGCCAGCGCCGTCGCGCACAGCTCAAGGCCCTCCGCCCAGACATCGAAGCCGTGGAATTTCGCGGCAACGTGGACACCCGCCTGCGCAAGCTCTCTGAAGGCCAGGTCGATGCCATCCTGCTCGCCGCCGCCGGCCTTGACCGCCTCGAGAAGACCGAATGGGTCCGCGAGCGCCTCGAGCCGCGCGACTTCTGTCCCGCCGCCGGCCAGGGCTCGCTCGGCATCGAAACCCGTAAGGGCGACACCACCATTCTCGACGCGCTTCGTTTTCTCGACGACGCCCCCACGCGCTTTGCCGTCACCGTCGAGCGCACCGCCCTAGCCGCTCTCGGCGGCGGCTGCCAGGTCCCCATCGGCGTCCACTGCCGTCCTGCTCAGGAAACTTACGACCGGGTGCCCCAGGTCTCGAACTTGAGACCTGGGAATGACCTCCCTTCCGTTGCCGAAGTCGAAATCTACGGCGTCGTAGCCGCTCCCGATTCCGGCAAGGCCATCCGCGTCTTCCATCAGGCGCCGCTCTCCGCCGATCCCGTCGCCCTCGGCCAAATCACCGCGCAGATGCTCTTCGACGCAGGCGCCCGCCCGCTGCTCGCGCCCGCAGGGGAGTAGCCCGCCATGCCCGCCTTGCCGCTCGCCGGCCGCCGCATCCTCGTCACCCGCGCCGCAGGCCAGGCAGGCAAGCTCTGTGAGGGGCTGCGCGCCCTCGGCGCAGAGCCCATCGAAGTCCCAGTTCTGGAAATCCTCCCGCCTGCAAGCTTTGCCCCGCTCGACGCCGCCATCCAGCGCCTCGTAAGCTACAACTGGCTCATCCTCACCAGCACCAATGCCGTCCGCACCCTCGCCGAGCGAGCATCCCACGCCGGAATATCCCTCCCAGAGTCCGCTCCACGGCATGTGGCCGTCGTCGGAGCCTCCACCGCCGCAGAAGTGGAGAAACTCGGCCTCAAGGTTGACCTCGTCCCCGCTCAATTTGTTGCAGAAGGCCTGATTGCGGAGCTACAGGGCAGTGTCTCTGGCGCCCGGATCCTTCTCGTCCGCGCCGCCGTTGCGCGCGACGTGCTCCCCGACGCGCTCAGTGCCGCCGGAGCCACCGTCGATATCGCCGATGCCTACCGCAACGTCATGCCCGAAGCCGCCCCATCGCAGCTACGCCGTGTACTCGCCGAAGGCATCGAAGCCGCCACCTTCACCAGTTCCTCCAGCGCCACGCACTTGGCTGAAGCAGCAAAGCAAGCCGGAGTCCCGTTTCCATTCCCCGGAGTTCCCGCCGTCTCCATCGGCCCCATCACAAGCCAGACCCTGCGCGAACTAGGCTGGTACCCCGCCGCCGAAGCAGAACCCTCAGACATCCCCGGCCTCATCTCCGCCGTCGCCAGAGTGCTCGCAAGCTAACCCCGCCAACGCCGCTAACTCCGCAAGCCCCGCTCTCTCACGACTCCCACGTCTTATCCTTCGACCGGCACAGCGTCTCCAGCTTGCACTTGTCGCACTTCGGCTTGCGCGCGTCGCACACCTGCCGCCCGTGATGGATGAGCTGATGCGAGAAGCGAATCCAGTGCTCGCGCGGCAGCACCTTCATCAGCTCCTGTTCCACCTTCTGCGGCGTGTCGCCCTTGGCCAGTCCAAGCCGCCGCGCAATGCGAAACACGTGCGTGTCCACCACGATGCCCTCGGCCTTGCCGAAGCTCACGCCTAGCACCACGTTCGCTGTCTTCCGCGCCGCGCCGGGAACGGTGGTCAGCTCCGCCAGCGTCTGCGGAACCTTCCCGCCAAACTCCTCGGTAATCTTCT
>JAKAFB010000136.1 GCA_021818105.1 Acidobacteriota bacterium
CATCGATCCGCACAAGGCCGGTGAAATCTTGTCGGGCGCCCGTCCAGTGCCGCGTGGGACCGCTGGTCAGCGTGTCCGACACGGACCAGACGCTGAAATACGGGTCATGAACCACCAACGGCGTGGCTGGCGCGCGAAGTTGTGTTGGCTGCACACCATGCTTCTGCGCAGGCAAACAGGTGGAGATGGAGAGTCCGAGCAGAATACATCCCGGAATACGCAGCGAAAGCAGGTTCATGAAAGTCTCCCAACGCTTCACGGTAAATGTTTTCTCGCGACCACTCAAGTCATGCAAATGGATCCGGAGGAAGAGACTGCATGACTGGTTATGTACCGAGGCGCCGTGCTCAGCACCGTCCTCCTAACGCGCAGTAACGGTTGGCGTCATCGAGGTATTGCGTCCAGTCAGATGCGATGCTGCGCTGCGCAGTATCGAGTGGGATACGACCCGCCTTCACTTCGTCCGCCAGATAGTTTTCAACGCGATCCTTGATTTTGAAGTAGCGATTCTCCAGAGTGGCACTATCGGGCCCACACTCCGGCCAGATGTTCCCTATGCCGTCGGCACCTCCAAGTTCGAGGGGCACCAGATGATCGAGTTCGCACACCTGGCGGTTCCCCGCGTTATGGTGGGGAGCGCGCATCCCATACCAGAGATAAGCGACGTGCTTTTCCTTCTCACTGCTCGCGCAGTTCCTGCTGCATAGCGTTCTCCAGCTTGGATTCCGCAAAATATCAGCGGTGATTGCTGGATTGATGCCGCCGGGCGTGCAGCGCGGGTCGGGTACAGGGTAGCCATTGCGGATAGCAGTACCGCAAGAGCTGTCCTCGGGTTTTTGCCATGGCTGAAAGTATACCGAGTTGCAGGGCACAGCGAACGCCTGGCAATTTGCCGAGGCTTCCTGTTCACGCTCGTGTGTACGGTCGCGCTTGTTCGGCGGAAAAATCTGGCGTTCGGCTGGTACGTGATATTCGTCCGACCGTCTGTTGCGATAGGGTAATGTCCGACGAGTGTGCGCTAAGTAGAAAAATGCCAGAACCGCGATCAGTACCAGAAGGAAGGGCGAAGGCGGCAAATTCCGTTGGCGCATTTGCTTTCACGCTAGCACAGTTTAAGGTAGAGTCGCGGATAAGAAGCAAACGGGAAATGACAAATGCTCAATCTTGCCTGGCACGACCGGCGGGCATCGTGGGTACACTGGAGCGTGAACGTGAAGGCTTCAACAGAGGCAAGTGCAAGCGAATCTGGGGAGCAGCAGAGGAAGAAAGTATTCCTGCCGCGCGAACATGGTGCAACGGCCATGCTGATCACGCCGATTGTGTGCGCGGCGATTCTGGCGCGGCAGTGGCGATGGGCTGAGGTAGCAACCCTGACAGCAGCTTTTGCCGCTTTGGCAATCAAGGATCCAATGGTACTCCTTGTTCGCCAGCGATTTATTAGGAAGCAACAGCGCCCGGAGGCTGCGGCCGCAGGCAGATGGTTTGCAGGATGGTTGACGTTGCTGGTTGCAAGTGGACTGGTGCTTCTGCGGGCATGGCCCACGTATGCAGTCATTGCGCTGGGAACGGGCCTTTTGTTGTTCTCTGCACTTGCAGTCCTCGTGAATGTGAAGAACAAGCAGCGCTCCACGCTGTTTCAAATTGCAAGCGCATTGGCGCTGACTTCCACTTCGCTGGCCACATGCATTTCGGCACTTGGATTCATTACCGAATGGTGCTGGTGGCTTTGGATCCTGCTTGCGATGCAGGCAACGGCAGGGATTCTGGTTGTGCATGCGCGGCTGGATGCGCG
Source organism: Acidobacteriota bacterium (assembly GCA_021818105.1). Lineage (GTDB taxonomy): Bacteria > Acidobacteriota > Terriglobia > Terriglobales > Acidobacteriaceae > Telmatobacter. Next base: position 1,793 of record JAKAFB010000136.1, read on the forward strand.
AATCGCCCTACGAAGGAATGCACCCGTGAATAGCCCATTTCGTGGAGCAGCTCAAATGGCTATCGTGGTGCTGCTGTGTGCTGCGGTTGCGGCCGCTGTGCTGCGTCGCGGCTGGATCGCAACTGCATTAGTGGTGGCAGTCATCGGCTATTCGTATGATCTTCGATGCCAGAAGAGCGCCTCATCTCTTCAGCTACCTTTGAAGAAAGTCGGTCAGCGCGCTCTTGCGCTCTCATCGCTGTATGCCTTGCTCCTCATTCTGGGCATTTGGTAAGCGATGCCGCGCATCAGGATCGCGGACCGATTATGTAAGGTGCTTCAACTCGGGATAATGCGCGTAAATCAGCCGCTGATCGTCGGCGCTGAGTTCTCGCAGGCGTACCGGCTTGTCTTGTGGTCGCGTACCCTTCTGGTTCAGCACATTCATCAGGCTCCACTCGCGCTGCAGCGTTTGCGGCTCGTTTGCCTTCAGGTCGTAGCGAGTGAAGTCGATGGCCATCCAAGGGCTTTCCTTTGTCCAGTCATGCAACATGGCCAGACGAAAGCTGCGATTCATATACCACTTGATTTCGAGATTTGGTTCTGAGCCAGGAGCCCCTGTGCCTCTTGCATCAAAGCGGTAGTTGAGTAAGGCATTCGTTGGATTGTGACTGCGCCACTGCAAGCCGAAGGCGCCTTCCGTTTTCACCTGTGTATCGGGCCATCGTTCGCGTACAGCTTGCAACCAGTAGGCCAAGTCATCGTCATGGCCTATTGAAACCTCCCACACAGCCGTGACCCAGCCAAAGCCGTTGAGCGTGTAGCCGCGGTCAAAGTGCATCGCAGTGGTATCCATCATCTCTTTGCGGCCGCGCTCTGTCCCGAGGTTCCCCACGGTTTCGATTGGACCCACGCCGATCCGGCTGTTGAAGCCGCCCTTGAAGCCGTCGCGGCGCGCCGCAAGAAAATCACAGGTCCACCCGTCGAGGCAGACG
>JAKAFB010000087.1 GCA_021818105.1 Acidobacteriota bacterium
ACGCGGCGTTGCTGCGTCAGGGTTTCCCCCATTGCGCAAAATTCCCCACTGCTGCCTCCCGTAGGAGTCTGGACCGTGTTTCAGTTCCAGTGTGTCCGTGCGCCCTCTCAGGCCGGATACCGATCATTGTCTTGGTGGGCCATTACCCCGCCAACTAACTAATCGGCCGCGACCCCCTCCTCGAGCGAATTGCTCCTTTGACCCGTAGGTGTTATGCGGTATTAGCTAAGGTTTCCCTCAGTTATTCCCCACTCAAGGGTAGGTTAGTCACGTGTTACTCACCCGTGCGCCACTTTACTCATGGATTGCTCCACTTTCTCGTTCGACTTGCATGTGTTAGGCACGCCGCCAGCGTTGATTCTGAGCCAGGATCAAACTCTCGTTTGAAACCTGTTGTCGTACCCGCCTGACGGAGGTCAGGGCGGATTCGACCGTGTCTCCGGCTCGAAAGCCGGGACACCTTACCTTGTGAGAATGATCAAGCCAAACCTGATCGTTTCTCACGACTGGCACGTTCAACCTTATTGTCAAAGATCCTTACAGCCCCCCGCCTGAGCGGTGCCGTTTGGATCGAGGCCCAAGCTATGACGCCGGGGTGTCCTCGAACTTGAGGCGCTTGCTGAACTGCGTTTCACAACAGTTGTCAGCGTTTTTGCGCGAACTTTTTAAATCTATCGAACATTCATCCTTCTGTCAACTTCAATCTTTTGCTTCAACCGGGGCCACTCGAACTCGATGTCGGGGGCATTCCCCAAGGGCGAAACTGATTGAATGACCGGGATATCCCGCTCAGAATCATCGCGCTGCGCACACATATCAAAGAGCGACCAGCAAACTTTGCCTGAGCCGACAAGGCTCACGGGGAGCTAAACTCCCGGGTCATGCAATGGCTTGTTCTCTGTGGGATTCCCTACAGGGGTTCAGGGGCTTTGGCCTCACCTGACCCAACGAACCAGCTTCCTTATTCCACTTTAGGCAGGCCCAACGGCCACCGGGAAGCTCCACTGCTCATTTGCAACTTTCAAAGAGTAACACAGGCTACTCTTCGGTGCAAGCTAGGCTCACTGACATTCCGCAAGCAATGCTGCGACTTCCTGAGAATAGCAATCGCGCAGCCTGCACGCAAGCGAATCAGCCTGTGGAAAGCCTTCGATTTCTGTGGGAAACGCGAATTACTGCCTGGAAATGAGCCCTAAATCAGTTAGTCCGTTCACAAAGAACTGCATCGCCAGCGCAACCAGCAACAAGCCCATGATTCTGACCAGAATACGAATGCCGGTTTCACCCATCATGGCGCGAACGCGGCCGGCCCCGGCCAGTACCCAGTAACTGACGAAGCAGGTGAAGGCGATGGCCCCCAGAATGGCGCCCATTTGCCAATGCCAGAGCGACGGAACAGGTCCCACCAGCACCATGACGGAAGAGATGGCGCCGGGACCGGCGAGCATCGGTATGCCGAGAGGAACAATGCCAGCATCCTCTTTGGCCGTAGCCTCTTCGGTGTCTCCGGTGGCTTCCTGCGTAGGCGAACGTTTGGCCTGTAGCATGTCCAGTCCGATGAGCAGGAGGATGAGCCCGCCGGCGATTTCAAATGCGGGCAGAGTGATGCCGAACATCCTGAAGATGAGCTGTCCGGCCAGCGCGAAGCTGGTGAGTACGATAAAGCAGGTGAGCGCGGCCTTGCGCGCCATGCGCTTTCGGCGCGCTGCATCAGCGTTGCTGGTGATGGCCAGGAACGACGGGATAGCTGCAAAGGGATCAACCAGAAAGAAGATGGAACTGAGCGCCAGCACGCTGAAGCGCACAATCGGCGCGGTGCGAATCTCCTGCAAAGCCGTTGCCGCCGGATTGGTCAAGAACATCATGCGTATGAGGAAGTGTACCAACAGGCTGGAGGCAGAGCGCACTACAATCGTTTCTTGCTTACCGAAAACCAACGCGACCGTATTGATGTGGTGCTGGTTTCGCCGCGCAATCCGCTGAACATCGGCGCAGTGGCGCGGGCCATGGCAAACTTTGGCTTTGTGCGGCTGGCCGTTGTTACGCCCTATGAGGCGCACTGGCGCGAAGCACGCTCGGCCGTGGACGCCGAGGATGTGCTGAAAAGCGCGAGGGTGTACGCAACACTTGCGGAGGCGGTGGCCGACTGCACACTGGTGCTGGGCACAGGCACGCTCACCTACCGCAAACCGGAGCAACCTGTGGTTCCGTTGTCCAACCTGGCACCGCATGTGGAGCGGGAACTGGAGCACAGCGGCCGCGTGGCGCTGGTGTTTGGTCCGGAGAAGCATGGGCTGACGCGTGAAGACCTGGCGCAATGTCACATGCTGGTGGAGATTCCAACGGACGCGCGGCAGCCCTCGATGAACCTGGGACAAGCTGCGGCGGTGTGCCTGTACGAGCTGGCCAGCCGGGCGCTTGTGGTACCGCATCAAGAGATTGCAGGACCGATGCCACCTGGCAGGGGCGATTCCGGCGCGCGCGGGGGCGACCTCGAACGGCTCGCTGGCCTGGTGGAGGAAACGATGGTTGCCGCAGGATATTCACCCCACACGATGCGGGCGGCCAACCAGCATGATTTGCGGGTGTTGCTACGAAGGCTGCACCTAAGCGCGGCAGACACACGGCGTATCCTGGGGCTGTTCCGGAGAATTCTGTGGCGGCTGGGCCATGTAGCAGGGAACAGCGACCGGCGTGGCTGATCCTTCCTTCTTCAAAGGTCACTTGAGTGGCAGCAGAGTGCGACCGGACTATTCTGGCTGGCGCAACAGGTCTTCGAGCTTCGGCTTGTGCTTGGCCTGGCGGCCAGTGCGCGGCTCGGACTGCATGACGCGGCTGGGCTTTGGCTGGCCCACTCGTTCGCGGGCTTTGGCCTTGACCGCCTTTGAAGCGGAAAATTTGGCTGGCTTGCGTTTCGTCATAGCAAGGATGAGTATGGAATACATTCCTCCGGAGTGGAAGTTCCCGGGGGGCCGCGGGGTGGTCATTCACCTGCCGCGGTGGAGTACGGGCCATCATGGAAGAGCGGGAGTTTTTTACCGAGACGACGGAGCAGAGGACGCATGTGCTGACCTGTCCCAAGTGCGGGCAATCGGCAGAGTACAAGGTGACCTGGGTGGTGCGACGGAAGCGGGCACATCTGCCGCGCCATGCTGACGAACGAGACCGCGCCCGTTTTGCCAAGGCGCAGTCCTACATGGTACGACGCGACGACAAACTGGCTTGCACCAATGTGCGCTGCCGCAAGCCGTTTGAGATCACGACCCTTCAGTCGTTGGCATTCCTTGTGGAGTAAGGGTCACGTCCACAGCCACCGGGGGATCGACCCCGGCGCGGAGAGAGCTTCCGAATGCGGCGAAGCACGATCTTTCTGTTTCTGACCCTCACTCTGAGCAGTGCAGTTGCACTGGCGCAGGGCCAGCCTGTTGTGCGATTAGATCGTGAGATTGTTCTCTCCGGCGTAAGGGGACGCATCGACCATCTTGCAGCGGATGTGGCGGGATTCCGCGTGTTTGTTTGCGCGTTGGGAAACAGCACGGTGGAGGTGGTCGCACTCAATCAGGGCAGACAGGTTGGTTCGATCACGCAACAGAAAGAGCCGCAGGGCGTTGTGTATGTGCCCAGGAATAAGACGCTCTACGTGGCCACTGGCGGCGATGGCGCGGTGCGGAGCTACGATGCAGGCACGCTGAAACCCCTGAAAATGGTGGACTTGGGCGATGACGCTGACAACCTCCGCTACGACGCGACGCGCAGACGGATCCTGGCCGGCTTTGGCGCAGGGGGCATAGCAGAACTGGGACTGGACCTGACGGTACGCCGGAAGATCGCGCTGCCGGTTCACCCTGAAGCCTTTGATATCTCACCTGATGGCGCGCGGTTGTTCGTGAACCTTCCGCTGCAGATGAGCATCGCAACAATTGACCTGAAAACCTATGCGGTCAATGCGACGTGGGGACATCCCGGGACACTGGCCAACTTTCCGATGGCGATAGATGCGACACAACAGAGGCTGCTCATTGCCTGCCGGATGCCAGCGAGGCTGCTGATGGTAAACACCGCAAATGGTGCTGTGACGGCGCGCATGAAAACCGTGGGCGATGCTGACGACCTCTTCTACGATGCTGCGCACGGCGTGGCCTATGTGATTGGCGGGGGCGGCTTTGTGGATGTGGTTCGTGTAGGACCGGGGGACAACTTCTCGTCACTTAGCCACATTGCCACCGCCGCTGGCGCGCGCACTGGCCTGTATGTTCCAGAATGGAACAAGCTGGTGGTGGCGGCTCCCCGTAATGGAGCCAGCGCTGCCCGCCTGCTGGTATTTTCGGTGGCTTATCCATAGGCTGAGATCCGGTATGCGCGCGGGGTGGCACACCATGCCCGCAATGTGATTGAATCGATGATGCAAGAGGCCCAGGGCCCGGAGGCCAAACACGCGGAGCCCGCCAGGAGAACAACCAATGGCAAATACCCTTCTTCCCCCCGAAGAACGCAACCTCACTCCCGACCAGGTGGAGGCGCTGGACAAGCGGCGCGACCTGGGACACACACTGCTGGTGATTGCGGGACAGTTCACGGTGATTGCCACTGTGCTGCTGCTTTGGGTAGGGCAGGACCTGACTTACTCGCCGGGCTGGGCGCACCCGATGGCGTACTACTTCATCATTGCGCTGTGCATTATTGCAGTGTGCGGCGTAACGGGACTGGCTCTGCGCCGGGGCACTCCGCGCATCGACTAGCCGGCACGCAAAGAGAATCCGGGAACGCCCGGCTTCTTCATTTGCATTCCACTGCAAGAATGGCTGGAACGGTATAGCCTTGAAGGTGTTCATGGCCGCCGCCTCCCCTACTGCTTCGTCTGCTGTTACGCCTGCCGCGCGGCTGCGGGACAGCCATGGCCGTGTCATCCACGACCTGCGGGTGTCGATCACAGACCGGTGCAACTACCGCTGTGTCTACTGCCGCACGGGTGAGATAGGCGCGCAGTATCCCGAACTGGGTATTGATGAGTATTTGCGCCTGATTGGGCTTTTTGTGAGCCTGGGCATTGAGAAGGTGCGCCTGACAGGGGGCGAGCCGCTGCTTCGCCGTGGCTTGCTGGAGCTGCTCCGCGAACTGGCCAAGATGCGCACGGTGGCGGGCGAGCCGCTGGACCTGGCGCTGACCACGAACGGCCATCTGCTGGACGGGCTGGCTGCGCCGCTGAAGGCCGCGGGGCTGAACCGCGTGACGGTGAGCATGGATGCGGTGGATGCGGAGACGTTTGAACGCATCACGCGCGTGCCGAGGAGCTTTCAGCAGGTGGTCGCAGGCATACGCGCAGCGCGCCAGGCGGGCTTAACGCCGCTGAAGGTGAACTGCGTGCTTTTGCGGGGCTTTAACGACAACGAGATTGAGGGCTTTGCGCGCTTTGCCCGCGAAGAAGGCGTGGTGGTGCGCTTTATTGAGTTCATGCCGCTGGAAGAAGACCGCCTGTGGTCACCGGAGATCGTGGTTCCTCTCAAGGAGATTGTGGAGCGCGTCAGCCGGGTGATGCCGCTGCGGCCGCTGCCTCCCAACGAGGCCAGTGAAACGGCGCGGCGCTACACCTTTGAGGATGGCGTGGGCGAAATCGGCATCATTGCGCCGGTAACGCAAGCCTTCTGCGGCGCGTGCAGCCGCGTGCGGCTCACCTCCGACGGCAAGATTCGCACCTGCCTCTTCTCGCAGGTGGAGCATGACTTGTACGGCCGCATCCGCGCCGGGGAGAGCGACGCGGAGATACGCGACTACATTGTGCGTACAGTGCATGGCAAAGAAGCGCGACATCATATAGGGGAGCCAGGATTTCTGAAGCCCTCGCGCTCCATGGTCCACATTGGCGGCTAGAATGAAGCAGGAGCCGAAGATTCGCTCCACAATCAACAGACCGATTGACCCCAGACGCAGTATCCTGCCACCAGTTGAAAAAGAACTATCCCGACCGTTGCGCCGGAACAGCCAGTAGGCGCGCGGCGCGCGGTACGTTGCAGCCCGGCACCTCCTCATGTTCCGCCCGTCTGCCCAGACAAGAGAAACCAGCAGCAAACCACGGAAGATGACATGAAACCTGCGCCTGAAGATCGCATCCCCCTTGACGACCTTCTCGTCTTTCACCGTCTGGCACGGTCGCTCACCTCGAGCTTTGACCTGGACACAATTCTGCGCACCATCCTGGATCACATGGAGCGCTTCATCGAAGCAGAGATGTGGACCCTGCTGATGCTGGATGAGGAGCGCCAGGAGCTTTACTATGCGATCGCCGCCGGCAGCGAGGAGAACTCTCTTCGCGACCTGCGCGTGAAGGTGGGCGAAGGCGTGGCCGGCTGGGTGGTGGAGCACGGCGAAACGCTGATTGTGCCGGAGGCCGAAAACGATCCGCGGGTGCAGAAGGAGGGCGCCTCTGAGGTGCGGAGACTGCGGTCCGTGATTGCCATGCCACTGCGTGGCCGCAAAGGCGTGCAGGGCGTGATCGAGATTCTCAACCCCCGCTCCGGACAGATGACGGATTACACGATTGCATTTCTCCACATCCTGGCGGACCACGCGGCGATTGCCATTGAGAATGCACGCGACGTGGCGCGCATCCAGCAGCTCACGATTACCGATGACACGAGCGGACTCTACAACGTACGTCACCTGTACGACATCCTGAACCGCGAGCTAGAGTTATGCCACGGCGCGGGACAGCCGCTGAGCCTGGCTTTCCTGGACCTGGATCGCTTCAAATTAGTGAATGACTTGCACGGACACCTGGTGGGCAGCGAGCTGCTGGCGCGCACGGGGCAGCGCCTGCGGGAGCTGAGCCGCAAACAGGATTTGTGCTTCCGCTATGGCGGCGACGAGTTCGTCATTCTGATGCCGGACACGACGGCCGATGAGGCGCTGACTCACGCCGGTCATCTGCATAGCGAACTGCTCGCCACGCGCTTCCACCTGAAAGAGGGGCTGCAACTGACAGTAAGCGCGAGCGTAGGCGTGGCCACCGCACCCAAGGATGCCGCGACGATTCACGCCATCATCGGCATGGCAGATGACCGCATGTACAAGGTGAAGACCAGCGGACGCGGCAAGGTGTGCAGCATGTAGCTGGACGAAGGAAGCTCAAGCCTTCTCGCTGTCCTCGCCGGCGCCGCGCTCTGTCGCCTGCTTCTCGGCAAGCTGCTCCAACTGCCGGCGCCAATCGAGCGATTCGACAAAGCTTTGCGACTCCCGCCAGCCAGGCTGGACGATGACGTGCAGCTCGAGAAAGACGCGCGTGCCGAGTAGCGACTCAATCTGCCTACGCGCGCTGGTGCCTATCTCCTTGAGCTTGGAGCCGCCCTTGCCGATGAGGATCGCCTTCTGCCCATCGCGCTCGCAGTAAATGGCGGCTGCAATGCGCGTCAGCGGAGTTTTCTTTGTGTTGGATGAGGCAGGCGGCTCCTCAAATCTCTCGATGACCACAGCCGAAGCATAAGGCACCTCTTCGCCGGTTTCGACAAGGATGCGCTCACGAATGAGCTCAGCCACCATGAAGCGCAGTGGCTGGTCAGTGTACTGCTCCCTGGGGAAATACCGTTGACCCTCAGGCAGGGACTGCACAATTCTGCGCACCAGCAGGTCAAGGCCGTCGCGCTTGCGCGCGCTGATGGGAATGACATCAGTGAAGTTGTGCTGGCGCATGAGCCGGTCAATCAGCGGCAGCAGCTGGTCCTTGGCCACGAGATCAATCTTGGTAAGAACGAGAAACACTGGGCAATCGAGACCGCGAATGAGGCCGAAGAGGAACTCATCTTCGCTGGCCCAGCTAGCGCTCTTGCGGCCTTGCGCCACGGACGGCGGCGCTTCATCCAGCTTGACTCTGCGGCTGGCGTCCATGAGCACGAGAACCACGTCGCGCGTTTCCAGCGCTTCGTGCACCTCCTGCAACATGCGGCGGTCCAGCTGCGAGGCGGGCTTGTGCACGCCGGGGGTATCGACAAAGACAATCTGAGCCGCGGGATGCACACCTTTGCGCGCGGGCACCTCGACGACACCTGCGATGCGGTTGCGCGTGGTCTGCGGCTTGGCCGTAACAATGGCCACCTTCTCGCCGGTGAGCGCGTTGAGCAGTGTGCTTTTGCCGGCGTTGGGCCGGCCGAGAATGGCGACGAATCCAGATCGCAATTGGGCTTCTCCTGAGCTTCTATTATCGCGGATTGGAGTGAATGGGCTGCTATCATGCGGCATGATTCGAGAAGGCCGCACGCGACGTTTAATCCTGCGCCCGCTGGAGCTAGCCGACGCCGCGCAGATACAGGAGATCTTTCCGCAGTGGGAGATTGTGCGTTATCTGGCTACGCGTGTGCCGTGGCCGTATCCGCCGGATGGCGCGCTGATCTATTGCCGCGACATTGCTCTGCCACAAATGGAGCGGGGTGAGGGCTGGCATTGGACCATCCGGCGGCTTGAAGCGTCCGCCCAGATCATCGGCGTGATCAGCCTGATCAAAAACGAGCCTGACAATCGCGGATTTTGGATGGCACGGCCGTGGCAGGGCCAAGGCTACATGACCGAAGCTTGCTCATGGGTCAACGACTTCTGGTTTGAGACGCTGGGCCAGCCTGTACTGCGCGTGACCAAGGCGGCGGAGAACGCGGCGTCGCGGCGCATCTCAGAGAAGCAGGGCATGCGCCTTGTTGGCATGGAAGAGCGCGAGTATGTAAGCGGCCAATTAAAGGCCGATGTCTGGGAGATCACCGCGGAGGAGTGGCGCAGGTGGAAGACGCATCACACGGCGGATCGCTGATTCCCAATTAGTCTGCTGCGGGCTTTACGGCCTTCAACGGATACACGCGCAGGCGCTCCACGCGCCTGTCAGAGGAGGCGACCACCTCGATGCGCAGGCCCGCGGCCTCAAGCATCACCACCTCGCCCGGCAAGGGAATGCGGCCTTCCATTTCGCTGACCAGGCCACCGAGTGTAGTGGCCTCATAGCTTTCATCGAGGTCAATTGCAGTGCCGAGGAGCGTGCCGAGCTGATCGACCGGGAAGCTGCCGGGGACGAGCCACACACCGCCCGGCTCGCGCTGCGGCTCTTCTGTTTGCGTGTCCATCTCGTGCTCATCGCGGATGGCGCCGACAATCTGCTCCAGAAGATCCTCAATTGTGACGAGGCCGGAGACGCCGCCGTACTCGTCAATCACGATGCGCATGTGCTGCTTTTCGTGCTGCATCTCGCGCAGCAGCTCGTAGCCGCGCTTGGTTTCTGGCACGAAGACGGCGGGCCGCTGGATGCTGGCTACGGTGCGCGCGCGAATTTCGGTGTCTGCGAGTTGCAGGAGGTCATGCGCGAAAGCGATGCCGGTGATGTTGTCGAGCGTGCCGGCGTAGACGGGAACGCGGGAAAAATTACGCTCGCGCAGCTTGTCAAGAAACTCCTCAAGAGTGGTGGTCTCCGGCACGGCAAAGACGCGTGGACGCGGGGTCATAACCTCGCGCACCAGCTTGTCACCAAACTCGACGGCCGAGCGCACCAGTTCGAGGTCAGCTTCCTCAAGGATGCCCTCCTCCTGACCGGCTTCAATAAGTGCCTCCACATCCACTGCAACCTCCTCCTCGGGGCTGATGGGGGTTTCTGCCAGCGAAGCCACAGAATGGAAGAAGCGGACAAAGACTGTGAGCGGTGTAACCACCCAAAGCAGCAGGCGAATGGGCCACACAAGACGCGCTGCCCAGCGGCCACTGGTGTGATCAAACAGCAGACCAGGCAGAATCTGGTTGCAAACGACCACAACCAGCACAACCCCAAGAAATGCCTGCGCAATTTCGCCGTAGCCCGGAGGGCCAGGTTGCGGCCCGGGGATGAAGAGCATTGCACCGAAGGCCAAAGCAATGATGCCGAGCGCGAGCTGTTGCAGCACGGCGGCGGAGATGGCTGAGTGCTCGCGGCTGAGTCCGAGATGCGGCGCCACCGTTTCCTCCCACGCGTCCAGGTTGTCCTGCACTTCGTGGGAAAGGATCTTGCCAAACTCCGCATACACGCGATGGATGTAGGAGGCGAGTGTTTCCACCAACGCTGCCACAAGCACCAGCGCAATGAGCAAAGGCGTCATGGCCGCCCGCCTCGGCGGCCAGGCTGCATGACCTTAAGCGGCTTCGGCCTGGGAGCGGCAGTACGCTCAATCAACCCTTTCGGTAGGCCCAGCCGCGCACGCAGCAGTCGTTCACGGCGCGCCATTTGGCCCGTGTCCGTTTCGTGGTCGTAACCCGCCAGATGCAGAAGGCCATGCAGCATAAGTACCTTCAACTCGGCCGAAAGCGAGTGGCCGCGCTCGATGGCCTGGCGCAGCGCCGTGGGCACGCTGATGGCCAGGTCGCCTGCAATCTGCTCTGTTCCAACGCCTTCAGCGGGAAATGAGAGTACATCGGTTGCCTTATTCTTACCCCGGAACTGCCGGTTGAGCCTGCGGATGGCCGCATCTGTCGTCAGTAGCACGGTCACTTCTCCGCGCAGGCGCACAGCGCCCTGCGCTGGGGCTAGAAACCGGGCCAGCGTGCGCGCGGAGGGAAGCCGATGGTTGCGGGAGGTGGCAGGAGCTCCGGGCACGATACGCGGCGTGGCTGAAGGGGGCTTCAGCGCGGGGTCGGGCTCCAGGTCTGGGTCAATAAGGATCATTGTGCGCAGGGCCGCACAGTACGCGGCCCTGTTCTGCTTCAATTCTACGCGAAGTGTTGATCTATTGCGGCTTGGCCGGCAGTTGCGGCTGCACTGTAGAGCGCGTTTCGTGATCTTGCGGCGGCTGCATGCCTTCTTCCAAGCCGAGAGGCAGCTCCTGCTGTTGCGGGCGGGCCGACTCATAAGCGCGCACGATGCGCTGTACCAGCGCGTGGCGCACTACGTCGGACTCCTCAAAGTGGCAGAAGTGAATACCTTCCACGCCGTCGAGAACGTTGATGGCGTCCAGCAGGCCTGACTTGCGCGGGTTGGGCAGGTCAATCTGCGTGATGTCGCCTGTAATCACGGCCTTGGAGTTGTTGCCCATGCGTGTGAGGAACATCTTCATCTGCTCGACGGTCGTGTTCTGCGCTTCGTCCATGATGATGAAGGCGTCATTGAGTGTACGGCCACGCATGAAGGCCAGCGGAGCCACCTCGATGATGTTCTTTTCGAGCATCTTATCCACACGCTCTGGTTCCAGCAGGTCATAGAGCGCGTCATAGAGCGGGCGCAGATAGGGGTCCACCTTTTCCTGGAGTGTGCCCGGCAGGAAGCCGAGGCGCTCGCCTGCTTCCACTGCGGGACGCACCAGCACGATGCGGCTGATCTTCTTGGCGTTCATGGCAGCCACTGCCATGGCCACGGCGAGATACGTCTTGCCGGTGCCGGCGGGGCCCACGCCAAAGACCATGTCATTTTGCTCAATGGCCTCTACGTAATTGCGCTGATTCACCGAGCGCGGCTGCACAGTGCGCTTAATGCCCGCCGAGCGCTGCTTGCCCGAGTCCACGAGCGAGCGCAGCGTGGTGGCAGGGTCAGCGACCACAAGGCGCAGCATGCCGTTAAGTTCGCCGTTGTGGGGGTGTACACCCTGGCGGCGAAGAGCCTCGAAATCCTGAAAGATGCGCCGAACCCGGGCTACCGCCTCTTCCGGCCCTTCCACATATACAGCATCCGAGCGAAGATCGATACGGACGCCGAGGGCATCCTCCATTAGCCTGACATTCTCATCGCGGGTCCCGAAGAGGGGCTCAAGGTTGGGTGTGATCTCCAAAGCAGCTTTCAGAGGGCCTCCATGGCAGCCTGCACGGCAGGCAACGGTTGAGGGCTGAATTGTGCGAGTGAACGATGGGAGAGGTTCGCAGGGAGCATACAGAAGCGCAGTGCACCGTGGCCGGTCAACTGCGAGGTCGGATTGGCAAGGGCGACCAATTCCTGTATCTGAGCAGAGATTAGCGCCGACCGGTGTAGCCGTCAATCCCACCCGGGCAAAGATTCACAAAGCCATTCACTTTCTGGGTACTTAGCAAAGGGGGCGGTAAGGGCGTGCCGAGCGGGGGAATGGCGGAGATTCCTGGTCCGCAAGCGTTGACCCGATGGCAGCTTTCCCGTAGACTAGGAAATTGCGAGGGATGCGGCCTGAGTTGCATTCAACCCCGCATCACTTTTCCCTGACAATCAGGGCTTGAGATGAAGGAAAAGCAATGGCAAACCATGTTTCCGCGCAGAAGCGCGCCCGCCAGACCGAGACCCGCACCGCGGTGAACCGCACCAACCGCAGCCGTATGCGCACCAGCCTGCGCGCAATGCGCGAGGCTCTGGCTGCCGGCGACACAAAGGCCGCCCAGGCGCAGTACCGCGCGACCGTCTCTGTCCTCGACAAGAGTGTGCAGAAGGGCATTCTGCACGACAACACCGCCGCCCGCTACAAGAGCCGCCT
>JAKAFB010000088.1 GCA_021818105.1 Acidobacteriota bacterium
CTGAAGGCACCAGCTTAGCCCACACAAACAAACCCGCCGAGAACAGAATGCCCAGCAACAGCCCAAGAAATCCAGCCAGCCGCGTCGCCTTCGACCAGAACATGCCGAACAGAATCGTCGCCAGCAGCGGAGCTACAAACACGCTAAACAGCGCCTGCACATAGTCCATGATTCCGTGGAATTGCTGCACCAGGTACGCCGCGCCAATCGACACAATCACGCCAATCACAATCGAGAGACGCCCCACCAGGACGTAGTGGCTGTCACTCGCCTTCTTGTTGATCAGCGGTCTGTAAATGTCGTACGTCCACACCGTCGAGAAGGCACTCACGTTGCCGGCCATGCCGCTCATAAAGCCCGCAATCAGCGCCGTGATTCCAAGCCCCAGCAGACCGGGCCCAAGGTACCTCACCATCATCAGCGGAAGCGCCTGGTTGTACGTGTGCAGTTCTGCGCCCTGTGCGCCGCTCAGCACTTCCTGCTGATACCCCGGCGAAAGATTCGTCTTCCTCATGGCCGCCGAACACGCGCTCGGATCTCCAGGCACTCCGGCAGAATTGACCGTGCACGCCGCTGTCACGTCCTCGCCCACCAACTCCCGCCGGCTTCCATCCGGATTCTGCAACAGCACCAGGCCAAGCAAGCCCGGCAGAATCACGATGAATGGCACCGCCATCTTGAAGAATGATCCGATGATCGGCGCCAGTCGTGCCGCGCGCAGATTATGCGCGGCCAGCACTCTCTGCACCACCAGAAAGTCCGTCGTCCAGTAGCCGAAGCTGATCACAAACCCCAGCCCGAACACGATGCCTGTCCAGTGCACGCCCATCGGGTTCGCTGCAAAATGACCGGTATCGCGCCACAGATGCAGATAGCTGTCATTGTGCAGATTGGTCAGAATCTTGTGCTCCAAACCAGTCCACCCGCCGGCCTGGATCAGCCCCAGAATCGGCACCAGCAGCGCCCCACCCCAGATCAGCACAAACTGCAGCACTTCATTAAAAATTGCCGACCGCAGACCGCCCAGCCCTACATACAATGCCACCGCCACCGAGCTAACAATGATGCTGAAGTTGATGTCCCAGCCCAGCACCACCTTCATCACCACGGCCATAGCGAACATGTTCACGCCGCTCATCAGGATCATCTCGGTGGCAAACGCAACCGCAGCCACGCTGCGCGCGCGCCCGTCATACCGCAGGTCCAGATACCCCGGCACCGAATGCGTCTTCGACACGTAGTAGAAGGGCATCATCACGAGCCCAAGAAAGAGCATCGCGGGAATTGCGCCGATCCAGTACCAGTGCGTCGCCAAAATTCCGTATTGATACGCTGAGCCCGCCCAGCCCATCAGCTCCAGCGATCCCATGTTGGCCGACACAAAACTCAGGCCGGCAATCCACGCAGTCATCTCGCGTCCGGCCATGAAAAACTCTTCGCTCGTGTTCGACTGGCCCTTCAGATGAAAGCCAATCCAAATCACCATCACGAAGTAAATCGCGATGACGGCGATATCAAGCGGCCTCAGGCTCGCCAGCGGAGTCGCGGCAAAGGCAAGTAGAGCCGGCATCTGCGTAAGGGAACCGGCCGTGGAAGCGGGAAACAATCCGTGCATGGATTCACCTGAACTGAGGCAAATTCGTCCGTGGAATTTTGGGACGTTCGCCCCTTAGTAAATGGGTTTACTGCAAGACCTGTCAAGCGGCAAAATGACTGCCCCTCAAAAAAATTCTGATACCGTCCGTACCGGCTATGGCCATCTTCACCCAGCTCTGCTTCAGCCGCACGTTCAAGAGAAAGCGTTTACTCGCGAAGTGTACCACATCAACTACACGATGCAATACTGCAAAAATCTGCACATGCATTCACGCCCGCTTATGTTTCCTTCCCATGCGGACCCCAACCGTTCCACACTTCTCATGCACTCATCAATGCGCTCATTCTTCTGCTACGGGAAACGTATCGCCGCCTCCACTTTTCGCGACAGCCTTCATTTCCTCCTTGTCTTCCGCTGCGGTTCGGCGATACGTTTTGGCATGGGCATAGCTGCTTTCCCTGCTGGACAACTCCACTTCTGGGCATCAATACGACTTCCGAACCCAGCATAGATGCGAATCCCGCACACTTCCCTGTCAAGGAGGCTCGCCAATGTCTTTCTCCATCAGCGCAGCTCCCCGCGCCGGCTTTTCCCGCCGCACCTTCTTCCGCTTCGCCGCCGGCGCTTCCGCTCTGGCCAGCCTGCGTGCCATCACCGAGCCGCAGCTCGCCATGGCGTCCTTTCCCAAGTTCGCTGACCCCAATATCGGCATCCACATCGACGCCAACGAGAATCCCATGGGCCCCTGCGACGCCGCGCGTCAGGCCGTCGCCAACATGATTCCCCGCGGCGGCCGTTACCTCTTCAACATGGAAGACGAAATCTCCGAGCTCTTCGCGAAACAGGAGGGCCTCGATCCTGCATCCGTCGTCGCCTTTGCCGGATCCTCTGAGCCGCTCCATTACACCGTGCTCGCCTTCACAAGCCAGTCCCGCCCGCTCGTCATTGCAGACCCCGGCTATGAAGCCCCCATCTGGGCCGCCGCCGTCTCCGGCGCCCCCGTCCTCAAAGTGCCGCTCGCTGACCCCAGAGGTGCAGCCGCGCACGACATCAGGGCCATGCTCGCCGCTGCCTCCAATCCAGGCGTCATCTACATCTGCAACCCCAACAACCCCACCGGCACACTCACCCCGCGCGCTGACATCGAATACGCCGTCGCCAACGCGCCCAAGGATGCCGTTCTCCTCATCGACGAAGCTTACATCCACCTCTGCGATGCGCCCCGCTCCCTCGACTTCGTCAAGGACGGCAAGAACGTCATCGTCCTGCGTACCTTCTCCAAGCTCTACGGCATGGCAGGCCTACGCATGGGTTTCGCCATTGCGCGCCCTGACCTGCTCGCCAAGGTGGCCTCCTTCAGCGGCCAGAATCCTCTCCCTATTACCGCCATGGCCGCCGCCAAAGCCAGCCTGCTCGATTCCTCCGTCGTCCCCACGCGTAAAAAGCTCATAGCAGACACCCGCAATCAGACCATCGACTGGCTCCACAAACAGGGCTACGCCACAACCCCCTCCGTCAGTAACTGCTTCATGCTCGATGTAAAGCGCCCCGGCAAGGAGGTGCAGGCCGCTCTCGCCGCAAAGGAAATGTTCGTCGGTCGCATCTGGCCCGCCTGGCCAGAAAGCCTGCGCATCACCGTTGGCCTGCCCAGCGAAATGCAGGTGTTCCGCAAGGACTTCACGCAGGTGATGAGCGCGCCCACAGCCGGCTTGGCCTTGCCCCCTGCTCCGCGACGCCAAGCCAGCCGTCCCTTCCCACGTTTATCGTGAGTCCAGGAAAGCGGGCGCGGCCTCGCCCGCTACACGCTTCCCTGTGACGCCTATCACCTTTCGCGGTGCCTTCCGGCACATCCCGCCCAGCCATTCAGTGGCACGATTACGCTGCGAGGTGTGGGTATGCCGGGCATGGGCATGGATCGATGGACACATCCAGCCGTCATCCTGGTCTCCACGGATCTCTCAGATCTGGAGCGGCTAATGCCGTTTGCCCTCCGTGAAGCCTCAGAGTCAGGCGCGCGCCTCATCCTCCTGCATGTTCTGCCCATCGGCATCGGCATGGCCGTCGATCCCACAGTCATGCCCTACTACGATCCCGCCAGCGCGCTGGAGCACGCCGCAAAATTCCTGCATCCCTGGTGCACCGTTGCACACAACAAGGGCATCGCGTGCGACGCTCTCGTACGCGAGGGCAACCCTGCCCAGCAGATTGCTTCTGCTGTGCGTCAGTTTCAGGCGGATCGTATCCTTCTTGGCACTCGGAGCCGGGGCAAGGCCAGCAAGTTGCTCTTGGGCTCCGTGGCAGAGCAGGTGCTGCGCTCGGTCAACCTCCCGGTCATCACCGTGGGACCCGAGGCTCATCTCCCGGTGGACAGCACGGGCCACGAACAGGTGGTCCTGCATGCCACCACACTGAGAGAGGCCTCTCGCCCGAGCGCAGCGCTTGCCTGCCATATCGCCGCCAGCAAACATGCACGCCTCGTCCTGCTCCATGTACTGCCCACCGTTGAGGAGTTGCAACACCGGCGCCTGCCTGCCAACTTTGAGGAGTCAGCCCGGCAGCAGTTGCGCATACTGGCAGATGAGATTGCGGAAGGCGAACGCTACACCGACGTCCACGTTGAGCCCCGCATTGCACACGGCAATCCCTCCATTGAGATCCTTGCCGCATCCGCAGAACTTCATGCAGACCTCATCGTGCTCGGTGCCATGCAGCACTCTGCCCTGCAATACCTCACCCGCGACCACACCGTCTACCGGGTCCTCGCCCACGCGCGCTGCCCAGTCCTCACCCTGCGCGAGCCTCTAGCCCCTGCTGCTTCGGGAAGCGTCGAACACGCCGCCGCTCACACCTAGCTCCGGCCACAAGCCGCCCGCAAGCGCGTACACCTTGCGATTCTGTCGTTTCGTTTCTTGAGAGGGGGAAAAGACCGGCTAAGCCGTCAGCCGTTCCAGTTGTTCAGGCTTCACAATCGTCAGGCTCGAGCCTTTGATAGTGATGAGCTGGTCGCGCCGGAACTGGTTCAGCAGCCGCGTGACAGTCTCGCGTGAGGTGCCCGCCATGTGCGCAATCTCCTCATGCGTCAGCGCCATCGTAAAGCGAATCTCCGGCTTGCCGTTCGCGGCCGAGCGGCCCCAGTCCAGCAGCAGCCGTGCCAGCCGTCCCGCAGCCGAACCCGAAAGCGCCAGCCTCTTCGCGTCATGGAACACCGTCAGGTACTCGCCGGAAAGCGACTGCGCCGCATGCATACTGGCAATGCCGTGCCGCCCCAGGAATTCCACAAACTCCTGCTTGCGTACGGTCTTCACCTGACACGGCTCAATGGCTTCCGCTGTCACTTCATGGGGAACGTTGGCCAGAACAGCACTCAAGCCCATCACATCGCCAGGGCCGGCTATCTTCAGAATCATCGTCTTGCCGTCGCGGGAGGTCGAAGAGATCTTCACCTGCCCATAGCAGATGATGAACACATTCCGCGCCGGATCGCCTTCTGAGAACAACTTGGCCCCGCGCGCATGGCTCATCATGATGCCGATGCTGTCGTAATCCTTCAACGCCTCGGGGGTGAGATTGCAGAACATCCGCAGATGGCGGTGCTCACAGTTGAGACAATCTTCCGGGGGGCGATGAGAGTGAATTCCAGCCATACTTGTCCCGCAGCTCAACCTGAGTATACCGCACTTTACCAGGCGCTATGCGGGATTTTCCCCGCCGCCTCCCCGTGCAGATTTCCCGCTGCGCTGCACAGTCTCAGCAAGCGGAACTCGCTTACCGGCCTGTCGCCGCGCAACTGCTGCGATGCCTTGCCGCCATCAAGCGAGTGATACGACACGCGTTATACGCACGCGAAACCTCGCGCGCCAGCTCTTCCAGCAGTTGCATCCGTAACGGTGGATACGCCTCAAATGCCTGTTGCAAAGCTCCCATCGGTAGCAGGAGAAGTGACGCAGGACTCACCGCCGTCAGCGTGTATGTGTGGCGCCCGTCGCCCAGCGCCGCCGCCAGCTCCACCAGATCCCCAGCCTTCACCTGGCCCAGCGTTACCCGCGCCTGCTTGCGCTCAGCCTTCCGTACAAATTCCCCCGCCACAACCACATACAGCCCTTCGCATGCTTCCGACTGGCGAAATACGCTCTCCCCGGCCTTCACTTCCACAGACCGCGCGGAACCGTTCAGCAGCTTTCCCGTCTCTGGCGGACAGGCAAGCAGCTCAGCCAGCGGATGCGGTGCCGCATTCACCGCCTGTCCTGTCGTTGCCTCTGGTTGCATGCTGTCGATTCTCCTGGCCCCTGTGTGAAATCTGCCACCTGTCACCTTCAGTGCCCCCGAGCCGCCTCATTCTGCTGGCCGCCGGTCCACTCCTCCCGTGCATCTGATTGCTGCGCTTCTCATCCATCGCACGCGCGCAGCCTCACGTTTCCTAAATAGTTTCTCGCGGAACACCCCAAGAGCGCTTGCTCTGGCCCGTCCCGCCTCTCATTCCTTAAAACTCCGTCGTCGCCGTGGGCACAACCTCCTCATGTTCCTTCGTCGCTGGCGCTGTCTCCGGCGGCACACAAATCACCGGCACCCGCGACCGTGCCAGCAGCGCAAACGCCGTGCCATGCGGCCCCGGCGTCCCGCTCCTCCGTTTCACTCCGATCACCAATACGCTCGGGCGGTACTGTTCAATCGCCGCTTCCACCACGTCCGCAGGTTTGCCATCCTTCACCATGCAACGCACAGGACACCGTGCCTGGATGTCAACACCGCAGTCCTTCAGGTTCATCGCCGTCGGATTCAGGAACGACACTGTCTCGGCCGCGGTCCGCGCATGCAGCACAAGCAGCGGCCGGTTAAAAGTCTCCGCCAATGACATCGCCGCCATTGCCGAAGCCTGCAGCGCCTCATTCTTCTCCATGGCCAGCAGCACCGGCCCTCCCGGCGTCGGCCGAAACGGCCCTGCATTCCAGTCCGCGGCCACGGCCATCACCGGGCACGGAGACCGCCGCACCAGTTGCTCGGCCAGTGTCCCCACGGCCACCGGCCCCACCCCGCGCCGGCCCTTCGTTCCAATCACTATCAGGTCCGCCTTGTACTGTCGGATTACGTCCAGAAGCATCTGCGTCACTTCGCCCTGCCGCACCTCGGAGTGGCTGGGTATCCCCTCACTACTCAACTCCGCGGAGATTTGGTCCAGCACCGCCCGCGCATCCTCCGGCAGTTTGTTGCGCAACTTCCCCGGAACCCGGTCCATCGCCGCAAAGTCCATCGGGTCAATTCCATGTGCCAGCACGATCCGCGCCCCATACGCCCCCGCCAGCTTGCGCGCATACTCCAGCGCCGCGCCGGAGCGCTCCTCCAAGTCCGTGGCCACCACAATTGTCTTCAACCCGGTTTCAAACCCCATCACTGCCTCCCCGCGAACCACACGGCGACTTCGCAACGGCAAAGCCACAATCATCGCCGCAGCGCGCTTCCGGCGCACCTCTACTGCCCAGTCGCACCGAGTCTGCGCCCCTCTTTGCGCCTCAGGCAGTGACCTCTTTCACCCCGTCGTGTGATTTAAATCACCGCGCGCCTTGGCTGCCCTGTTCTCATCCACCACTTAGGTCCACCTCCACTGACCACTCTCATCAAACCCGTATACATCCACAGGCAAAATACGATAGCCTTTTCGCGCCATGAAAAACCTACCCATCTCCTTTACTCAATCGTTTTCGCCCGTCAGAATCCTGGCTCTGGCCGTTGGCCTCATGTCCGCGCTTGTCACGGCGCTCCCGGCCATGGCGCAGGCTCCAGTCCCGGACTCACCCGCCATTGAGGCCAAGGCACGCGCCATGCTCTCCAAGATGAGCCTCGAAGACAAAATCAAGCTCATCGGTGGCATTGACAGCATGTTCACCAACGCCATCCCCTCCATTAACCTGCCGCGCTTCAAAATGTCCGACGCATCCGTCGGCGTGCGCACATGGGGTCCCACTACTGCTTACGCCGGCGGCGCGGCCCTCGCCGCCACCTGGGACACCGACTTCGCTCGCAAGCTAGGCCAGAGCCTTGGCAAGGACGCACGCGCCCGCGGCGTCAACTTCCTCCTCGGCCCCGGCGTTAACATCGCCCGTTCCCCTGTCAGCGGCCGCAACTTTGAGTACCTCTCCGAGGATCCCTACCTGAACTCCGCTCTCGTCGTGCCTTATATCGAAGGCGTGCAGTCCCAGGGCGTCATCGCCACCGTCAAGCACTACGCCCTCAACAATCAGGAGTACAACCGCCACAACGTTGACGTTGAAGTAGACGAGCGCACCATGCGCGAACTCTACCTCCCCGCCTTCGAGGCCGCCGTCACCAAGGCACACGTCGACTCCGTCATGAACTCCTACAACCTCATCAACGGCTCGCACGCCACCCAGAACAACTTCCTCAACGTCAAGGTCCTTAAGGGCGACTGGGGCTTCAAGGGCGTTCTCATGTCTGACTGGGACGCCACCTACGACGGCGTCGCAGCCGCCAACAACGGCCTCGATCTCGAAATGCCTAGCCCGCGCTTCATGAACGCGGCAACTCTCCTCCCCGCCGTCAAGTCCGGCGAGGTCAAGGAATCCACCATCGACGACAAGGTACTTCGCATCCTGCGCACCGAGCTGCGCTACGGCTTCACTGACCGTCCCCAGCTCGACTTGGCCGAATCCACCTACTCCGTCACTGCTCGCCCCGTCGCCCTCCAGGGTGCGCTCGAAAGCATCACCCTGCTCAAGAACGAGGGCAGCATCCTTCCGCTCGACCCAGCAAAAATCAAGACCATCGCTGTCATCGGCCCTGACGCCTGGCCCGCCGTGCCCGGTGGCGGCGGATCTTCTGAGGCCACCGCCTTCGCGCCTGTCAGCATCGTCACTGGCATCGCGGATCTCCTCGGCCCCAACGTCCACGTCCTCTACACCCGTGGCCTGCCAGAGATGAATGAAGTCTTCTGGCGCACCAAGTGGGGTGGCGCCATCAAGGTCGACACCTACCCCAGCAAGGACTTCACCGGCACCCCCGAGTCCTCCACCGTGCCCCTCATCGCCTCTTACAAGGAAGAGTGGTGGGGACCCGCCGACAAGACCCCCCGCAGCATCCGCTATGCAGCTGCCTATAAGGCCGAAAAGACTGGCAAGTACCTCGTCCTCGCCGCCGCCTCCGGCAGCGATCACTACAAGATCAGCGTAGATGGAAAAGAAATCCTCGATCAGAATCAGGTCGAAGGCCAGCATCCTGAGTCCGCCTCCATCGACCTCTCCGCAGGCCAGAGCGTCCAGGTCGTCGCCGACTACCTCCCCGGCTTCTCCGGCAATCGCTTCGCCCTCGGCATCGTCAACGAGGCAGACATGATCTCCGATGACGTCAGGAAGTTTGCCTCCGCCGCCGATGTCACCGTCGTCGCTGTCGGCTTCAACCCGCAGACTGAGAGCGAAGGCCTTGATCGCACCTTTACCCTGCCCTGGGGTCAGGACGCCCTCATCGACGCCGTCGCCTCGGCCAACCCGCACACCATTGTCGCCCTCACCGCTGGCGGCGGCGTAGATACCAGCCGCTGGCTCAGCAAGGTGCCCGCGCTCCTCCACAACTGGTATCCCGGCCAGGAGGGCGGAACCGCCATCGCCGATGTCCTCTTCGGCAAGCACAACCCCGAGGGCAAGCTCCCCGTCAGCTTCGATCGCGCCTGGAGCGACAACCCGTCCTACAAGTACTACTATCCAATCCCCGGCGCGGACACCAGGCTCGAAGTGCATGAGTTCGGCCAGCCCACCCGCTTCGACACCATCCAGCACGTCAAGTATGAGGACAAGCTGATGGTCGGCTACCGCTACTGGACCACCACCGGCAAGCACCCGCTCTTCCCGTTCGGTTACGGCCTCAGCTACACCACATTTGGATTCTCCAAGCTCGTGGTGCCCGCCTCAGCCAATGCCGGCTCCACCGTCAATGTCAGCTTCAGCGTATCCAACACTGGCAAGGTCGCCGGAGCAGAGGTCGCGCAGCTCTACGTCTCTGACCCCTCGGCCACCGTGCAGCGCCCCGAGCGGGAGCTCAAGGGCTTCAAGAAGGTTCAGCTCGCTCCCGGCGAAGTCAAGAACATCACCCTCACCCTCGACGCCCGCGCCTTCAGCTACTGGGACGAGGCCACTCACAACTGGAAGATCGATCCCGGCAA
This sequence comes from Acidobacteriota bacterium, assembly GCA_021818105.1. GTDB lineage: Bacteria > Acidobacteriota > Terriglobia > Terriglobales > Acidobacteriaceae > Telmatobacter. The sequence continues at coordinate 9,765 of JAKAFB010000088.1, forward strand.
ATTCACCATCTTCCTCGGCGACTCCAGCGAAAACACCCCACTCCACGCCGACATCGATCTCAAGTAAGTTTATCCTCAGTGAACAAGTTGGCCTGCCGCCACATGCGGCAGGCCATTCTTCTTGCCTGCATTCAATTTCCTGCAGCTGTCCTCTCAATCATCCGCGCCTTCTTGCGCAAACAGCTTTGCGGCATCCTCGCCGCTCAGCTTCACACCAGCCAGCCCCGCTGCATATGCCAAGACCGGGTCACGCCCCGCCGCAAGATCCGCCGCCGTTGGAAGGGTGACGCGATCCGGCTCAACTCCTATATGTTCAAGCCTCTTCCCATCCGTCATCACCTCGTCTCCAATCGTAATCTCAGCCCCATAGAAATAGGTCGGATTCTGCCCGTACCAGTGAGAATAGTAGCGCGCCACCATGGATTGCCCAGAGCTGTGATCACCAAGGATCGTCCCGCGCTCCTGCAATTGCACAACCCGAGCAAAAATCTCTCCTCCAGAAGCTGTCTCACTATCGATGAGCACAATCAAATCACCCTCGAACGCATCCCTCCGGTTGACTCTTGTCGTCAGTTTTTCCACCTTTTCGCGCTCCACCCAGTTGCCCACCGTCACCTCGCGGTCAAACACATGTCCCAAGTAGCTTACGATTGAGTCCATGTTGCCCCCGGGCGTTCCCCGGAGATCCACGATGAGCGTCTTGTGAGCCCGCGCCCGTTTGAATAGAGCATTGACATCCGCACCCGTCTCCACGAATTCCGGAATTCGCAGCACCATCAAATCCGGCCCTAATTCCTTGTACTCCGCCCGAGCCTTCTCCCAGACTCTCTCTTGCTCGATCCGTGCCTGGTTACTCGCCCACGTGCTGCCACCCAGGCCCCGCAAAACGGCATGGCGCTTCACACCCGCCCTCACATCCACTCGCTCTAGCTTGCCTGCCGCATTCAGCAAGACTAACTGAAGGCTGCTTTGCGGGATCACTGTCTTCAGCGCGTACTTCAGCTTTGGCGAGTCCTCGCGGTCCACTGCAAATCCATTCAGGGTGATCAATTCCTCGCCCGGCTTTACCCCTTTCTTATCCGCATTGCTCTTGGGCACCACCCTGGTCACAAAGGCACGCTTTCCCACAATCTTGAATCGGAAGCCATAATCGATGTCATTGGCGTTGGGCGGCGGCAGGAATTGGGTGTGCGAATCATCCAGTTTCTCCAGTAGGGCGGCAATCTCCGCATTCGCCGTCTGCAAGTTCGGTGCCTGATCAATGTTCTCTTTCGTCTCTTGCACGAGCGCATCCCAGTCCAACCCATGCAGTTTTGCATCAAAGTAATGCTTCTCCACGTCATCGGCAACGCTCTTCAGCATCGCCTCCGCCAAATCCTTCTGTACGCGCGTCATGTGCTCTTCTTGGCCGCTTATAATTGGCACTCCATAGACAATCAACGCCAGCATTACTCCACGCATAACACCCATCAGCAGTCTTCGCCCCGGCCTGCTACCGCCCGTCCAACGCTCAGCCATGCAGCCCAGTCTGTTTTCCATACGAACAGAGAATCCTCCTCCGCAACCCACGCCGTAACACTCGGAACTTCCAAAGGCCGAATTGTACTCGAATCGGACCCCGACTCCTCTCGCAAATCTTTGCAAAATCCAAAGCGAAGAATCTTGGTCACAATCCATCACAAATCAGCTACACTTGCCCCCTGTGTTCGACCAGACAAAGTGAAGGGGACCCGTCATGAATGATTGGAAGCTTCTACAGAAAGATCCCGCGGAGGCCCTTGCCCGGCTGCACTTCTTCTCCGTCGTAAAAAAGCACGCTACCGGCCAGATCGAGGCCCGCATCACCGTCAAGGAATTCGCCACCGCTAAGACATCCGACATGCAGTTCTACGCCAGTGCCGATGTCGCCCTGAATCAGAAGACCCTCCCGTTCCATCCCGCCGGCTGGGGAGAATCCCTCCTCATCGCGCTCGCTGAGTGCCTGCGCAATCTCCGCAAGTTCGAGTACGAGACTCTGGAGCAACCCTCCGCGCCCGCCTCCTCGCTCCCGGTGGACTGACGCACATGCCTTCGCTCCTCACACTCCCCCGAAGTGAGCGTTTACTCGCGCGGACATGTACCGCGTTCAAATGCGCAGAAAGATCCGCCTGCGATACATCCAGAACAGGATCAGCCAGAAAATCAGCATCACCGTCATGCCCAGCATCAGCGGCTCCAGCCCCATGCCGAACACCTGGAACACTCCGTACCCAAGATGAATGTGCAAGCTGCTGATGATGAAGTCCTCCCACAGGTGCGCAATCACGTAGGCCGCAATCGAGTTCATCCCCACCACCACAAGCGGAAACGC
>JAKAFB010000089.1 GCA_021818105.1 Acidobacteriota bacterium
GTGTTTCTACCGCACGAACGCTGCTAGAACTTGATCGACGCCGCACGCGGTGAGATGCCGCTGAGTTCGGCGGCGCGGGCTTCGGCGTAGGCGGCGGCGCCCATGAGCGCGGCGCGGCTTTCAAGGATAATGCGCACCGGCATGTTGATGAGCAACTGGCTCATGCGGCCCTTGTCAGTGAATGCCTTCATGAAGACGCCGTCCTTGAGTTTTTCCAGAATGCGCGGGGCGATGCCGCCGCCGACGTAGAGGCCGCCGACGGAGAGGATTTTGAGGGCGAGGTTGCCGGCCTCGGCGCCGTAGATGGAGACGCACATGTCGAGCGCCTTCTCGCAGATTTCGCTCTTGGCGGCGAGGGCGAGCTCGCCGATGACGGCGTTGGGGTCCTCGGTGGCGATGCGCTCGGCGAGCCAGTTTGGCTCGTCGAGGCCGCGGACTTCGCGGAGGAACTCGTAGATGTTGCTGAGGCCCATGCCGCTGACGACGCGCTCATAGCTGATGCGGCCGTTGTACTTCTGCTGGAGGAAGCGGAGGAGGTCGATTTCGTTCTCGTTGCGCGGGGCGAAGTCAGTATGGCCGCCCTCGGAGGGGAATGGCTGATGGGTGCGGCCATCCCAGGCAAGGAATGCCTCGCCAAGGCCGGTGCCGGCGGCGATGAGGGCGCGGTTGCCCGCTTGGCTGGGGTCGCCCTCGCTGAGGGTGTAGATCTGGTCAGGCGAGAGCTCGGCGATGCCGTAGCCGTTGGCTTCAAGGTCATTGATGAGGAAGACGTGCTGGATGCCGAGATCGTCGGAAAGCTCCTGGCTGTCGAGCGTCCAAGGCAGATTGGTGAGGCGCAGGCGGCCGGCGCGTACGGGGCCGGGCACGCCAAAGCAGGCAGCTGTGGCCTTGTCTGCACCGAGAAAGAGTTTCACGATCTCTTCAAGGCCGGCGAAGTCCTTGGCGGGGAAGCGCTCGTCGCGCGCAATAGCAAGTTTGCCGTTGGTAAAGTTGTAGAGCGCCAGGTGGACCTTGGTGCCGCCCACGTCTCCTGCAAGAATCATCTATGTCTCTCCAGAACCCCGCAGCCTTCCGCATCGGTTGCGGGCAGAAGCGCAGCAGCGGCCTTATCCAGGAACAGTGTGAGTATACCGCCTGAGGGCCATATCAGTTGACTGGGCAGGCGCTCGGGGTCACGCGGGCCGATGAAGACGTCATGGAGGACTTGAGCCTTGGCGGCCCCGGAGATGAGAAAGAAGACGCTGCGCGCTTCATTGATGACGGGCCATGTAAGGGTAACGCGCCAGGAGTTTTTCTGCGGCACATGGTTGGAGGCGACGAGGAGGCTCATTTCGTGCAGGGCCTGGGTGTGCGGGAAGAGCGAGGCGGTGTGGCCGTCACTGCCCATGCCGAGGGCGACGAGGTCAAAGCGGGGGCTTTCAGCGCCCTCCAGGCGGAAGGAGTTACGGAGCTCGGACTCATAGCGCGCGGCGGCGGCTTCGGGCTCCTGTTCGCCTTCGATGCGATGAATCTGAGGGGACCGCATGGGAACGCGTTCGAGCATGGCTTCGCGGGTCATGCGGTAGTTGCTGGCGGGGTCGTCAGGGGGGACGCAGCGCTCGTCCACCCAGAAGAGATCGAGCTTACCCCAGGGCATGCGCGCGCGCCAGCCGAGGGTGGGATCGGCCAGGAGCTCGAAGGCAGCCCTGGGGGTGGAGCCGCCGCTGATGGCGATGCGTGCACGTCCGCGCAGGGAGACGGCCTCCTCAGCCATCTCAACAAAGTGCTGTGCAGCCCTGCGGGCCAGTGCCACGGGGTCAGGCTCGACGTAGTACTTGACGGTGAGGGTTTTCGCCATCGGATTGCTCCTGTGACTTTTCAGGTTAACCGGAGGGCCGTTACGTGCGGGAGAAAAACGGCGCGCGGGAATAGCTGGAGAGTTGGATGCAGAGTACGCCCGGCCGGATGCGCGGGCGCTCTAGCGATGGGTGCGCAGGCGTATGCCGTGAACTGCTTCAACGGCGCTTCCGTTTCCATGCGGGGATAAGAGGGGAAGCGAGAGAGTGATGCAAGCACCACCCTGCTCGCGGTTGGAGGCGGAGACAGTGCCGCCGTGCGCGCGGATGACGGCGTCAACGAAAGCGAGGCCAAGGCCATGGCCGCTGGAGTCCCTGCCTTTTATACGGCGTTCGAAGATGTGGGGGCGGACTTCGGGGGCAAAGCCGGGACCATTGTCCTCCAGCGTGAGGCGCGCATTGCCGCCTTGGGTGGAGAGGTGCAGGTTGATTGTGCAGTGCGGAGGGAGGTGCTTCAACTCATTTTCAAAAAGGTTGGCCATCATGCGATGAATGAGGGCGGCATCCGCCTGGATGATGATGGGCTCGTCGCATTGCAGATGGATCTGCAGGCCTCTTTCGGACATGGACGGCTCGTAGAGGTCGATCATGGACCGGAGGAGTTCGTCCAACTGAATGGGGCTTCGCGACAGGCGCAGAGCATCAGCCTTGGCTTCAGCCACGTCGAGTGAGGTGTTGAGGAATTCGGTGAGGCGGTCAAGCTCTTCAATACAGGCGACGACGGCCTCATCCTGCTCGCCGCGGCTGGGAGCGGAGAGGGACATCTCAAGCTTGCCGCGGATGGCTGTGAGCGGACTGCGCAGGTCGTGAGCAAGCGAGCCTGTGATGGTGTGGAGCTGGTCCATCGCCTTCTCGATGCGGTCCAGCATGCCGTTGAGGGTGCGGCCAAGATGGCCGATTTCGTCATTGCGCTCGCTTTGCGGCACGCGGGCGGTGAGGTCAGAGTGGCCGATGTGCGAGGCGGCCTGAGTAATCCGTTGCACGCGGCGCAGCATGTTGCGGGTGGTGAAGAAGACGATGGCAAAACCCAGGAACACCAGCAGCGGCCACAGGACGATGAAGCGGATCCGCAACTGGCGCAGCACCCGCAGTTCCTCCCGCTCCGAGAGGCCAAGGTATTCGATGTTTCCATTGCTCAGGTGCGTAGAGACGACGCGAAAAGGCACATCAAAGCCTTGTACGCGAAGATCCCGGGGGCGGTCGAATGTCGCGCCGGTTTTTTGAATGGCATCCAGGAAGGGGTTGACAGAGCCCATACCGACCCACAGTGTCGGTTCGCCCTTGGGATTCGTCTCGAGTACGAAGACAGCGACCTGGGAGGCGGCTTCAGGGAGCAGGCGGCTGGCGAGCTCTCTGTCAAAAAGTTCGGTTACCTCACTGACCATGCGGTCATAGAGCGCATTTCGCGGTGTCTGCTCAGTGACGTCGTGGAGGAATTCGGCTTCTCCCGAAAGCCATGCGTCCACTCGCCTTTGAATGTCGTCTGCAACGAAGCCATGCAGGAACATAAAAACCAACATGGTGCCACAGGCAAAGGCGAGCGTGGCCCAAAGGGAGATGCGCCATGCAGCAGAACGAATGCCGGGCTTAGCGGTCCTTGAGAACATAGCCGACACCTCGCAGGGTCTTGATCAGCGGTTGCAGGCCCTTCATGTCCACTTTGCCGCGGAGGCGGTAGATGTGCACGTCGACGACGTTGGTGTCAGGATGAATGCGCATGCCCCATACCTTGTCCAGAATCATGGAGCGAGTGACAACGCGCCCGGCGTTGCGGCAGAGGTACTCAAGCAGCACGAACTCCTGCGGGGTGAGTTGCAGGACCTGGCCGGCGCGCGTGGCTTCGCGGCGGAGGAGGTCGAGTTCGAGGTCCAGCACACGCAGGCGCGTGGATTCACTGCCGGCGGGAGTGTTGCGCTTGAGCATATTCCGCACGCGAGCCAACAGCTCAGCCAAGGCAAACGGCTTGGTGAGGTAGTCGTCTCCCCCCTGCTCAAGGCCGCGCACGCGGTCATCTACGGAGCGCCTTGCGGAGAGAATCAGCACCGGAGCGGAGACGCCGATTTGGCGCAGGCGCAGGATGAGATTGATGCCGTCGATGTCGGGCAGGCCAAGGTCCACGATAAGTGTGTCGTAGGCGTTTTCTTGCGCGAGACTTTCTGCTTGCTTGCCGGTCGATGCTACATCCACCTGGTAGCCCGCCTCGGTCAGCGAATTCCGCAGAAAGTTCTGGATGTCAAATTCGTCTTCAACCAGCAGAAGTCGCATGCAAGGATATTAGTCCAATTGACGCACGTGTGCGCGATGCAACGCGAAGATTTGATGGGGATTGCCGGGCCTGCACAAAAATATATGACGGCATGACATTGCCGTCATTCTACTGTTTTTCTTGTGTCATGAAAGAGGGTGAATACGAGCAAAGTCTGGTGTTAGTGAGAAGAATTCAAATTATTTATTACGATGAACACTTTATATTGTTTCAACAGGTTTTGCGCTTCCGTCGCGCGTGCATGAGCGGACGCTACGCTGGGGCGATGCGATGCTCTGGTGGGGGACTTGTTGTGAGTAGTTGGTTTTTTCTTGCACGGCGTGCCGGATCATTTCAGGTTCGCGGATGCACAGGCAGGGCACTTCATCAGGCGATGGCTGGGCTTCTGTCTGCCATGCGCATTTTTTGATGGTTCAACTGCTCGTCGAGGATAGCTGGATCCGGACGCAGACGAGCTTTTTGCATGCGTGGAACTGGGGTGTGTCTGGCTATGTGGTTGTGGTCACAGTGGCCAGTTGGTTGGAAGGCTCTGAACAGGCCTGCACGATCACGATGGCACCTGTGCGAAGCGCGCACTCTATGCCGCGGATTGCGACTGGTGTCATCATGTTGTCTGCATCGCTGGAGTGACTTGTGGATGCATCAGAATTACTGTGCATGGTCGTGGCTGTCCCAGTGCAGGTTGCGCAGGAGAAGACTGCATGAAATACCGCATCCTTCTTGCCTATCAGTTGATTGCCGGAATTTCAGATTCGCTTACCGGCGCATTTCTTATCGTGGATGCGGTGTGGACGCTCCACCTTCTGAGCCTGCGCGTGCCTGCCGAAGCACTGCCATATCTCTCGCTTATTGGCGCCTTTGTCTTTGCAGTAGGACTGGCGTATCTCTATGGCGCATTTCTTGTGGTGCGCAGCGGCTGCGCCACGCGGCTTGAGGCTGTGTGGGTGGTTACTGCCATCATTCGCTGCTCGGTGGCTGCGTTTGTCCTGGCGCGGGTGAGCACGGGAATGCTGGACCGCGGATGGCTACTGATTGCCTTTTTCGATGGTGTGTGTGTGGTGATTCAGGTTATGGGGATACGGCTCGGCTGGGTGGAGCATGCTGGGCGTTGAAGCGCGCAGTTTCGGCTGGCAGGGTGCGGCGCGGGCCGGAATGCGCCAGGAGAGCGCAGGGCAGATGAGTGCGTCCGATATCGGCTGTCGCAGGCACTGGAGCAGTCACACTCCATTCGAGAGGGGTTATTTTTGCGGAGGAGTCAATCCATGAAGTTCATTCCGCGATTGTGTATTGCCATTGCCGCCCTTGCCCTTGTGCCCGGGTCCTTTGCTCAACGTCAGGCCTTTGCCGTGGACCCTGGGGCCAGCCGGGTGGTGTTCTTCCTGGGTGGATCAGACCACGGGACGCGCGGAACCTTTCACGTGCAAAGCGGGATGGTGGATTTTGACCGCGGTTCGACCACGATGTCGGGATTGATTGTGGTGGCGGTGGGGAGTGGAGATACGGGCAATCACAGCCGCGACTACAAAATGATCACAGAGGTCCTGGACGCGGCCCACTTTGCGGAGATTACGTTTGCGCCGCAGAGCTACCAGGGGACCATCGCGGCCTCAGGCGATTCATCGATTCAGGTTACCGGCGTGTTTACGCTGCATGGCACGCCGCATGACATGACTGTCCCGATGCAGGTGCACGTCGAGGGCGCCAACCTGACGGCCAAGACGCAGTTCGTTGTGCCGTATGTGAAGTGGGGATTGAAGGACCCGAGCACGTTATTGCTGAGGGTGGCGAAAGAGGTGAATATCGATCTGACGCTGACTGGACGTTTGCACCCTGCGAGCTGAGGGACGCCTGTTGGGCGGCTTCGGCTCGGCTTGCAACCAGGCGCGGCGCACCAACCGATGGTACGCGTGCTTTTATGTGGCGTCCGTGCTGAATCCATTGATGGTCTGCTTCATCTATTCCTAGAGATCGTTTCTATTTCTGCAGCCATCCAAGAGAATTCTTCAGAATGAGCCATCCTCTGTTTTCTACATTGCAACTTCGTTCGCTTTTGTTTGCCAATCGCATCGGCGTATCGCCCATGTGCCAGTACTCGGCGCAGGACGGCTACACGAATGACTGGCACCTTGTTCACCTGGGCAGCCGCGCGCAGGGTGGCGCGGGGTTAGTGATTGTGGAGGCCACGGCCGTGGTTCCCGAGGGGCGGATCTCCGGCGGGGATGTGGGCCTTTGGAAGGATGAGCACATTGCCGGGCTGGAGCGAATTGTGCGCTTTGTCCATTCGCAGGGCACACGTGCGGGCATCCAACTGGCGCATGCGGGGCGCAAGGGCGGAATGGCGGTTCCCTTTGGCGGGGAGCGATTGCTGACGGCAGAGGAGGGTGGCTGGCAGCCTGTGGCACCAAGCGCGCTGGCGTTTGCAGCAAACTACGCCCAACCGCGGGCGCTGGATGCGGAGGGGATTGCGGGCGTGGTGCGCGCCTATGGGCAGGCGGCAAAGCGCGCGCTGGCTGCGGGTTTTGACTTTGTGGAGATTCACGCGGCGCACGGATACCTGCTGCACGAGTTTTACTCGCCGCTGACCAACAAGCGGACTGACGACTACGGCGGGAGCTTTGAGAACCGCACACGACTGATGCTGGAGGTGGTGGACGCTGTGCGTGCCGAGTGGCCTGCGCATTTGCCCGTGTTTGTGCGCATTTCGGCGACGGATTGGGTGGATGGCGGCTGGTCTGCTGATGAGTCGGTAGAGCTGGCACGCCGCTTCCGTGAACGGGGCGTGGACCTGGTGGATGTGTCCACCGGCGGGCTGGTGCCGGATGCGCGGATTCCGGTGGGACCGGGATTCCAGGTGCCCTTTGCGGAACGCATTCGCAAGGAGGCAGGCATTGCGACGGCCACCGTGGGCATGATTACCGACCCCGCGCAGGCCAATGCGATTGTGGCCGAGGGCAAGGCGGACCTGGTACTGCTGGCGCGCGAATTCCTGCGCGATCCCTACTGGCCTGTGCATGCGGCGGCAGCGCTGGGCGAGCCTGCGAGCTGGCCGGCACAGTATTTGCGGGCCGCACCGCAGCACTCGCCGGCAAGGAGTGCGGTGAGTCGCCCGGAGCGGGCATGATCGGCATTCATTTGCCTTGTTGCCTTCCCAATCCTGGCACTTGCAGCGCCCGGATCGCATTTTTGCTCCACAAATTGTGCAAATAGTGGCCTATACTGCGTCTAGGAGTGCTACACGCCCGTTGAGTGTGGCACTTTGCAATAGCGATGGGTCGTCAATCTTCTCAGAAGCGTGCATCCCACAATGGCGCAATGGAGCATCCCTCCATTCCCGATCGCCTCTACTTCAAGATTGGGGATGTGGCGCGCATTTGCGAGGTGGAGACATACGTTCTGCGCTTTTGGGAGACACAGTTTCCGCAACTGAAGCCGAACAAGAGCGGAACGGGACAGAGGCTGTATCGGCGACGCGATGTGGAGACAGCGCTTGAAATCAAGCGGCTGGTGCACGGCGAGGGCTATACGATTGCCGGCGCTCGGCTGGCGCTGGGGCAAGGCCGGAGCAATGCGACTGGGCCGCGTGTGGGCGCACCAAAAGGCGAGAGCGCGGCAGACGGAAATCGTGACGCGGTGGCGGCCGCGATTGGCCGCGCACGGGCAGAACTGCGGGAGCTTTCTGCGATGCTGGCCGAAGCGCAGCCGCAGCCGCCACGGCGCCGACCGCGCGTTTCGAGCTTGCAGGCGGAGTCGGGACTGCTGTTCGAGTAGCTCCCGGCCATGCGGCCGAGTGAGTCTGGGATTCCCCGTTGGTCGTCCGGCCCCGGCGCAGGGGGTCCTTTCCGCATTCCGCCCAAGAGCATTGCTACCAATTGATGGCGAGATATTCCCGCAACGCAGAGTCCTCCATGGGTTGCAAAGGCTTGAAGGTGGTCTTGACCTGGTAGGGAGCCTCTTGCGCGTTCTGGATGGCCAGAGCCAGTTCTGTTACATGCAGGCAGAAGTCGGCTGGGAGCATGGGCGGCCGTTGTTGTGCCACGGCCTTCGCCAGATCGGAGACGCCGCGCGCGTAGTCCATGCGATAGCGGGAATTGCGCTTTCTCCAACTCACTTTCTTGACGGGGGGATAGGTGCGGGGGCGGGGGCCAAGCCAGCGCGCGATAAAGGGGAATGTCTTGGTAATCGGGTATCTTTCGGCGCGGAAACGCAGATCGGAGTATTGATCAAAATAGACCGGCGCGGTGAAGTTCCAGCACTCCTCCACGCGAAGAACGCCGGTGTCGCCCACCATTTTCATCGTGTGATTGTAGGGGGCTATCAGGCTACACGTTAAACGAGCGACAACGCCGGACTCAAAAGTGACGCATGCCGTTGTGAAGTCCGGGGTGGTGATCGTCAGCGGCAGATCGGGCGTAATGTGCCTGTCGGGCCAGAGGCAGGACGAGAAGGCCGTGATGGTTCTGGCGGGTCCGAAGAAAGCCGCGAACCATGACAGGTAATATGCGGCATGCTCTACTGTGACACCGGCACTGAACTCCTCCTCGTAGTCATAGGGAGCACCTGAATCAGAACGCCACAGGTGCGGGCCACCTAGATGGAGAGGGCCATCATCGAGCTCTGCATAGATGACGCGTACGTTTCCAATGGCTTTATTGCGGACGGCCCTCCAAAGCGTCTGGGCTGTCTCTCCCAACAGGCCGCAGGGCGCCGCGGAATAGTAAAGGCCCTTGGCCTGTGCGATCTCAACCAGTTCCTGGGCCTGCGACAACGTCATGGCCAGGGGTTTTTCAGAGTACACATGCTTGCCGGCCTCCAGGCAGGCCTTGGATACCTCAAAATGACTTGCCGAATGGGTGAGATTAACGATCATGTCAATGCTGGGGTCAGCCAGCATCGTTTCCAGATTTGGGCAGAAGGGCACCGAATGAAACTTGCAGAACTTGGATGCGCGCTCTGAGTCTTGGTCAGTGGCGGCGGCCAACTCCAAGTGTGGGTAGCGCTTGAAGCTCGGCATGTAGCAATCAGCAGTGAAGCCACAGCCAATCAGTCCGATTCGCATGGTTCTCTCCAGGTCTTCTTTTTCTTCTTCCACTTCTCTTACAGAACGATCACCGCCGCGGATTTTCCGTGCCTCTCAGTTGCAGCCAGGGAACCGGGTTGATGCTGCGGGCATGCCGGGGGCTGCTTCGCGCGGCGTCTATCTTAACCAAGATGGCGGTAACAGAATGCGCCGAAAGACTTCTGCACGACCGCGGGGGTGTATCTCAGGAGGCGCACTGCCGCATACACACTTGTCGGGACCGAACTGCCGAACGCGTGCGCGTGCTCCGGAGCCACACCACGATAAGAAACGAAGTCCGTTGGCTCTTCCTCGATGGTGGCCCAGCGTCTCTTGTACTCCAACAAGCTGGTGTTGTTGAGCGACGTACGGCCAAAGCTGAAAGTGGCGGCACCTTGGCTCTGGGCGCACTGGATGGCGTGCCAGTACACGAGTTGGTCAGTGCCCGGAGGCGCGTTGTCTGCGTGGCCGGAATACTCCGCGGTCCACTGGTCCTTGAACTTGAAGACGAGGGCACCACCGACGGGCTGGCCCTTGTAAGTGGCCAGGTAAAGAGCGGCGAGATTCGGGACCAGGAAGCTGTGCATTGCTTCAAAGAAAGAGGCGGGCATAGGGGGAAGAGCAAGCCGCTGCCGCGTGGCAACCAGCATGGCGTGGAAGGCGCGAAGGCTCTCCTGATCCTGCCGCTCTTCGACGACGACCCCTGTTTGCTCTGCCTTGTTCACACGCCGGCGGATGCAGGAATCGTGAAAGCTCCTGAACAGCGAGTTGGCCGGCTTGTTCAGCGGCAAGTAATGGTGCTTGTATGTTGACCCGACTCTGAGCGAAGCAGGAAGAGAGGACGTGTTGAACCGGCACGTACGGATTTCGATTTTCTTGCTCTTGTGCTGACGGGCGGCATTTTCAATCGCTTCCCACAGCTGGTCAAACTCTTCGCGGGTGGAGACGAGTGGATCACAGATGGTTGCAAAGGGAACGCTGACGGTACGGTTCTTCAGCAGCCAACTCTTCACGTTGTAAACCGGCAGTCCAGCCTGGATCTGGCCGTCGTCGCCCCTTAAGACAAGAAATTGTCCGCGAATGTGTCTGAAGGCGGATTCAAGCACGGCTTGCCAAGAGGAAAGGTGATAGATCAGTCCAAGCGGATGACGGGCGACAAACTCATCCCAGGCACGAAACTGATCCGGCGACATCCATTCAATGGTGCTCATCTACCAAGTCTCCTGCAGGTGGCCCACGAAACGATAGATTTTAAGGCTGCACCCGTTCCGGGGTGGAGTCAAGTCTGCTCCCCCCATTGAGATCCAAAGGGAGCGTTAAAGTGGGTCTTCTTCCCCCGAGCCATGCTGCGCTCCTTTGGAGAGTTCCAAACACAACCAGCCAGCCGTCGGAGAGCAGCACCTTGAAGGCATCCCAGTAAAGTCCGGAGCGCAGGGCCTCCTTGGCCCAATAGAAGATGAGCCCGCCAAACCATGCATTTCTGCGCCACCGGGCAACGAGCCCGCCAGGATAGACGCCTGCCTTTGCTTTGGCCTTCAGCACATGGATCCCCTCCACAAACGGCGTGATGCGACGGATTGCATTCGTGGAATGTATGCGGTACCAGACGGTTGCCGGGGCCAGTACAAGAGCTGTCGTGCCGGCAATCGCAAGCTTGTTGAGCAGGTCCTGAATGTCCTGGTAGAAGATGTCTGGGGACCAGCCGCCTGCGGACTGGAATGTGGATCTATGAACAATGAAAGAACTTGTGTTATAGACCCAGGGCCTATCCTTGCTCAGGAAGTTTGGATATGTGACGAACTGGATATTGTGTGGGATGCCTTCAGGAGCGACTGCGGGGATCTCGCCAACGACTCTGGCGCATTTTGCAAGAATCAATTCAGGCTGACAGGCGGTGATCAGGCGGTCATAAACATCGAGGGCCCAAGGCATTAGAACGTCATCCCCGTCCAGGAAGACCAGGTACTTTCCCCGTGCAAGAGACGCGCCATGGTTGCGCGCCGATCCCGCGCCACGATTTTCGGGCAATCCCGCAAAGACGATGGACTTGCCGTAGGATCTGAGAATCTCAGCGGAGCCGTCCCCGGAGCCGTCATCCACCGCGATAATTTCCTTGCCTGGGTGTCTTTGCGACAAAGCCGAGTCGACGGCCTTCCTGATGAAAGCCTCGTGGTTGTGACAGGCGATCACGATGCTGAACAAGGGTTCCACCAGTCAATCAATCCTTCCCAAGTGAGAACTCAGCGGTGCTGAAGAGTCCCAGATTACCGGAGGCTGGAGAATCCGGCTGCGGGGATTCTTAGCTGACCGTTCCTCTATTCTGCTTTTGAAAGCACCAGAATGCTTCTGATAAATGTCACAAGCTCTGATATCGCAATTCTATAGATGGAGCCACCCGATCGGTGTGGGAGTGATGCTGTAAGTCATCCGATCTCGTGGGCCTATAGGTATCGAACACGAAACCTAAATCTTGCAGTGGCTTAGCAGTTCAGGGGATATCTCAAAGATTTTTGTTTACATTTTGCAATAATATTAACCTCTCCAGACAAAGTTTCAGCGAAGAGATGAATGACTTGAAAGTTGTACCTCTCGATTTGTCCAGCAACTGTGAGGACCAGCCTGGATTTGGGATGTCGTGCTGGATGAGGGGTGGAACGGAGCTGACCTTGAGTATTTCGCGCCATACGCGGCGGCGCAGGTTCGGGTGCTTCGTGGGTCGGCCACAAAGACCTCGACCGGATAAGAATTTCAGAGGAGCTGAAATGGTCGGGACGGGCAGATTTGAACTGCCGACCCCTCGCACCCCAAGCGAGTGCTCTACCAGGCTGAGC
>JAKAFB010000090.1 GCA_021818105.1 Acidobacteriota bacterium
GCGTGGCCCATGTCTCAGACCCCGCAACATGCACCTGCCCGCTCGCGTCCTGCACCACGCCGGGAAAGAACGGCAGCAGGTTGCGAATGTCGCGCGAGGTCGGATACGGGATATTGATGATCTCGGGTAGCGCCATGCTCAGTTGGTCCGACACCTGCACCGGATCGATCCCCGGCACCGATGCCGACACATTCACCTGCTGGGCCAACATCTGTTCGTGCGCGATCTCTACACGCACCTCGCGTGCCTGCGGATCTGTTTCCGTCACTTTTACCGCATAGAAGCCCGTCTTCTGCACCTGCAGAACATAGGGCTGCGCCGCATGCAGCACAAATGAGGCGTGACCGTTGAAATCGGTAGCCAACCGTACAGGTTCGATGCCCGGCTCCTGCACGGTCACCTGCGCTCCATTCACCGCCGCGCCCGTCTCATCGACGACCGTAAGCAACACATGTGTGCCAGCTGCGGGCTCCTGCGAGGCCGAGGACCGCACACAGGCAAGCAGCATCAGGATCATGGAGACAGCGCAGCAGAGCCCACGGAGCCGCATGGATTCACCCTCCTCACATTCTAGATGCGTGTCGGGAGGCCGCCGCCATCAGGTCCATGCGATGGTTGCTCATCGAGCGCGAGCGCATTCACGATCCACTCCTTGTCCCGGAACCCACTCTGGCCTGGTTGGCCTTCGAGGGAGCCGGTCTCAGCGTTGCTGATCATTCCGCTCAAGCCCGTTGGTGCCGTTTGCAGCGCAGCCATTCAAGACGGGATAGCTGCGGCTGACCTTTACACGGTCGAATCAGGATTGTCGGCGGAACTCATTTCGCCAAAGGATCGAGGGAACAATCAAGCGATTTCCGACAATACGTCCCTCTGCACTCACTGATCCGAGCAAATCGGCGCAAACGAACGGACCGGATAGCGGACATAAAAACGGGCCTCGCTTATGACTTCTTCTTGATATCTATATGTAATATAATCATTTATTATGGCTATAAAATCGGACATAAAACAGGACTCCATGACGGTCATGGATCGAGGCGAGACGGCCTCGTTAATGGAGCCGATGCTCATTCGAGAAACCTCTCCTTTTCGAGGGCGATTGACCGATCTCGCTCTGGAACTTGCGCAGAGGTCTGCGGGATTCCGCCGCAGCCTCCCTGCAAGCCTTATAGCTTCGCTTGCTGACCTTGTGCGGTCCATGAACTGCTATTACAGCAACCTCATCGAGGGCCACGACACACACCCGGTGGACATTGAGCGCGCTCTCAAGAACGACTACAGCAAGGACAGCCGAAAGCGCAATCTACAGCTGGAAGCAAAGGCACACATCGCCGTCCAGAAATGGATTGATGGTGGAGGACTGAGAGAGCGCGCAACCACTACAGATGGCATACGCGAGATCCATGCCAGATTCTGCAACGAACTGCCCGAGGATTTTCTATGGTTTGAAGACCCTAAATCAAAGGAGCGTGTCCGGGTGCTGCCTGGACAATTTCGAGAACGAGACGTAGCGGTTGGCGAACATGTAGCGATCAGCCCAGGCGCCGTGCAACGCTTTCTCAATCGGTACGAAGAAGTCTACAGCTCGTTGAGCAAGACGGAGAACGTTGTCGGTGCAGCGGCAGCGCATCATCGTCTGGTGTGGATTCATCCGTTCATCGGCGGAAACGGGAGGGTCTCCCGCCTGCTGTCGCACGCCATGTTGCTTGAGACCCTCGACACTGGTGCGGTGTGGTCCGTGGCGCGCGGACTTGCGCGCAGCATGGAAGCATACAAGCAACATCTGGCGGCATGCGATGCGGTGCGGCGCAATGATCTCGATGGGCGAGGACACTTGAGCGAAGAGGCACTCGCGGCGTTCACGGATTTCTTTCTGAAGACGTGTCTGGATCAAGTCGCTTTCATGGAAGCCATCATGCAGCCGGATCGGCTGCGTGCACGCATCTTGCTGTGGGCCGAGGAAGAGACGAGGCTGGGTCTTTTGCCTCCCAGGGCGGGCAGCATTCTTGAGGCCGTGCTTTACCGCGGAGAACTGCCGCGCGCCGACGCTGCTGCCGTCGTGGGAGCAAGTGATCGCCACGCAAGGCGCATCGTTTCGGCGCTCATCGAGCTAGGAGTACTCAGCGCAGAGGGAGCACGCACGCCGCTGCGCCTGGTGTTTCCGGCTGCGTTGGCCTCTCGTTGGATGCCCGGACTGTTCCCCGAGCGCATCATTTGAGTCCTCGTCTTGTCGCACTCGCCCCGGCACAGGCTTCGTCGAGCAGGTCACGCATACGCACAAATGGACGCGACCACCTCCATGCCTGTCAGCTATACTCCGCGTGTTCTCCAATGTGCACTCATGACACGCTCCTGAGATGCCCTTGAACACCATGCGCGTCCATCGCTCATTGTGGGCGTGCCAGCAACCTCGCCCAACTGCATAGGAGGAACCATGCCGGAACTCAATGAGGACGGATCCGTGAGCTCAATGGAAACATCCACCGGAAAGATCAAGGCCTCTCGACGCGACGTGATGAAGGGACTGGCGCTCGCCGCTGCGGCAGGAGGCTTCGGCCCCGCCATGCTCTCTGAGGCCGCCGCCGCACCCGCCGACATTGGCTATCCGAAGCCGGCTCCGACCACCGGCGACGTGATCCGGGCCTCCGATTCCAACCCCGAGGTCGAGACCGCACATGGCCGCATCCGTGGTTATGTCCGCAACGGCATCTACACCTTCAAGGCAATCCCCTACGGCGCGGATACCTCCGGTGCGAACCGCTTCATGCCGCCGCAGAAGCCGTCTCCCTGGACCGGCACTCGCCCCTGCCTCTATCACGGCTATGTCTCTCCGCAGTCCCCACGCTCAGGATGGGAGAACAACGAGGAGTCCTGGCTTTTCTCCTGGGATGATGGCATTCAGAATGAGGACTGTCTCAACCTGAACGTGTGGACCGAGGGCCTGGACAACGGCAAGCGCCCCGTCATGGTCTGGCTGCATGGCGGAGGCTTTTCGGCGGGATCGAGTACGGAGTTGCCCTCCTACGACGGAGAAAGCCTTGCCCGTCGCGGCGTCGTGCTCGTTAGCGTCAATCATCGCCTCAATGTCTTCGGATACCTCAATCTCGCGGCTTTCGGCGAAAATTACGCCCTGTCGAGCAATGTCGGCATGCTCGATATCGTGGCCTCCCTCGAATGGGTGCGCGACAACATCTCCCGCTTCGGCGGCGATCCCGGCCGAGTCACCATCTTCGGCCAGTCGGGCGGCGGCGGAAAGGTCACCGCGCTCATGGCCATGCCTGCGGCCACCGGCCTCTTCCACCGCGCCATCGTCGAGAGCGGCTCCCTGCTGCGCGGCGGCACAATGGAGGGTTCCCACGCCCTCGCAGAAAAGCTCCTGAAGCAACTGAACCTCAGCGCCTCCGACGTCGATAAGCTGCAGCAGCTTCCCTTCGCCGACCTGGAAAAGGCAGCGGCCGAAGCCACCGCCTTCCACATGCCCGCATCCGGCGTCATCGACTTCCGCCATATCGGGAACAGGCTGGGATGGGCGCCCGTGGCCGGCAATGCGGCGCTGCCCGACCAACCCTTTGATCCGAAGGCTCCGTCCATGTCCGCATCCGTCCCCATGATCGTCGGCAACACTCTGAATGAGTTCATCAATGGCATCAACAAGCCTGATGCCTTCAAGATGACCAGCGAAGAGCTGCAGGCCAACGTCAGCAAGCTCTGGAAGGACAAGGCCGGCGATGTCGTCGCGGTCTTCCGCAAGAGCTTTCCCAACGCCAACAACTTCCATCTCTGGTCGGCAATTGGCGCTAGCATGGTGCGCAGCACGGCACTTGAACAGGTTCGCCGCAAGGCCGACCTGAAAGCCGCGCCAGCCTACAGCTATCGCTTCGACTGGCAAACTCCGGTCCTCGATGCCCGTCCCATGGCCTTCCATTGCTCCGAGCTTGCCTTCGTCTTCGACAACACTGCTCGCTGCGAGAACATGACCGGCAACGGCGTGGCCGCCCGCGCTCTGGCCAACAAAATGAGCGAAGCGTGGATTCATTTCGCCGCCAGCGGCGATCCCAACCATCCGGGAATCCCGCACTGGAAGCCCTTTGATCCAACCACCAACGGCACCATGGTCTTCGACGACGAGTGCGCCTTCCGCGAGCATCTCGACGATGACTGCCAGAAGGTCATCAGCGAGGCCTGACCGTTCTTTCTCTGGGTACCAGCGCAAGGAGGCGGCACCGCTGGAACACAATCGAAGTATCATGGTTCTGCAGGGTCGCAGGGGGCACTTTTCATGCGATACCGGCGGTCAATTTGGAGTCCAAGAACTGCGTGTGCAACGAGTGTGCAACCGGCCCCTCGGACGACGCACACCGGAGTTGTTGTAAACTAAAGAATATAGAAGCCTTTCCTCAACAGCGGAGGGATGGGTGAGTGGTTGATACCGGCGGTCTTGAAAACCGTTGTGCCCGAAAGGGTACCGGGGGTTCGAATCCCTCTCCCTCCGCCACAAGACATACCTCTCCCAGATCCAAAATCACCTCTCACCCGTACGACTCTTCCTCCTTCTCGAAAACAACCTTGCGCGCCTTCATGTGCGAGAAGATGCGTTCTGTGCATCCCTGCGCCTCTCCGATGTACGACGGCGGTGAAATTCCCGCTCGCCTATACGATCCATCGAGCACGCAGCGCGCCACGCCCGTACACGAATAACCGGTTGCACTCGACATTGAACTCATCCGAGTTTCCTTGTCGTATGTAACAAAGACCGTGTACGAAATCTTCTTTCCCTTCCCATTCTCAGATCCGCGGATGTTGATCCGCATGACCGTGAACTCGTCCTCGTCGTCGCTCGGCTTCCATGTGTCCGGCGTCCAGGGCCTTCCGGTTTCTTGCAGTTCTTTGATGTAGGCAATGTGGCCCGGGAAGCGCAGGGTCTTCTCCTTCATGTTCGGAATCCGCCCTTCCATCGTCTTGATCAGCGAGCGCAATCCATCTGTGTTGAATGCCTCCAGGACCAAAGTATGGCCGCCAATCCGGAACTCCACGAGCTCTGGCTCAGACAATGGAGGCATCGTGATCACTTTGCCGTCTCTCACGTAGCGCGCCGGGCGCGTATATTCCTCCCACACGTCTGAGGGAGAGAATGTCGGCAGATATTGGTTAGGTTTCGTGCGACTGAAATGCAGCCCACCAACCATAAATTCGAAATCGTGAATCTTCATTCGTCCCGCGTAGTAGCCGGCCAGAAAATCCGGAGTACCGGGTGCAATCCCGCAATCCACTGCCGCAGTTACATTGCGACGCACGGCCAGTTCATCAAGATCGAACGCGTCCTCGGCGAAGAAAGATATATCAACAACGTTCTTCCCGCTCTCGATGACGGTCTTTAGCGTATTGAAACCCATATGTCCAGGCACTGCACAGATCACAAGATCTGCATCTATGACAGCGTCGCTCACAGCCTTCGAGTCGCCCAGATCAGTGACTCTTGTCTTTACTCGATAACGCGAGGACAGTGATGCAAGCGCATCCTGATTGATATCAGCTGACGTCACTTCATACTCATTTGATAAATCTGACGCTATCACTTTCCCAACACGTCCTGCTCCCAATACCACAACCTTTTGTCTCACCATGCACCTTGCCTGTCTTCGGGAATCTTATTCGGTTCAAGTCTCCTCGAAATTGTACGGAGCCCAACTTAAATTGCAAAGCCAAAGTGCTAACGAATGCCGGGCCACAACTGATAGCCTTTATCTTCCAGAAACGCTCATGGCAGAGGAGGTGATTGCAAGCGATTCCGTTCTTCAGCCTATTGGCTGCAATCAGTAACGTAATTGGCACAATCAAACAGGGCAGATCGCTGAGTATGATGCTGCACAAAGTGCTGTAACCCAACACACACTCAACCTAAGAAGGAGCAGCACAAAGTGATGCACCTGGCATCGTGCTAAGTAATCAGCATGTGATTAAACTCGATCTACTGAAAGACGGCACGCATTGCCTCGCCCTGCTGTGGGCTGAACTTTCCGTCATCTCAACAGAAAACTCAGCTCCACCTAGAGGGCTACACACCAGCATCATCAGCCACGCCCTCCAGCTCTATTGACGAGCCACTTTTCTACCTTGCTTGTCCTTATACATCGCATGATCAGCGCGCACCACAAGTTCCTGCAATGTTTCGGTTGAGTAATAGTCAACAGTAACGTACCCGATACTAAAGCTCAGCGGGAACTGCCTCTTTCCTTGTGCGTTGCGTTCGGCTGCAGCCGCGCGAAGTCGCGCGGCTGCCAATTCAATTCCAACCACGCTGAACTGGCCCGCAATAACAAATTCGTCTCCCCCAAACCGTCCCTTCACGTCGCCATCTCGAAAATGCGCGAATACGATTTCGCCGGTTTCAGCCAGGTAAGCCGACCCCACATTGTGCCCCAGCATGTCATTGATCTGCTTCAATCCATCAAGATCAAGAAATAGTACGGAAAAAGGCTGCCGAGCTCGCTTCGCCAGGCGAAAGGTCTGCTCAGCCAGAAGATAAAAGCCGCGCATGTTGTAGAGCCCCGTCAATTCATCGCGCAGCGTTAGATCATGAATCTCTTTCTCCATATCGTTAATGCGCCACACTACGACCAGTAATAAGGCAAACAAGAATGCAGCTTCAAAGGAAGTTAGAGTGGAGGCTGCAGAGTGTGCTGGCACAAGCGCGCGAAGTTCCGGCTGCGACTCCACAATCTCCCTGAAGAACGGCAGAACAAGAAGAATTGGAGCGAATGCGCGTGCAATCCTGCTTCCGATACCGGAGCCGAGAAAGATGGACAGGATGCCCCATTGGGCCTGGCGCAGAACAAGGACCGCCGTGAGCAGTAAAATGCAGCAGAGCGCCTGCGGCGACATGCGATTGGCCGTCGTCACACCAAAAAGATCAAGAGCGCCAAACATGTTTTGCGTCAAAAGCACTAATGCAAGCAGACATTGAAATAGAATCAGCAAGTCTGCCACATACTGCATAATGACTTTCTTGCTGCCTACTGAGGCCACGACGATTGCAATAGAAAAGAATGCAGCGGCAGATTGCGGCGACAGCGCACTGGGAATGGCGCTAGTATGCGCCTCGTTCAGCAGTGAGTCCGGTAAAATAGAAAGTTGGGCAAATCGCTCGAACAATAGCGCTACTGACAACAGCGCGGCAATACCAGCCAACAAGCGACTTAGGCGCACTTGCAGTGCAGACCTATTCGGCTCCGACATCAGCAAACTGAGGACGCACAATGCCACCGTCAAGGCAGTAGGCGTACTTAAACGCACAAAAGCCATGATCGGGGCTGCCTCCACATCCGGAAATACCCATGCCGCTAGCGTAGAAAGGGCAATCAGCATCACCAGTGCGAGCAGGCCTCGCTGCACGAAAAATAGCCGGCGCAACAGCATGGAATCGGGCTGGCCAGGCGGCAGAGTATGGGAGCGCGGAAGCATCATTCTTGGCTCCCATAGTATGGAGCAACAGGTGGCGGGTCGCCTATTGGCAAGCTGAGAACACATAGAAAATGCGCCTGCCTCGGGAGCAGCAATGGGCTCGTATCAGGGATCCATGCCGTTGGAACCGCTGCCATGCCCCGTATACCCGATAGCCCCTCAACTCGGGTCAGCACATACCACCAGATCTATACTCACATGCTCGTTGGGAACCACATACCAGCTCAATAATCCATTAGTTTCCGGAGCAGCACATCCCCCTCAAGGCAACGCCACGCTTCTACCATCTACTTGATTACCCTGCCTGAACACCCCTGTGGCCATGTGCTATCGGCTTGATCGGAGAGGCATTCAGTTGGTATTTATATCCTACAACGATATTATCTTGATACGATATAATTATCGTGGAAAGATAAACAGCAATTCCAGAGCAGGCGCAATGACACTTCCATCCTCCCCCTCGCAAAAGTTATTCCAGGAGCTCGCTCATTTCCGTCATCAGTTGCGCAAGTTCCTGCGCTTCAGCGAACAGGCTGCGCGCGCAGCCGGCATCACGCCGCAACAGCACCAGCTCCTGCTCGGCATCGCAGGCTTCACCGGAACAGGAACCGCCACCATCTCCGATATTGCGGAATTTTTACAGGAAAAACACAATTCGGTTGTTGGCCTCGTCGATCGTGCCGTCCAGGGTGGCCTGGTGCGCCGTGAAGCGAATGTATCTGACCGTCGCGTCGTGGTTGTTTCTCTTACGGAGCAGGGCGAGGCCCTCCTTCGTGGTCTCACGTTGCTTCATCGCGATGAGGTCAGGCGTATGCGTCGAAACTTTCTTCGTACGGGTGCAGCCCGATCCAGTCGACCGCGCCGCACACACAGGCACAACTCTACGAGCACAACTTCCAGATCTTTGAAGTAAGGAATATACCCAGCCAATGAGGACAAAGAGCAGTCCGACATCAAGGCGCCGCAGTCTCCTTCTTCACCCGCTCCTGCACAAATGCGCACAGATGCTTCGGGAGGACCTCGCTGCAGTTTACGTACGCAATCAGAGGAAGTGGTTGCTAATTGCGCCGGTCATTGGAGGCATCTCCGGTCTCGTCATCACGGCGATTTCAGTCATCATTCTGCGTATTCTCTGGCCGCCGCTCCTCAACTGTTATTTGATCCACAACTGGGCCATCATTCCCGGTCTTCTCTTCGGCAGTATCGGCACAGGCCTCATCATGCAGCATTGCACGCTCAACCCCAATGAGCATTCTTCGGAGGAAGTGATTCGCTCGTATCACGAACACCAAGGCCGCATAAACATGCGGCCCTTCCTTCCCAAGCTGCTTGCTGCCATCACTACAGTCGGCTTCGGCGGCAGCGCAGCGCTTGAGGGGCCCAGCATTTACGGTGGGGGAGCCATCGGCTCATGGCTCTGGACGCACTTCCGTCGTGTCTCCTGGCTTCGCCTGCATCCGCGCGATCGCCGCATTATGCTCATCTGCGGCGCGGCTGCTGGCATGTCCGCTGTTTTTCGCGCTCCTCTCACCGGGATCGTCTTCTCCCTGGAAATGCCATACAAGGACGACCTCGCGCATGAAGCGCTTCTGCCATCGCTTATCGCATCCGTTGTCTCCTACATGACGCTCGGGTTCTTTCTTGGACACGAGCCACTCTTCAACTTTCCCGGAGGCACGTCCTTCACGCGCCGCGACCTGTTCTGGTGCGCGTTGCTCGGACTCCTCATCGGCCTCATCGCCATGACCTTCGTCACTATCTTTCGCCGCACGCGCACCTTCTGCATTAACTTCGCGGCCCCACACTGGGTTAAGCTTGCAATCGGTGGACTACTCACCGCTACCTGTGGCCTTGTCTTTCTGTATTTCTATAAGGACTCGCTCATCCCTCTTGGCCCAAATTATGAGGCCGTCAGCCTCATCCTTCAGCAGTCACACAGTAGCATCGAACTTCTCTTATTCGGCCTGCTCAAGCTTGCCGCAACCATCTTTACGCTCGGCGCCGGTGGCGTCAGTGCCATGTTTGTCCCGCTGTTTCTCAGCGGAGGCGTATTCGGCCTCGCATTTGCGCAATCTATCGCTCACTCCTCAACACCTACATTGTTTGCCGCTGTCGGCATGGCATGTTTCATCACTGCCGGTTATAAGACGCCACTCGCTGCCGTTGTCTTCGTGGCAGAGGCCACCGGCGGACACGCCTTTATCATTCCGAGCCTTGTCGGTGCGGCTGTAGCCTACGCAATCTCAGGCGATACTTCCGTCTCCGGAGATCAGCGTCTTCATGAGGCTGTCAAGGTACATGCTCTTCAGGAAATTCACGTTAAAGATGTGATGCAAAGCGGGGTCATGGCTGTATCTTCATCGCTCAGGATCCGCGACCTCGCAGCCACTCTCTCTCCGCAAACGCACCATGCGGTCTTCCCTGTATTTCAAGATGACAAGCTCATCGGCACATGCAGCCTCTGCTCGCTGAGCGATGTCCCGCTAGAAAAATGGGACAGTATGACTGTCCGCGATATCGCCAGACCACACATCAGCACAGTATCTGAGAAGACTGACCTTATGGAGGCGCTTAGCCTCCTGATCGCTGAGGATGGCGAACCCACGCTCCTAGTCGTTGCAGAGGAAGACCATGTCGTAGGAATCGTGACCCAAACTGAAATCCTCCAAGGGCTCTTGCTTCGTGACCTCTTTCCTTCTGTTCCGCCGCAGGATGCACAAACATAGGAACATGAATCACACGCTTCAGCCGACACAAGCGCCGGCTCCCCAGCTATGACTCATCATCGATGGGTACTCGCATGGCTGGTTTACCCGCCGCCGTTGCCTTCGTGCTACCGACGCCGCACCTCATGCCTTAGGGCTGTCTGGTTCGTTTTTATCCCTCCAGTGGGAGTCTTGTCGCCGGAGTTCTGATTTACTTCTTTGAGCCCATATTCACAAGGGCCAGGATATCCCAGTGGCAATGGCCGTTCTCTTCAGCCACAGTCCTATGCACCTTCACGATGCTATCCTTTGGCTGCTCGCCATCAGCGCGGGCTATCTCTTCGGAACCGAAAATCTCTTCATTCAAACCGGCAGATCCATGAGTTCCTTGCCCAGTCAATTTCTCAATCTCATCCCTCTTCTGTCGCCACTTTTCGTCCCGATCTCTTCTAATGCACGGAGCGCAGCGAGCATTGCATACCCAAAGCGATATTGACTATAGAACTAAGCAATTTAAGAAATTCAATGTCACACTTGTCACCTCGCGCAAGAGGATCCGGAATCTCTGACTTTTGCTAGTTGAGCAATTAGGCACGCCGAGTTAGCTTGCATTCAGGCGCGCACGCTGGCCTCAACTGTTTGTGAACCTAAGAACGGCGAGCCGCAAAGGGATAGCCATGAAAGCGATGCGATGCGGTGGCGTTTTCCGCTCCTCGGTGGCGATGCTATGTATCTTGTGCCTGGTGCCAGGTGAAACATTCGCAATCACCTCCTCTCAATCTCCAGCGCCTGCCCCGTCGGCAGCACATGCCAGCACAAGCGCTCAAAGCACGAAGCTCCCACCCGATCAACTGGATTCACTGGTTGCCCCGATCGCCCTCTATCCCGATCCTCTCTTGGCGCAGGTGCTGGCGGCCTCAACGTATCCCCTCGAGATCATTCAGCTTCAACAGTGGCTCGAAAAAAACAAGAACCTCAAAGACAAGGCACTCGCAGACGCAGTCGCAAAGCAACCGTGGGATCCCAGCGTTCAGGCATTGGCCGCGCTGCCGGAGGCTGTCAACCGTTTGGCCAACGATATCGGCTGGACGACTGATCTAGGCAACGCATTCCTCGCCCAGCAAACGGAAGTGATGGACGCAGTTCAGCGCATGCGGCAAAAGGCGCAGAGCAAGGGAAATCTGAAGACCACTGAACAGCAAAAAGTGGAAACCCAGGTCATTGAAAGCAAGCAGGTGATCGTCATTGAGCCCGCCAATCCTCAGGTGGTTTACGTGCCCACGTACGATCCGGTCGTGATATACGGTCCGCCGGTCTATCCCTATCCTCCCATCTACTATCCGCCTGCATGGTATTACCCTGCGGGCATGGCCATCTCCTTCGGCTTCGG
>JAKAFB010000015.1 GCA_021818105.1 Acidobacteriota bacterium
ATGTAGCGAGTAAAGAACTCTTGGTCCTCTACCTACCCTCGGCCAACAGCACGGCGCTCACGCGCCGTCAGGATAGGTCTGTCGAATTTTGTGCTTGACACAGCCTTCTTCCTTATCGATGGGCACCTGGGATTGCACCAGCCTTGACGGTGCGGTTATTGCTTTTTCTTGTCGGCCGCAACTCCCACCCCCAAAAAATTCTTCCGCTAATTTGCAGATTAATTCGCAGAAAAGTGCACACTGGAATTGGAATTGAAGAAATTCATGATCTATTCGGCCGTTCAGGAAATCAGGGCAGGGGATACCCCCCACCCCCTACCCCCCCTTGAATATTTTTCTTTTCCACAGAAAGCTTGCCGATAATTTCGGCCGGTTGTGTTCGGCAGAGGAATCTTTTCTGTAACTATAAGATTCTAAATGGCTTCTATGTTCCCGTTGCGCAGCCGTCGGATCCCCAGCGGATTCCCATCCTGTAACTCCGGCGGAAGCATTTCCTCCGGAAATCCCTGAAAGCACACCGGCCGCGCAAATCTGTAGATCGCCATCGACCCCACAGAAGTAAACCGCGGGTCGCTCGTCGCTGGATAGGGCCCGCCATGCACAATCGCGTGCGTCACTTCAACACCCGTCGGCATGCCATTAAAAATCAGCCGTCCCGCCTTCTCCGCCAGCACCTGAATCAGCTTGCGGTTCGCCACCAGGTCATCCTCATCACCCAGAATCGTCGCCGTCAGGTGCCCATCCAGCGCTGCCGCAGCGCGCACAAAATCCTGCGTGCTATTGCAGTGCACCAGCAGCGTATTCGGTCCAAAAATCTCATCTGCCAGCGCCGGCTTTGCGAGGAACTCTTCCAGGCAAACCGCAAACAGCCGCGCTCCGGCCATGCATGCTGGTCCAGCCTCGGCCAGCGCCTGCGCTGCAACCGGAATCTCCGCCGCGCGTGTCTCGGTGGCGCGACCGTACTCCCGCGCGATTCCTTCCGTCAGCAGCGTAAACGGCGCAGCCTTCTCCACCAGCGCCTTCAGTTCGTCAAAGAACGCCTGCCCTTCCGGAGCTTCGGGCACCAGCACTATGCCGGGTTTGGTGCAGAACTGCCCCGCGCCCAGCGTAAACGACCCAAACAACGTCGCCGCCAGTCCCGCCGGTCCCTTGCGCAGCGCTCCCGGCAGCACAAACACCGGGTTCCCGCTCGACATCTCCGTAAAGCACGGAATCGGATCGGGCCGCGCCGCCGCCAAATCCATCAGCGCTCGCCCCGCGCGCAACGACCCCGTAAACGCCACCGCGCGAATCAGAGGATGCCGCACCAGCGCGGCGCCTACGTCAATGCCCGCATCAAACAGCAGCGAGAACACGCCCGGGTGCAATCCCTCCGCTGCCACCGCCTCTGCAAGAATTTGCCCTGCCAGCTCGCTCGTCCCCGGATGTGCCGGATGCGCCTTCACCACCACTGGGCATCCTGCCGCCAGTGCAGACGCCGTGTCGCCACCGGCTACTGAAAACGCAAGTGGAAAGTTGCTTGCCCCAAACACCGCAACGGGCCCCAGTGGTCGCAGCATCGAACGAATATCCGGCCGTGGCAACGGCTGCCGATCGGGCAGAGCCGGGTCAATGCGAGCCTGCACCCACGAGCCTTCCTCCACCACTCCTGCAAACAGCCGCAACTGACCCGACGTCCGTCCCACTTCACCCAACAGGCGAGGCATTGGCAGCGCCGTCTCCAGGTGGGCCCGTTGCGCCAGCGCCTCGCGATGCGCGTCAAATCCATCTGCCGCTCGCCGCAAAAATGCCGCGCGCGCTTTGCCGCTCAACTGCGAGGAGCTCGCAAACGCTTCTGACGCAAGCTCTACAGCCTCGTCCACCTCAGCGGCCACGGCCGAATGGTAGACCGGCGCAATCGCCTCACCCGTCTGCGGATTGAATGCCTGAAAACCTTTGCCCGCGCCGCCGCTGCGGCGGCCACCCAGAATCGATTGTCCTGTCAACTCCATCGTCAATTTGATTCTCCTGCATCGGCGATGCGATGCGATGCGAGCAAACTATTCTGCAACCACCGGATTGGTGAGCGCGCCCAGTCCTTCCACGGCAACCGTAACGGTCTCGCCGGGCTTGAGCCAGCGCTTCGGCGTGCGGCCCAGTCCCACGCCGTACGGCGTGCCCGTGGAGACAATATCGCCAGGCAGCAGTGGCGTGATTGACGAGAGATACTCGATCAGGTCCGGAATCTTGAAAATCAGCTCGCGCGTATTGGACTTCTGCAGCACTTCACCGTCGATGCTGAGGCCGATTGCCAGTGCGTGAGGATCCGCGATTTCATCCGCAGTCACAATCGCCGGACCCAGCGGGCAAAATGTCGGAAAGCTTTTGCTCAGCGACCATTGCGAGGTGGCAAACTGCACATCGCGCGCGCTCACATCATTCACCATCGTGTAGCCGTACACATGCTCGCGCCACGCCGCAGCTGGAATGCGATATCCGCCTTTGCCAATTACAAAGGCGAACTCCGCCTCGTAGTCCGGCTCTGTTGAATTCTTCGGCAGCACAATCGCCTCGCCTGGACCGACAATCGCGGTGGTCAGCTTGAAAAACACCACCGGAGTTGTAGGAATCGCCATGCCGGACTCGATGGCATGATCGCGATAGTTCAACCCAATCGCAAACACCCGTGGCGGATTCCTCAGCGGCGCATGCAGCTTCACTTGCGAAGCGTCGAAGGTCTGTCCCTTCGGCGCGCCCTTCAGACCGGCAGAGATTACCGCCAGCGCATCCGCGTAGTACGAGCCGAGGTCCACAACCGAGTTGTTCTCAAGCAATGCACCGGGACGAATGCGACCATCCGCAGCAGAAAATGAAACCAGCTTCATTGAGCCTCCGTGGCAGGAATTGAAAAAGAGCGCTAGGCAGCCGTCCAGCCGCCGTCAATATTGAAAAGCGACCCGTTAATAAAGGCAGCCTCGTCTGAAACCAGATAGCGCACCATCGATGCGATTTCCTCGGGCTGCCCCAGGCGGCCAATGGGTTGGCGTGCGCGCAGTTCTGTGCGCACCTCCTCCTTGTTGTGCTTGTGGAACTTCTCCAGATAGCCCTCGACAAATGGTGTCTCCACCGTACCCGGGCAGATGGCATTTACGCGCAGCGTCTTGGGATACTCCACAGCAAGCTGGCGTGTCATGGCAATCACCGCTCCCTTGCTCGTACAGTAGGCAAAGCGCTGCTTGATGCCCACCTGACCTGCAACCGATGCAATGTTGACAATGGTCCCGGTTCGTCCACTGGTTGTGCCCGCAGCCATCAATAGCGGTAGAAATCCGCGCGTCACCAGATACACAGCGCGCACATTCACAGTCATCAGGCGATCAAAATCATCCGGTTCCGTTGTTTCAATGGAACCCACGTGCCCTACGCCCGCGTTGTTCACCAGAATGTCCAGCCGCGTCATGTGCGAGACGGCAGCAGCAATGGATTCTCTGCTGGTGACATCCAGATGCAGTACACGCGCATTTTCCACGGATGCGGCCAGCGCTTCTGCGGCGGCAATGTTGATGTCAGCAATCCAGACAAAAGCCCCGGCCCGTGCCAGTTCCTTAACGGTTGCTTCGCCAATGCCGCTCGCACCGCCGGTCACGAGCGCGTGCCGTCCATCCAGGCGAAACGCTTTGTCTGTGCCTGCTTTTGCAGAAGTCTGATGCTCTTTCGTGCTCATGGAAATCTGACTCCTTTGCTCTCGACCTCGCATTGCGCCTCTTCAAGAATAGCCACTGTGGCATCGCTCGTGCCAAGCGCGCGTGTAATCACCCGGTCGATGATGGACGCAAAAGCGGCCATGTGTGGTCCAACGGGCAACTGGCGAGCGCCCAGCGAGATCCCCTCAATCTCTCGATACGCCGGAATGCTAGCCTGCAGTTCCGGGTTGCGCCATGTTGAAAGACGTACGCCAACTGTTCCATGCCGCGTCATACGCAGGTCACTTTCCGCCGTCGCGATAAATCGAAGGAAAGTCCACGCCAGTTCCTTGTGGTGCGAGCCGGCGCCCATCGCCAGCGCCCAGAAAACGGAAAGTGACACTGGCGGACTGCTGCGTCCGGTGGGAATAGGCGCAATTGCCGCCTTGCCGGCCAGCGGCGAGCCAGCGCGTCCGGCGCGCGCGGCAAAGCCAAACCAGTTGGCCATCATGGCCACTTCGCCGGCAAGAAACAGATCGCCCGATTGCGTCGAATCCAGCTCAAGCGAGCGCGGATGGCACATTGCCGGATCGCGCACTATGCGCCGATAAAACTCCAGCGCCTCAATTGCCTGGGGCGTGGTAAGTTGCGGGCATCCAGCAGCGTCAAGCAATTCTCCGCCGCGGCTCCAGAGTTGCAGGGCAAAGTCGTAGAGCGTGTTGTGACCGTCGGGAAACGCGGCAAAGACTGTGCCGTAAAGCCTCTCATTCGGATTTGTGAAGAATCGTGCCGTCTCCTCAAACTCTTGCCATGTGGCCGGCGGAGCCAGGTCGTGCCCAAACTGCGCGCGGAAGGCGGAGCGCCGCTCGGGAGCGCTAAACAAGTCGCTGCGATAGACCAGGCACTCCGGTCCATCATGCCACGGCAGTGCAGAGAGCTTGTCGCCGAAGACCAGCGGCTTGACCAACGAGTGCGCCCAGCCGCCCGGCCAGTCGTGAATGGGCAATCGTTGTTGCCACGGTTGCAGATTCTCCAGGGCGCCAGACTCCATTCCTTCGGCGAGCCAGTCTGTCACCAGCAGAGCCAGGTCGAAGTGTCCATCACGCAGGCCTCCGTCTGTGAGCGCGGAGTCGTGCAGTTCGTGGATGCCTACAGACACCAGTTCTACGTGAGCGCCAGGATGGAGCACCTCAAACAGGCGCGCCTGTTCGTCAAGGGCGTTTTCAAAATCCGCATAGTTGCGAAGCGCAATGCGCAGCGTGGTCACGCGGCCTCCTCGTCCAGCCTATTCGGCTGTTTCCATTTCCAGCCGCGCCTGAGCCACGACATTCAGATACGCCCGGGCCGCTTCTGTGATGATCTCCGGCGATCGGTTGTCGATGGCGGCCAGATTCACCAGGTCGCTTCCCACGCCCAGCGCGCAGGCGCCAGCGCGCAGAAAGCTGTCTGCGGTCTGCAGTGTCACGCCGCCTGTGGGAATCAGCTTGAGGTCAGGAAAGGGAGCCAGAAGCGCCTTCAAGTAACTTGCGCCGCCCACGGCCGAGCAGGGAAAGACCTTCACATAATCCGCGCCGGCACGCCACGCCGTAATAACCTCTGTAGGCGTGAGCGCACCGGGAATCGAGACCTTGCCCGCGTCGCGAGTCACAGCAATCACCTCGGGATGCAGGCTGGGGCTGACGACGAATTCGGCTCCGGCATCGATGGTGGCTCCGGCCTCAGCGACCGTTGTGACAGTGCCGGAGCCGAGCAGCAGGTCGTCGCCGTACTCGCGCTTCAATCCCCGCAGCAGGTCCACAGCTCCGGGAACCGTCATGGTGACTTCCACGATGTTGATGCCGCCCGCTAGCAGCGCCCTGACGACGGCATGCCCCTGCGCCGCGGAGTGTGCCCGCAGCACCGGGATCAGCCCAACGCGCTCCATCATCTCTTTTGTCAACTCTGACATGGCATTCCTTTCTCAGCATCCTGAATTCCGGCATCGGCTAACGCGCAATGCGAGCCGAGCCACCCTTCATGGCGCGTTCCACCTCGGCCAGCGTGGCCATGCTTGTGTCGCCGGGGGTGGTCATAGCCAATGCGCCATGTGCCACTCCACACTGGACGGCCCACTCGATGGGTTTGGCAGCAAGTAGTCCGTAAATCAGCCCAGAGGCAAAACTGTCCCCGCCGCCAACGCGATCCAGAATGTCGATTTCACGCTGGGGGACGTGCACAATGTTGTCCTGGTAAAGCGCAATGGCGCCCCATGCATTGCGGCTGGCGGTGTGCGCCGTGCGCAGCGTGCTGGCAATAAGCTTCAGGTTGGGATAAACAGCTGCTACCTCGCGCAGCATCGCTGCGTAGCTCTCCACGGGCAGTTCGTCAAAGTTCTCGCCCACGCCATGAATCTGCACGCCGAGCATCGCGGAGAAGTCCTCCTCATTGCCCAGCAGCAGGTCCACCTTTCGCACCAGCTCGCGATTCACTTCCTGGGCTTTTGTCTTGCCGCCAATGGATCTCCAGAGCGAGTCCCGGTAGTTCAGGTCATAGGACACCGGCGTTCCGTGGCGCCGCGCGGCGTCCATGGCTTCAGCAGCCACATCGGCCGTGGCGGCCGAAAGCGCAGCAAGAATGCCGCCTGTATGGAACCAGCGTGTCCCGTTGGCCGCGCCGAAAATGGTCTCCCAGTCAAAATCGCCCGGTTTCACTTGGCTGATGGCGGTGTGGCCCCTGTCAGAGCAGCCCACCGCCGCGCGCATGCCGAAGCCGCGCTCGGTAAAGTTGAGCCCGTTCCGTACGGCGCGGCCCACGCCGTCATAGGCTACCCACCTGAGCAGGGAAGTATCCACGCCGCCCTGCAGTATCAGGTCTTCCACAAGCCGGCCCACGGGATTGTCTGCCAATGCTGTGGCAATGGCGGTGCGCAGCCCAAAGCAGCGGCGCAGTCCGCGGGCCACGTTATACTCGCCGCCGCCCTCCCAAACTTGCAGGTGGCGGGTGCTGTGGATACGTGCCTCGCCGGGATCGAGTCGGAGCATCACTTCGCCAAGACTCAGGCAGTCCCAGCGGCGCGTAGAATCGGGAATCAGAATTGGTTCCATGGTTTCCAGTCAATTGTCCAAAAGACACTGTACCGCATTGTCCCGTGGCAGTGGCGTACAGCATCTCAGCGATAAATCGGCTTAAATGATAGATTTTTTCCGGGACAGGTTGCTGTGCGCATGACCACGGCATTGTGTGTCCTGTACAGTGGCAAAGTCAGAGCGTCAGGCAGGGGGCTTGCATGAGCCAAAGTCTTTTTGATTTAACCGGCAGGGTGGCCGTGGTGACCGGCGGCACCACCGGGCTGGGCTACGCCATTTCCCTGGGTCTGGCCGGAGCAGGTGCCAACGTGGTGCCGAGCTCACGCCGTCATGAACAGGTGGAAAAAACCGTCGCCGAGATTGAAGCGCTGGGGAGACGCTCGTTGCCCGTTGCAAGCGACGTGCAGGACCGTACCTCGTTGCAGGCTCTGCATGATGCCGTTCTGCACGAGTTCGGAAAAGTGGATATCCTTGTGAACGCAGCCGGCATCACCCACAAGGCACCGACGCTCGAAGCCGACGAACAGGACTGGGCACGCGTTCTCGACACGAACCTGACCGGCACCCTGCGCGCCTGCCAGATCTTTGGCAAGTCGATGGTCCGGGCGGGCTACGGGCGCATCATTAATTTTGCCTCGCTGACCACGTTTGTAGGTTTCTACGGCGTGGCCGCATACGCAGCCAGCAAGGCGGCTGTGGGTTCGCTCACGCAGGTGCTGGC
Source organism: Acidobacteriota bacterium (assembly GCA_021818105.1). Classification (GTDB taxonomy): domain Bacteria; phylum Acidobacteriota; class Terriglobia; order Terriglobales; family Acidobacteriaceae; genus Telmatobacter. The sequence continues at coordinate 7,449 of JAKAFB010000015.1, forward strand.
GATTGAGCTGGCCCAGACCGGCGTCAACGTCAACGCGATCGCGCCGGGCGTCTTTCCCACTCCGCTGAATGCCAAGCTGGTTCAGGGGACGCCGCGCGGCGAGGAACTGCTGATGCGTACGCCGATGCATCGCTTTGGCCAGGCAAAGGAGATTGCCGGCGCGGCGATTTTTCTTGCATCAGAGGCGGCTTCGTTTATTACCGGCGAGGTGCTGGCCGTCGATGGCGGCTTCCTTGCCAGTGGCGTGAATCAGTAGCAGCGCGCCTGAGATTCATATCCTTTTCTGCGCATAGGGAGAGCCAACTACTGTGAAAATTTCCAAGGCTGCGGTCAACATCACCTCTCCGGGGCGAAATTTCGTCACGCTCAAGATTGAAACCGACGAGGGCATCTACGGCCTGGGCGACGGAACGCTGAACGGCCGCGAACTGGCCGTTGCGAGCTATCTCGCGGACCACGTGATTCCGTGCATCATCGGCCGCGATCCCTTTCAGACCGAAGACATCTGGCAGTATCTCTATCGCGCGCCTTACTGGCGGCGAGGGCCGGTAACGATGGCGGCCATAGCCGCCGTGGATGTTGCGCTGTGGGACATCAAGGGCAAGGCGCTCAATACGCCCGTCTACAACCTGCTGGGCGGACGCAGTCGCGACGGCGTGATGGTCTATGCCCACGCCAACGGCAAAGACATTGACCATGCTCTTGAAGATGTCGCCCGGCATGTGGGGATGGGCTACAAAGCCATCCGCGTGCAGAGCGGCATCCCTGGCCTTGCTTCCACGTATGGCGTGGCCAAAGCGCCGGGCCGCTACGAGCCCGCCGAGCGCGGATTGCCTTCCGAGTACGAGTGGGCCACTGAACCTTATCTGCGCCACGTACCACGACTCTTTGCCCGGGTGCGTGAGCAGTTTGGAGAAGACCTGCACCTGTTGCACGACTGCCACCACCGGCTCACACCGATCGAGGCTGCTCGATTGGGCAAGGAGCTTGAACCTTTCCACCTCTTTTGGATGGAGGACCCGACACCAGCGGAATTTCAGGAGGGCTTCGAGCTCATCCGCGAGCACACCACCACGCCTATCGCAGTGGGTGAAGTTTTCAATTCCATCTGGGATGCGCATGACCTGATGCGCAACCAATGGATCGACTACATCCGCATGACGATCGTGCACGGTGGCGGAATTACGCATATAAGGAAGGTGGCAGACTTCGCGGCGCTGTATCACGTGCGAACAGGCTTCCACGGGGCAACGGACCTTTCGCCTGTGACCATGGCTGCGGCGCTCCACTTTGACATGGCGATTCACAACTTCGGCATCCAGGAACACATGCCGCATACCGACGAAACGGATGCTGTCTTCCCGCACGGGTATTTCTTCAAGGAAGGGATCATGCATCCCGGCGATGAGCCGGGCTTGGGTGTCGACCTGAATGAGGAACTCGCGGCGAAGTACCCATATCAGCGGGCATACCTGCCTGTGAATCGCAAGCTGGACGGCACGCTCACAGACTGGTAACAAGGGTAAGCAAGGGGAAAACGAGATGGACGAGACTCGGAAACTGAGGATGGGAATGGTCGGCGGCGGACCGGGAGCGTTTATAGGCCCGGTGCACAAGATGGCTGCCGAACTGGACGGACGCATTGAGCTGGTGGCTGGAGCTTTTTCGCAATCGCCGGAGCGCTCCAAGGCGGCCGCTGCAAGCTACCGTATTCATCCGGAACGCGCGTATGCAAGCTACCAGGAGATGATGGCCGTTGAGCAGACTCGGCCTGACTCCATTGATTTTGTCGCGATTGTTACTCCGAACTCTCTGCATCTGCCGGTGGCTGAGGCTGCGCTGAAGGCGGGCTTTCCTGTGATGAGTGACAAGCCTGCCACAGCTACCTACGCTGAGGCCCTTGCCTTGGAAAAGCTTGTCAAAGATGCTGGACTTCCATACGGGTTGACGCATACCTACGCCGGCTACGCTCTTGTACGCGAAGCGCGGGAGATCTGTGCCAGTGGCCGGCTCGGCAAGATTCGCAAAGTCGCCGTAGAGTACCTGCAGGGATGGCTGAGCCAGCCTATAGAAACGACCGGCCAGAAGCAGGCAGCATGGCGATCCGACCCCGCACTAAATGGCCCTGGCGGATGCATTGGCGATATCGGCGTGCACGCGTTTCATCTGCTTGAGTACGTCACCGGACTGCAAGTGACGGCGATGAATGCCTCGCTGCTGACCGTGGTGGAGGGCAGGCAGCTGGATGACGATTGCACGGCAATACTGCGGCTGAACAACGGCGCAGGTGGGTCCTTGCTGGCGTCGCAGGTGGCAGCCGGAGAAGGGAATGGCCTGCGCCTGCGCGTCTACGGCGAATTGGGCTCGCTGGACTGGCGACAGGAAGACCCGAACCGGCTGCGCGTGAAATGGCTGGACCGGCCGGAAGAGATTCGCCACGCAGCAGGGTCTTACCTGAGCGCTGGGGCGCGTGCAGTCACGCGACTGCCTGGCGGGCATCCCGAGGGGTTCATCGAGGCCTTTGCCGTGCTTTATCGAGAGTTTGCCGATGCGCTGACAGCGTGGAAGAGTGGCAATGTACATCCAGTACCGGAGACACTGCCTGGGATTCTTGCAGCGGTGCGCGGCATGCGGTTTATCGATCGCGCAATCGAGAGCAGTCAGCGCAAAAGCTGGGTTGAATTCTGATGCGCAGCAGCGCGGAGCAGGAGTAAGACAATGAAGACCATCAAAGGACCGGGAATCTTTCTCGCGCAGTTTGCCTCGGATGAGGCACCATTCAACAGCCTGGCAGGTATGGCGAAATGGGCTGCAGGTCTAGGCTTCGCTGGCGTGCAGATTCCCAGTTGGGATCACCGTCTTTTTGATTTGAAGCAAGCGGCAGAGAGCCAGGCATATTGCGATGACATTCTGGGCACATTGAGTGACGCCGGCCTCGCATTGACTGAGCTTTCAACGCATTTGCAGGGACAACTTGTTGCGAGTCATGCAGCCTACGATACGATGCTCGCAGGCTTTGCTCCTCCGGATCTGGCTGGCGACGCGAAGGCGCGGCAGGCATGGGCCGTGCAGCAACTGCAATGGGCGGCTTCGGCGAGTCGCAGGCTGAGCCTGAATGCCCACGCTACCTTCTCGGGAGCTCTTGCCTGGCCATTCTTTTACCCATGGCCGCAGCGTCCTATGGGATTGATTGATGAAGCTTTTAAGGAGCTTGCGAGCCGTTGGCTACCTATCTTGAATGTGTTTGACGAAGCCGGTGTGGACGTTTGCTTTGAGTTGCATCCTGGTGAGGATTTGCATGACGGTGCCACATTCGATCGATTCCTTGCCGCCGTGCAGCATCACCCGCGCGCCAACATCCTTTATGACCCAAGCCACATGGTGCTGCAGCAGTTGGATTATCTGGCGTTCCTCGATCTCTATCACGAGCGAGTGCGCGCATTTCACGTGAAGGATGCGGAGTTTCGGCCTGACGGGAGAGCCGGCGTTTACGGTGGCTACCAGGATTGGATTGACCGGCCGGGGCGATTCCGCTCGCTTGGAGATGGGCAGGTGGACTTTCGCGGCATCTTCAGCAAGATGGCGCAGTACGACTATCCCGGCTGGGCCGTGCTGGAGTGGGAGTGCTGCCTGAAGCATCCGCAGGAGGGAGCAAAGGAGGGCGTAGCCTTCATTCGCGAGCACATCATCCGCGTGACGGACCGCGCCTTTGATGACTTTGCCGGCGCGGCGACCGACCACGCAAAAAATCGCCGGATTCTGGGACTGGAATAGGCCACTGGGTCCAGGGTTAGATGTCAATTCCGGCTGAGTGATAAATCTGCGCAATGTAGCGCATGTCGCGAAGCCCCTCTTCGCCGGGCGTCTTTGGCGCCAGCCCGTTCTGGATGCAGTGGGAGAAGTGCTCGGCCTGTGCAGTGAACTGATAGGGGTCTTTGGCGGGGTTGGGTTTGTCGATGTGTGTTCCGGCAAAGTCCGCGATGAGGCGCAGTCCGTCGTAGTTAAAGGCGGGTGCAGCTTCAAGCGTTCCTTTCGATCCGTGCACGCGGAAGAAGCCTTCCATAGGCGCGCCGTAAGTTGTGTTGCAACTAGCGACGATTCCGGAAGGGAACTTCATGGTCCATGAGACGTTCTCCTCCACCTCGTTGAAACGGCCGTCGTGGTCGATGACCGAAGCAAATGCGGCGATGTGCGCAGGTTCTTCGCCGGTGAGATACCGGCAGGCATTGAGCGAATAAATCCCAACGTCATAGAGCGGACCACCACCAGCGAGTTTTCTGTTCAGACGCCACTCGCCGGGCGCAATGTTGAAACCGAACTGGCTTTCAATTGCCTGCACCTGGCCGAGCGCACCCTGACGGATGAGTTGTACTGCCTTGAGATTAGTTGGCTCGTAGTGGCAGCGGTAGGCAATCATCAGTTTGACGTTTGCGGCCTTGCAGGCAGCGATCATTGCCTCGGCATCTGCCACGCTTGCGGCCATGGGCTTTTCGCACAGCACATGTTTGCCCGCCTTGGCGGCGCGGATGGTGTACTCTGCGTGCATCGAGTTCGGCAGCGCCACATAGACGGCATCCACGGCCTTGTTCTCTGCGATGCGGTCAAAATCGTCGTAACTGTAAATAGAGCTATGGGGTACGCCGTACTGGTCGGCTAAGCGCTCGGCCTTGTCACGGTGACCGCTGACGAGTGCAGTCACCTGCGAATTGGTGGTGTTGCGGATGCCCGGCATGAAGTGGCCGGCAATCCGGCCGAGACCGATGATGGCGTAGCCTATTTTTTTCTTGTTCGCTTGAGCGTGCAGTTGCGGGGCGAATTGGGCGGCCAGGCCCAGGGCGCCCAGTTTGGCAAAGTCTCTGCGTGTGAGTGTCATTGGCCGGGTCTCGCTTTCAACGGATTCTCAGGGTTATGCCGCACAGCTTGGCGCGGAAGGGATCGTATTCGCACTTCAGGTATGACAATCGATTTTGCAGTGACAGTGCAAGGGGCATTTTGAGAGCCATCGAAAGATATCTCAGCGGCGGCGCAATTGCTTCTTGGTCACGGTCGTGAGCTTGCCGGTTACGGCGAACTTGCGGCGCTCAATGGGCGAGGAGAGAACGAGGCTTGTGACTGGATTTCCATAGGGCAGCAGCGCCTCAATCAGTGCTTCAAGATCAGACATGCTAGTGGTTGTGACCTTGAGCAGCAGGTCGTCGCCGCCGGTGAGGTGGTGGCATTCGCGCACTTCTTCGAGCGTTTGCACGTAGTCCAGCAAGCGGTGGTAGTTCTGGCCGCCGCAGCTCATGCGGATGAAAGCCATCACTTCAAGACCAAGTGCCTCCTGGTCAATCTCGACAGTGTAGCCATGGACGATGCCCGTCTCCTCCATTTGCTTCAAGCGCTCGGCGGTCGCAGTGGGTGAGAGGCCAATGCGCCGGCCGAGCTCTGCCAGGCTCAGGCGCGCATTGATTTGCAGCTCGTGGAGGAGCTTTCTTCCGTATATGTCGAGAAGAGCCGTTGAATCCATTGCCATGAGGACAAATCATAGTCGATTGAGCGCAAGCGGCCAAAATCAGACATGCAATTGGTATGTACCGTGTGTGTCCCCGGGCCTAGTATCGGGCACATGAAGACTCTCATTCTGGATGGCCAGCCTCTTTCGCTGGCCGAGATTGAATTGGTGGCTCGGGAGAAGGGTTTCGTTTCTGTTTCGCCGTCAGCATTGGGGAGGGTGACGGAAAGCCGCGCCATTATTGAGCAGATTCTGGCCGCGGGGCAGACGGTCTATGGCGTCAACACGGGATTTGGCAAACTTTCGGATGTGCGCATTCCACCGGAAAAGCTGGCGGAGCTGCAATACAACCTGGTGCGCAGCCATGCTGGCGGTGTGGGTCAGCCGCTGTCAGAGGCCGAGTCGCGTGCCATGCTGTTGCTGCGCGCAAATGTTCTGGCCAAGGGCTTCAGCGGCGTGCGGCCGGTACTTGTGGAACTGCTGGTGGCGATGCTGAATGCCGGCGTGCATCCAGTCATCCCAGAAAAGGGATCAGTGGGCGCCAGCGGGGATTTGGCGCCGCTGGCTCATCTGGCGCTGGTGGTCATTGGCGAGGGGGAAGCCTTTTATCGCGGGAACCGCATGCCGGGAGCCGAGGCCATGCGCCATGCCGGGCTGGAACCGCTACCCTTGACGGCCAAAGAGGGGCTTGCCCTGCTGAACGGAACACAGGCCATGACCGCCGTGGGGTCTCTTGCCATGACTCGCGCACGACGCGTGGCAGAACTGGCGGATTTGGCGGGGGCGATGTCTCTGGAAGCGCTCAAGGGAACCCCGGCTGCATTTGATGCCCGTATTCATCAGGCGCGTCCGCATCCTGGCCAGGCTGCTGCGGCGGCTCATCTGCAGCGGCTTCTTACTGACTCGCAGATTCGGGAATCGCACCGGGAGCACGATGCCCGCGTGCAGGATGCCTATTGCCTGCGTTGCATGCCGCAGGTGCATGGCGCCGTGCGCGACGTGCTGGCACATGTGGCCGACGTGCTGGAGACGGAAGCAGGTTCGGCTACGGACAATCCGCTGATTTTCCCCAAAGAATCCGGAGGAGCAGAAAACACTGCTGCCGTGATCTCAGGCGGGAATTTTCACGGTGCTCCGCTGGCATTTGCCTTTGACTACGCTGCAATTGCGCTGACGGATCTGGCGGGCATTACGGAGCGGCGGATCGACCGGTTGTTGAATCCTGACATCAACGAAGGACTGCCCGCATTTCTTTCCTCCGATCCAGGTTTGTCCTCTGGGTTCATGATTGCGCAGATTGTGGCTGCATCCCTCATCAACGAGTGTCAGGTTCTGTCGCATCCGTCCTCCACGGGCAGCATTCCCACCGATGGGGGCAAGGAGGACCATGTCTCGATGGGCATGACGGGCGCGCTGAAGTTGCGCCAGATTGTGGAACACGTTGAGCGCATTGTGGCGATCGAGTTGATGTGCGCTGCGCAAGGGCTGGAGTTTCGCAAGCCGCTGCGGCCCAGCAGGGAAGTGGAAGGGGCCTACGAGGCGGTGCGCAGCGTGGTGCCGCGCCTCGAACGTGATCGCGTACTGGCCGCGGATATTGAAGCAATGGCAGGCGCCGTGATGGCAGGAAGATTTGACGAGTGGCGCTGAGAGGCTAAAGCTCGTCGGACTGGGCCTGGCTTTCTGGATGGCATGTAGGTATCTGCATGTACGATGGAGAGCGTAAGTAGGAGGCAGTAGGCACGTGAAGCTCTATCGAACGACCGCTGGAAGCTTTGTCGAAGAGGAAGGCCAGTACTACCACGTGGGCGGAATAGCCTGGGACGATCTGTTGTCACTCGAAAATCTGGCGGACTACCTCACTGCCGTTATTGCGCAGTCGAAGCCGGCCACTGATTTTCGCACAGCGAATGTGCTGGCACCGATTGGGCAGCAGGAGGTGTGGGCGGCGGGTGTGACGTATTTCCGCAGCCGTGGTGCGCGGATGGAAGAAGCAAAGGATGCGGGTGGCGGCGATTTTTACGACCGCGTTTACTCTGCGGAACGCCCCGAGCTTTTCTTCAAGTCCACAGCGAGCAGGACCGTGGGCCCCGGCGGCCAGGTGCGAATACGCGAGGATGCGCACTGGTCCGTACCGGAGCCGGAACTGACGCTGCTCGTGAGCCCCGGCGGGCAAATTACCGGCTATACCATTGGCAACGATATGAGCTCACGCGATATCGAGGGAGAGAATCCGCTCTACCTTCCTCAGGCCAAGGTTTATAACGGCAGTTGCGCGCTGGGCCCCGGCATTCTTGTAACATCGAGCCCGCTGCCGCATGCGACGGAAATCATGCTGGAGATTCTGCGCCGAGGGCTCATTGAGTTTTCCGGATCTGTGGCGTTGACAGAGTTGAAGCGCGATCCCAGGACGCTGGTGAGTTATCTGATGTGCGATAACTCGTTCCCGCACGGATGCTTTCTGATGACGGGGACGGGGATCGTTCCGCCCAGTTCCTTCACGCTGGCAAGCGGGGACCGGATCCGCATCACCATTGAGCCTATCGGCACTTTGGAGAACGAAGTGGCATAGGTTGTGCGGGCCCCAGCGTTCATGGCGTTACTGCGCATCACGCACGCAACGGAAGCCAACGCCGCCGGAGCGGTCATAGCTGGGCGCCATGAGCAGAATTTTGCTGTGCTCGTCATTGCGATAGGCCTGTGGGAAGTACCAGATGGAACCCTGCGGCTGGTAATACTCCCCGCCGCGCAAAACCGCCGCGCGTGTGTGTTCATCGACGAACTCGTCGGTCCACTGCCAGACGTTGCCCACCATGTCCATAACGCCGTAGGGGCTGGCGCCTGCGGGATGGGCATCGACCGGGTCGGGGCCGCGCATGGAGCGGCCTTTGTCTGGGCTCGGTACGTTTGCTGGATTCCAAATGTTGCCCCAGGGATACAAGCGTCCGTCTGTGCCCTCTGAGGCAAGCTGCCACTCCCACTCATGCGGAAGCCGCTTGCCTGCCCATGCGGCAAAGGCGCGGGCATCCTCAAGTGACACCCATGTGACGGGGCGGTTCTCCCAGCCTTCGGGATAAGTGCCATTTTTCCAATCGCGGAGGAAGTTCGCGGTGTCGCGTGGAGTGTAGTGCGTGGCGTCAAGAAAGCGTTTGAACTCTGCGTTGGTGACGGGAAATTTGTCGATATAGAAGGGTTTGACCTGCATGGTGTGTTCGTGGAATCGGCGTGGCGAGTTCTCCCACGGGTACTGCACATCGACGCCATTGTCTGCGCTGCCTTCAATCTCAGTGCCACGTACCTTGAAGATGAATGCGCCACCGGGTATGCGGATCATGCCGGAGGGTGCATCGTCTGCGGGCTTGGTGGGAGGGATGTCAACGATGTGCTGGGGTAGGACTACCCAGTCGTGCGAAAAATGAGCGAGCGGCTCAGCAGTCATCGCGGCCATGCGCTGCATCAACGTCTTGATGGCCGCGTCCGGATCGCCGGAGGTGGCGAGAATCGCGCCAAAGCCGTGTGCCTCAATCGAGAAGCTTAGGACGGGCTCAGGGCCGCCCGTTTCAGGCTGGAGTTCAACGCCGTGGTAGAGGTCGAAGTAGCGCATGCCTGGCACGGCGGGCACGTCCATCTGGCGACCGCTAATGTCATAGGGATTCCGGTTGACGATGGTCCACACCGTCTGCTGCCCAAGCGGCCAGCGGCTGGCGTAGACGCCGTAATTATGCATCGTATAGAGCGGCTCCCAATCCGGGCTGACGAGGAAAGGAGCAACGGCGCGCTCAATGGTCGCCATGCGACGGGTGGCCTCAGCATCGCGAGGCGTGATGCCGTTCCAGATGCCCCAGATATTCTCCCAGCTCTCCCACCCGACTCCGTTGTAAAAGGCGTATTGCAGGTCGTCAGTCTTGTCTTTGGCCCAGCGGTCACTGATGTTGACCATGTGCCGCGTCTCCAGCCACTTGAAGCGGTCGACCAGGGGGATGAAGGGAAACTCGTACTGGCCCCAGGTCATCACATTCCATGCCAGCGCCTCGTCGCTGGGACTGGACTCCGGCTCAAAGGCCAGTGGATGACCGATTTTCTCCGCGGCGAGCGAGAAGCCGAGTGGAACACCGTCCTGCGTATCGCCGTTGACGCCGTCGGCATCGATCTCCTTCATCAGTGCTGCGGTGGCATCCGGCCAACTCTCCTCCGGCTTGCGGGTTCCCTGATCCCACATCATGATGGGAAAGAGCACGCGCACGCCGCGCCTGTGGAAATCGGCAACCATCTTGCGCACGCCCTGGACACCGCCGGGTAATGAGCGCACCATGTCCAACTGATTACGGTCATCCATGCCCATGTTGGGATAAGTCGCCCAGACCAGCACGGCATCGATGCCGCCGTAACGTTTTTGGAGATCGTCGAGGTAGCGGTCCACGGTATAGCGATTTGTCACCGGGTCATAGAAATAGCGGTCCTGTACCATCATCTGCGGTTGGATGAAGCTGGATTGCGTCCATCGGAGTGCTGGCAGCTCATAGCGCGCGGGGTCAAAGGCAATGCGAATACGGCGCTCCGCACGCCAGTGTTGCAGGTCCGCAAGCCAAAGGTGATGAATGTGCGGGGCGCAAGGGTAGAGCGGGGTCTCCCAGGCGTGGTGCAGGTTGATGCAGGGCGGCGTGGGAATCTGCTGCCCTTCAGGGTGATACAGGGTGTCCTGTGCGGCAGCGCTAAGGGCTAGTGCGCTCAGCAGGGTTCCAAGGCAGGCGGCGCGACGCATCAGGTCACTTCTCTCCTCGTGTTGCGATGGCAGACGGCATCAGCAGAATCGTCCTTGCGCTCTCATCGGTATTGCGCCAGCAATTCATCGACCTCGGCGCGCGTGGGCATGGAAGCCTGAGCGCCGCGCCGTGTAACGGAGACCGATGCTGCTGCGGACGCAAAGTGGGCTGCTGTCCAGCGGTCATGGCCCTCCATCAGTGCCACGGCAAAGGCTGCATTAAAGCAGTCGCCTGCACCAACCGTGTCAATGGCTTCCACTGGGAAAGGCCGGACCCAGGCAGCTTTACCGCCCGCAACGGCAACGTAGACACCCTCAGAGCCGCGCTTAAGGGCGACGCCTTTCAGCCCGCGGTCCAGCAACTCGCGCGCTGCCATTTCAGGCTCGAGTTTGCGCTCAAGGAAGAAGTCGGTTTCCACTTCGTTGGGAGTAAACCACGCAGCCTGCGACCAGACCTTTTCCGACAGCGGGGATGCAGGGCCGGGATCGAGCATGACAGGCACGTTTGCTTTTGCGCAGATGGAGAAGGTGTGCGAAAGCGTGACCATGGGCAACTCAAGCTGGCAAAGTACCATGCCGGCGGAACGAATCAGTGATTCATGGCGGTCAACATATTCAGGTGTGACCTTGTGATTGGCTCCGGAAACGACCACGATGATGTTGTGCCCACCGGGAGCCACCACAATGGAGGCAACCCCTGAGGGCCCGGGCGTGCGGGAGACGGCATCGGTAATTACGCCTGCAGCGTTGAGGTTGTCGAGAAGAGCCTGGCCGAAGACGTCTTCGCCGACCATTCCGACCATGTATACCGGATAGCCAAGGCGCGCCACGCCAACAGCCTGATTGGCGCCCTTGCCGCCGGGCGTGGTGGTGAAGTCGATGCCGAGGATGGTCTGGCCGGGAACCGGAATCTGTGGTGCCCGCGTCACCAGGTCCATGTTAATGCTGCCTACCACGACGATTGGCTTACGATGTGCGCTTTCCATGGTCATACCCTCGCAACTAATAAAGCGGCGCAAGTGCCACAGCGCCGAGCCCCAGAATGAAAAAGACGAACATCAGCGCCAGGAGCAACCGCGCGGATTGCGGCGCTCCGGCAAACTCACGCCAGACAAAGACTCCCCAACAGGCTGAGACCATGGTAGCTCCCTGGCCAATGGAGTAGGACACGGCAGGCCCCACAAGGTGAGCACTGGAGGCTACAAAATTTGACACAGCTCCGCTGCACCAGATTGCGCCTCCAAGCACGCCTGCCACATGCCAGCTCATCGGAGCTCGACGGTAGCCCGCGCCATCAACGGGAGGTTTGCCGTCCAGCGGGCGCGCCATGAGCAGCAGATTGGCTGGGACGGTAGAAAACACCACGCCAATGGCAAAGAAGAGGGCAATTGCATAGGGACCGGAGGCGGGTTGGGCGCTCATGGCTCGCGCCACAAGCGGGTAAAAGCTGCCCATGAGTACCCCCGCGATGAGACTCAGTACAATGCCTCGCGTGGTGGTTGCAACGGCAGAGCTCTCTCGCTTGCGGTAGGCCGCAGCGTCCGTCACGATAGCGACGACGACAAGCGCCACTCCTCCGAAGAGAAGCAGCGGGTTTCCCGCAGGACTGACGAAATAGCTGGAGACCGCTCCCACTACCAGCGCAAGGCCAATTCCTACCGGAAAGGCGACTGCGAGTCCTGCGATGTCAATAGCGGCGACAAGCAGGAGGTTGGCGATATTGAAGACGACACCTCCGAAGGCAGCCCAGAGGATGGTCGAGAGCGGCGCCTGGATGACGGCGGCCCAGAATGCAGGTGCATTGCGGCCGAGGCTTCCCGCCGTCAAGCCCCAAAGCAGCGCGCCAGCGAAGAGCCCGATGACGTAGTCCCAGTAAAAAAGCTGAAAGCGAAAGCCGGGGCAGAGCTTGAGCGTGTTGGCCCATGAGCCCCAGCAGAGCATGCTGAGAAGCATCAGGAAGAGTGCGGCTTGATACGTCTCAGGCAGAAACATCCCAGTTGCCCCTCTCTGCGCGCGTTACAACGTGGGAACCATAGCTGCTCAACCCCTTAGGATGCAAACCGGAAGGGTTGGCCTAGCCAGTTTGCATCCCGGGTTATCAGACGGGCTATTGCTTGGCTGCCTTGATCGCCTCCGTCAAGGCTGGCACCACCTCAAACAGATCACCAACGATGCCGTAATCTGCTACCTCAAAGATGGGAGCGTCCGGGTCCTTATTGATGGCCACAATGCATTGGGAACCCTTCATGCCCACGAGATGCTGGATAGCGCCGGAGATGCCCACGGCCACATAGAGCTTGGGGGAGACTGTCTGGCCGGAGCTGCCGACTTGGCGCTCCATGGGCAGCCAGCCGTTGTCACAGATGGGGCGAGAGGCGGCAATTTCTGCGCCCAGAGCAGAGGCCAGGTCCTGAACGAGGGGTAGATTGTCCGCTTCCTTGATGCCTCGGCCTACGCTGACAATCATGCTTGCCGATCCCAGATCGACTGTCTGCGCGGACTCACGGAAGGGTGCTCCGGGTTGGGTGCGAATCTGCGCCGGCTCCAGGGTGGGAGTGAAGCTGGCAATCTCTGGTGTAGATGGCTCAACAGCCTCCGCGCGAAATGCGCCTGACTGCACTGAGAGGAAGCATGGTCCGCCGCCCGTGTGGCGGTACGTGCCATTGAGCCGTCCTTGGAGGATCTGGCGGGTAAACACAGGCCCCTCGCCAAAGCCTGTAACGTCACCGATGAGCACCTGGCCTAACTTCGCGGCGAGCGCAGGCGCATAGTCGCGCACCTGATAGGTATGCGGAAAAACGACGTAGTCGGGCGATTCTGCATGGAAGAGTTGTTCCAACGCCCGAGAGAATCCGTCGGCGGTGTATGTTGCCAGCAATGCGTGTTCGACAGATGTCAGCTTCCCTCCAGCTTTTGCAGACACCTCGGCAGCAAGCGCCTCAGTCTGCGCTCCCAGAATGACCGAGTGGGCCGTGAGGCCCAATTGCGCAGCCAACTGCTGCCCGGCTGTCAAGGCTTCCCAACTGATGCGGCCTATGCGGCCTTCGCGATGCTCCAGTACGATCCAGACGCCACTCATAGCACACGTACCTCGAATTTAAGCTTCTCGACCAGAGCTGCTGCGGCATCCTTTGCGGGACCGGGCAGAATCTGCGTGGACTTTTGCTTTTGTGGTTGCGCTATATGTTCAAGTATCGCAACCGCCGATGCGGGGACGCCGAGATCCGCGGGTGTAACGCGGCGGACCTCCTTGGTCTTGGCGCGTTTGATGCCCATGAGGGTGGCATAGCGCAGCTTGTTGCCTCCGGATTGGATGGTCAGCACCGCAGGCAGGGGGAGTTCGATGTTTTGAAACCAGCCCTCCTCCAATTCTCGTTTTACGTGGAGTAGGGTACCGGTTTTCTCCACGTGCAAGATGAGGGAAACATGCGGAAGCTCCAGCAATTCAGCGAGAATTACTCCGGTTTGTCCGTAGCCCAGGTCGTCGGACTGGAGGCCGGTGAGGACCAGGTCTGGACTTTCCGGCTTGATAGCCTCGGCCAGCAGCCGGGCAACGGACAGAGCGTCGCGCTGTGCAAAGTCGTTGCATTCAATGTGAATGGCCCTGTCGGCTCCTTTGGCGAGGGCCTCGCGGATGGTGGAACCGACGCGCTCGGGCCCGGCGCTGACCACCACGACCTCGCCTCCATCTTTTTCTTTGAGTTGCAGAGCTTCCTCCAGCGCGTAGGCATCGGACTCATTCATCGTCCACTGGAGATCAGTTTCTTCAATCCATTTGCCGCCGGAATCGATACGAACTGGCGTATCCCGTTCCGGCACCTGTTTGATGGCAACAATGATTTTCATAAGGCATGACTCCCGTTCATCTTAAACGGCACTCTCGGGCTTGGATTCGGGCAGGGAGCGCGCGGTCAACTGCGCGATGTCCAGTAACTGTGGCGCGCCCGCGCCATCGCTGGCGAAGGCGTCACGAAACATACTGTTGCAGAAGGGGCAGGCGGTACTGACGGTGGTTGCGCCGGTTCCGGCAAGTTCCCTGGCGCGCACATGGCTGACACGCTGGCCCTGTTCCTCGCCAAGAAAGGCAAGTCCGCCGCCGGCTCCGCAGCATAAGCTGCGCTCACGTGCATGCGGCGCTTCCACCAACTCTCCTGCATGGTCTGCTACTTCGCGCGGCTGGTCGTAGATATCGCGATAGCGACCAAGATAGCAGGGATCATGGTAGGCAATTTTCTCTTGATCTATTGCCGTCGGCAGCTGGCTCAGGTGGCGGGCCAGAAATTCGCTGTGGTGTTCTATTTCGGGCGGTGTACCGTATTCCTTCCAGTCCTCCTGGATGGTGCGGACGCAATGCGGGCAAATGGAGACGATCTTCTTGACCTTGTTTTGCGCGAGAGCTTCCAAATTGGCCTCGGCAAGTTGCTGGAAGACGAGGTCGTTGCCTAGGCGGCGAACCGGGTCGCCCGTGCACTTCTCCTTACGCAGCACGCCGTAGCTGGCGCCAAGGTAGTCCATGACCCGGGCAAAATCAGCAATGATCTCGCGGCCCTTGGGATCGTAGCCGCCCATGCAGCCCAGCCAAAGGCAATATTCCTGGGTTCCATCAAAGATGGGCAGCTCCTGCTTCTGGATAAACTTGTCGCGTTCTATGGCGCTCATGCCCAGAGCGTTGGATCCGCGCTCGAGGGCAAGGAAGAGCTTTCCGCCGTGGTCGTCCTCCCATGTGCCGGTGTTGACCGCGCCGCGCCGCAGACCGATAAGAATGGGCAGATGCTCGATGCCAACGGGACATTGGAACTCGCAGGCGCCGCAACTGGTGCACTCGAAGACTGCCTCCTGCGCCAGATGCTTGCCGAGGAGCGGTTCGTCTGAGGCTGGGCCAAACTCGTTGAGGTAACGGCGCAGGCCGAGGATGATTTCCTTGGGATTGAGCAGTTTGCCCGTATTCGCTGCGGGGCAGTGCTCCGTGCAGCGGCCGCACTCCACGCAGGAGTAGGCCTGGAGGCTGACGAGCCGGGTGAGATCCTTGCCTGTGACCAGGCCAAAGTCTTCATCGCCGGAAAGCGGGGGGATGTGGCTGAACCCGCCGCGCGAAAGAAAGACTGTGGCAGGGCTGAGTACCAGGTGCAGATGCTTGGTGTACGGAATGATGGGCAGAAAGACAAGCAGGGCCAGTGTGTGTGCCCACCATAAAAAGCTCGCAGTGGGGCTTGCATCGGCGACGAAGAATGCCGCCAGATAGGTGACCATCAACAGAAAAATAAGCAGCGCAATGAAGCCGGACTCGTAGGAAATCTTCTCCCCAAGCCAGCGCGGCCGGACGAAGAATCGTCGCACGAAAAGACCAAGGATGCCCACGGCACACCCCAGGGCGAAGAGAGCGGCTAAGTCGAAGTAAAAGCGCCCCATCAGCCCGAGAGGATCGAGGAATCCAATGCCGAGCCCAACCGCGACGTGATTGAGTGTGACGAGGGCAAAAGCGCAGAAGCCCCAGAAAACTAAGGCATGGGCAAGACCCGGCAATGGACGCTGGCGGATCACCTTGGCTTGGAGCATGACTTCCCAAAGGAAATCGCGCACGCGCTTGCCGATGGGAAAGAGGCGGAAATCCGCGTCCTTTTTCGAACGGAGGATGACATCCAGCACCACGCCGAATCGGCGCCAGAACAGAGCTACGGAAGCGATGACCAAGCCTGCTAGAAGGAGCTTTTCCCAGAGGGAAAAGCTTTGCGGCTCGGCTAGTGTTGCAGGCAACAGGATCATAGGCGAACTAGCCAAGATACAGGATTGGCCCGGAAGCTGTCGTGCCGGGGGACACAGCTTTTGTGTTCAAGCACGGTCAACAATGCAGAATTTTGGGCGAATCAATTCCCTTCGTTGCGTTCCGGGTGTCGATGACCAACTTAGACTGCTCGACGATGGTGGGGTAGTCATAGCTGGTGTGGTCGGTGACAATAACGACGGCGTCAAATTGGCCCAGATTTTCGAGCGGAGTATTCGTCATATTCAGGGCGTAATGGCGGCCCTGGCCGACGGTTGGGAAAAACGGATCGTTGTAAGAAACGATGGCACCCTTGTCGCGCAGGAGTTCGATGATGGTGAGCGAGGGCGACTCACGCAGGTCATCGATGTCACGTTTGTAGGCCAGGCCGAGTACAAGGACTTTTGATCCTTTGATGGACTTGGCGTGTTCATTGAGGCCGTTGGCAACCTGCTCGATGACAAAGTAAGGCATGGCCGTATTGACCTCGCCGGCCAGCTCAATGAAGCGCGTGCGGAAGTCGAACTGCTTGGCTTTCCAAGAGAGATAGAACGGGTCAATGGGGATGCAGTGCCCGCCAAGACCCGGGCCTGGATAGAAGGCCTGGAAGCCGAACGGCTTGGTCTTGGCTGCGTCGATGACTTCGTGAATATCGATGTTCATGCGCATGCAAAGCTGTTTGAGTTCATTGACAAGGGCGATGTTGACGCAGCGGTAGATGTTTTCGAGCAGCTTGGTCATCTCTGCCGCTGCAGGGCTGCTGACGGGGACGACTCGGCGGAAGATGGTGCCGTAAAGCGCGCCGGCCATCTGCGACGCGACGGGTCCACAGCCACCGACCACCTTGGGAATATCGTGGCGTGCGACGGAGTCATTGCCGGGATCCTCTCGCTCAGGCGAGAAGGCGACATGGAAACCGGAGTCGGCTGCACCGCGGGCGACTTTGAGTCCAACGAGGTTGCCCTTTTCGAGCAGGGGAACGACGACCTCGTCTGTGGTGCCGGGATAGGTGGTGCTTTCCAACACAATGAGCTGGCCTTCATGAACGTGGGGCGCGATGGCCTTGACGGTCCCCGTGACATAGCTCAGGTCCGGCTCGTGGTATTCGTCGAGCGGCGTGGGCACGCAGATGATGACGGCATCCATTTGGTCGATCTCGGAGTAGTCCGATGTGGCGCGGAAGCCGGCTTTCTGGGCTTCCTGAATCATCGACGGCAGAATACGGACGATATAAGAGCCGCCCTCGTTCAGGGTCTTCACCTTGTCCTGGGCAATGTCAAAACCGGTGACCTGAAATTTTTCGCCACTGAACAAGAGGGCAAGCGGCAGCCCGACGTAACCCATCCCGACAATTCCAATGCGTGCCTGCCGGGTCTGGATCTTCTGCTGGAACGCGGCGAGTGAACCTGCGATAGTGGTCGTCATGTCACTGATTGTATGACGGTTCTGCTCCCAGGTGTGCTGGTGGGTACCCAAAAGTGCCATGTGGTCGAAGGATTTCCTGCAAATAGGGCGATGAAGGTGAGCGCGAAGCGCAAGATTCACAGAGAGTTGGCGCGCTGCGTGATGTGTTGAAAGAAGGAGATGCGGGATTTCACGGATCCCCTATCCGGCGAACCTTGGAACGCAATCACGACGCTGTATCCTCATAAAGGCAGGAAGGCTTAGTGCAGGCCTGATTCTTGTCCAATCCGCTGCCGGAGATTATGCATTGGCAAAGTATCTGGTGACAGGAGCCGCGGGGTTCATCGGCCGCTCGATTGCGGCGGCGCTGCTGGCGCGCGGTGAAAGCGTGCGTGGCGTAGACAGCTTCATCACTGGCAAGCGCGCCAACCTGGCGGGGCTGGAGGCGATGGAGTTTGTTGAAGGGGATTTGAGCGATCCCGCAGTGTGCGCTCGGGTGTGCAAGGGCGCGGAAATCGTCTTTCACGAGGCGGCGCTGGCATCCGTGCCGCGCTCCGTCGCCGACCCGGTGAGCACCAATAGGCATTGTGTGACAGCAACGCTGAACCTGCTGGTAGCCGCACGGGAGGCTGGCGTACGCCGCGTGGTGTACGCCGGGTCCTCGTCTGCATATGGTGATACGCCGACTCTGCCCAAGCACGAGGGGATGCTGCCGAATCCAATTTCCCCCTATGCTGTTGCCAAGTTGGCAGGGGAGCACTACATGCGAGCCTTCACGCGCGTGTATGGCCTGGAGACGGTGGTGCTCCGATACTTTAATGTGTTCGGGCCGTATCAGGATCCGACGTCTCACTACTCAGGAGTGCTGGCCATTTTCTGCCGCAAGATGCTTGCGGGAGAGCAGCCGACCATCTACGGCGATGGTGAGCAGAGCCGTGACTTTACGTATATCGACAACGTGGTGCACGCGAACCTGCTGGCTGCCGCTGCCCCGGCTGAGAAGGTAAGCGGCCAGATGATGAATGCCGCAACAGGGAGCCGGATCACTTTGAACGAGACGTTCCGCATCCTGCGCGAATGGACGGGCTACTCGGGCAAGCCGGCCTATGCGGAGCCGAGAGCAGGGGATGTGCGGGATTCGCTGGCCGACATTTCGCTGGCCGGCAAATTGCTTGGATACAAGCCGATTGTGGATTTTCGCGAGGGGCTGCGGCGGACGGTGCAGTGGTATCGGGGAAGCGCATGATACGTTGGACCTCGCACACGCCCAGGCGAGGCCCAGGGATGTCAATCAACGCAAAGCCGTGATGTCCATGACTTCAGTCGCCTCTGGCGGCGGCTGCAAAGTATGGGCGCCGCTCTGAGCGGAGCGCAGCACTTCGCCGGGTACGATACCGAGAACGAGTGTTGCGCCGACGGCGAACAGAAGCGCAGCGGAAAGAGCCACGCCAATGCGCGGCTGGTAGAGGCTGGCTGTGGAGGGCTCTTCAGCTGGGTGTTGGGCAACGGCTAAGGCAAGGCGCAGATAGTAGGCAGCGGCAATGCCGGAGTTGAGCAGGCCGATGATGGCAAGCCAGATGGCTCCGCCACCCACCGCAGCAGAGAATGAATAGAACTTGCCAAAGAAGCCGCCGGTGAAGGGAATGCCAATCAGCGAGGCGAGGAAGAAGATCATCAGCCCGCCAAGCATAGGCGATCGGTAAATCAGGCCGCGGAAGTCCTGGATCAGAGGCAGATTCTCTTCGTATCCGCTGACGACTGTCACGACAGCAAAGATACCAACATTCATGGCTGCGTAGGCCGCCACGTAAAAGCTGGCCGCAGCGATGCCCGCGTTGCCCAGTCCCGCAAAGGCGGCAAGCAGGTATCCGGCGTGCGCGATGGAGGAGTAGGCCAGCATACGTTTGACGTTCTGCTGGCGTAGCGCGGCGAGATTCCCCACCGTCATGGAAAGTATGGCGACGATCCAAAGCAGAGGTGTCCAAATGCTGCGCAGCGTGGGAAAGATTTCGTAGACCACACGCAGAAGCAGGGCAAAGGCAGCTGCCTTGGGCGCGGTAGCCATCAGTGCAACGACGGGTGATGGCGCGCCTTCGTAAACATCCGGCGCCCAAACATGGAATGGCGCGGCAGAGACTTTAAAGAGAATGCCAACGAGCATCAGAGCCAGGGAAGCGAGGATCAGGGTGTGATGATGAGCCGCAGGAATGGAGTGTGCGATTTCGTAGACCTGCGTGGTTCCTGTGGCGCCAAAGATCATTGCAATGCCATAGAGCAGGAAGCCAGTGGCAAAGGAGCCGAGCAGGAAGTACTTGACGGCTGCTTCCGGGCTGCGGCCTGTTTCCTTGCGGTAGCCTGCGAGAACATAGGTGGCGATGGAGGAGATTTCAAGGGCGATGAAGACAAGCAAGAGCTCCACGGCAGCGGTAAGGAGGCACATGCCGACTGCGCCAAAGACGATGAGCGCATAGTACTCGCCCTGATGATGGCTGTTCTCAGGAAGAGAGTCGAGCGAAAGCAACAGCGCGACCAGGACGATGCCGCAAATCAGAACGTGAAAAAAGATGGTGAACGGGCTCGTCTCTACGGTGGAATAGAAGCCTGTTCCCATGGGCAGGGAAAGCTGCCACAGGCTTGACCAAAGGGCAAGAGTGGTTCCGAAGGCGCCCACCCAACCGAGAGCGCGGCGGGAAGCACCGGTGGACATGGAGGCATCCAGCAGCATGATGAGCACGCCGGTGAGCGTGAGGATGACCTCGGGGAGGATGCGGTAGATGTCAGGTACGGTCGTCACTGTTGGCTCTCCCCATGGAGTGAAGTGCTCAGAGCGGATGCGGGCACCGTTGCAGACCCCCTCAAGGCTGTGGATCCGGCACGGTTTTCTATGGATGGAATCCAGATGGATGGAGCGAGACCCATGATCAGCATGAGCACCGCGAGAGGCCATAGGACTACCTGTTCGCCAAGGTGGAGGTCAGGGGCTGGCTGACTGGCCAGTTCGCTCTCAGGTCCGTAGAAAAGGCGCTGCACCAGCCACAGCATGTAGGCCGCGCCCAGGATAACGCCCACGGTGGCCGCAATGGCCCAGCCGCGGCTTACTCCAGTGAAAGTGCTGGAGAGGATCAGGAACTCGCCGACAAAGCCGTTGAGCATCGGCAGGCCGATCATAGCGAGAGTGCTGATCACGAAGAGAGTCGCCATTTGTGGGACACGGCTGGCGAGACCGCCATATGCGGAGATCTGGCTGGTGCCGTAGCGAACTTCAAGGACTGCCAGCAGCAGAAAGAGGGCAGCATCAACGACGCCGTGATTGAGGATTTGGTAGATTGCTCCGTCCCAGCCGGTGAAGGTGAGCCCGTAGATGCCAAGCGTAATCAGGCTGAGATGGCTGATGGCAGCATAGGCGATGAGGCGCCAGAAGTCGCGCTGGACCAGAGCGAGACAGGCGCCATAGAGGAGGCCAATGACAGCGAGAGCGACAAGGAGTGGCGCCAGGCTGCGCGCCTGCACTGGAAACAGGCCGATGTGAAAGCGCAGCATGGAATAGAGTCCTAGCTTGCCCGCGACAACCATGGCGAGGGCCACGGGCGCCTCACTGAAGGTGTCTGCTACCCAGCCATGCAGAGGGAAGACCGGAACCTTGACGGCAAAGGCGAAGAGGAAGGCGAGTGCGACCCAGCAGAGCGCCCCGGATGGCAAAGAGCCACTGGCGATGAGAAGTCGAAGCTCGGCGAAGTTGAATGTTCCGGTGTGTGCGTAGAGCCAGAGAATGGCTACCAGCAAAGGCGCAGAGGGGATGAAGGTGAAGAGGAAGAACTTGATTGCTGCCTTCGGCCCTTCTTTGCGGCCGTACATGGCGATGAGGATAGCCATGGGGACCAGAGACAATTCCCAGAAGCCGTAGTAGAGCATGAGATCCAGCGAAATGAAGACCCCATACATGGCCGTTTGCTGCAGGAGGAATAGCGAGTAAAAGACTTTGCGGCGCTCCTTGATGGCATTCCAGCTTGCGATAACACCGACGGGCGCAAGCAGGCCCACGAGCACGACGAGCCAGAGGCTCAGCCCGTCCACCCCAACGTGATAAAAGATGGCGGGGTTCTCAATCCACGGCCGGTTGATTTCAAACTGAAAGCCATGCTGATCCAAGACAAAGTGTGCCGGCAAGTGTAACGTGAGCCCGAGGCTCACAAGCGTAGTGAGCAGGGCCAGCCAGGCAGGCAGTTTGCCGCGATCCGGCAGCAAGGCCACTAGCACTGCACCGGCAAGAGGAGCCAGCAGGATCAACGTGAGAATTGACTCATTTATCGCCATGTCTTAGTGCCCCGCCACGATGAGGTGAATGACCGGTAGGCCCGCCAGGAGCGTGCTCCAAGGAACAAGCGCGAACAGGAGCAGCACTGCTGCGCCTACCGCCAGCCATGCCGCGTAGGAGCGAAGGTTGCCCGACTGCCAGCGTTGCAGAATGGCGCCGCCGAACGTGGCTATTGCTCCAAGCAGCCATGCGAGCCCTCCCAGCAGGCCGATATCTACGAGCCAGCCCAGTACATAGCGGGAGATGGCGAGCAGCGGCTTGACCACTGTGTAGCCGTAGAACTCGTCCACGAAGTACTTATTGAGCAGAAGCTTGTAGGGGCCGGGCATCGAAGCGGCAAGTTGCGCCGCTGCTTCCGTCTTTTGGGAATAGAGTCGATGCGCGATAAACCAGCCGATGAGGGCGACTGCCACGGCCAGCACGCTCAGCATGAGTTCCAGTTGCGCGCTGCCACCCTCCGGTATGCCGTGGCCCACGGAAGGCGCCAGATAGGAGCCGAAGTGCTCCATGCCTATCCAGCCACCGACCACAGAAAGTATAGCGAGAATCGTAAGTGGACCAAGCATGGACCAGGGGCTCTCGTGGGGGTGGACATCATGGCTGCGTGACTCGCCGAGAAATGTGAGATACCAGAGGCGGAACATATAGAAAGCAGTGAGGAGCGCTGTTACAACGCCAACGAACCACAAAAGCTTGCCGCCTGAACCTTGGAGGAAGGCTGCGTAAAGGATTGCATCCTTGGAAAAGAATCCGGCGAAGGGGAAGAAACCCGCGATGGCGAAGACGGCTGCGGTCATGGTCCAGAAGGTAACCGGCATCTTCTTTCGCAGGCCGCCCATCTTGCGCAGATCCTGCTCACCCGCGAGGCCATGAATGACGGAGCCTGCAGCAAGGAAGAGGAGCGCCTTGAAGAAGGCGTGAGTCATGAGGTGGAAAATTGCGGCAGAGTAGGCAGCTACGCCACAGCCAAGGAACATGTATCCCAGTTGCGATATGGTGGAGTACGCGAGAACACGCTTGATGTCGTTCTGGACGAGGGCGATGGTGGCTGCAAAGAGCGCCGTGGCCGTGCCAACGACAGCAACGACACCGAGAGCAAAGGGGGATCGGTCGAAGATGGCGTGTGTGCGGGCAATCATGTAGACGCCGGCCGTAACCATGGTGGCCGCATGGATGAGGGCGGACACGGGCGTTGGGCCCTCCATGGCGTCAGGCAGCCAGATGTACAGCGGGAGTTGCGCGCTTTTTCCGGTTGCCCCCAGAAGCAGGCAGAGCGCGATGGCAGTAAGCGCACCACCTGCCCAGGCAGGACTCGCGGCGATTTTGGCACTGACCTCGCTGAAGCTCAGCGTTCCGAAATTGGCCAGCAGCAGAAACATGCCGATGAGGAAACCAAAGTCACCGATGCGGTTGACGATGAATGCCTTCTTGCCTGCGTCTGCGGCGGAGTTCTTCTTGTAGTAAAAGCCGATCAGCAGGTATGAAGCGAGGCCGACGCCCTCCCATCCCACAAACATGAGCAGAGCGTTGCCTGCCAGAACAAGCACTGTCATGAAGAAGAGGAAAAGGTTCATGTAGCTGAAGAAGCGCCAGTAGCCGTCCTCATGGCCCATGTAGGCCACAGAGTAGATGTGGATGAGGAATCCCACGCCTGTGACGACCAGCAACATGACGAGGGCCAGCTGATCGAAGACAAAGCTGAAGTCAACATGCAGGGTGCCAGCGTTAATCCATCCAATTGGGCAGGTTTCAGAATAGGGCAACGCCAAGCCTGAGCTGCTTGCCCAGACGGCGTTGAGAACCACGACGAAGGAAGCCAACGGGGCGAGCAGGGCTACTGCAGTTACCAGCCCTTTGGGCAGATGACGGCCAAGCAGCCCGTTGATCACAAACCCGGCGAAGGGCAGCAGCGGAATCAGCCAAAGATAGAGGTGCTCGTTCATAGTTTCATCAGGTCGATGCGGTCGACGGCCAAGGTAGCTCTTGCGCGAAAAACAGCAATGATGATGGCGAGGCCTACGGCAGCTTCTGCGGCAGCGACCATCATCACAAAGAAGACAAAGATCTGGCCTTTCACCATGTGCCACTGATGGGCAAAGGTGACAAAGGAGAGGTTGACGGCATTCAACATCAACTCAATTGACATGAAGACGGTAATCAGATTGCGTTTGATGAGAAAGCCGAGGACGCCGAGCGAGAACAGCGCTGCGCTCAACATCAGATACCAATTGAGCGGGACATCGTTCTGCAGAAGATGCGAAGAGGCAGGATTCACTTGCCTTCCGTCCTTTCTCCGTCGCCGCGACGGGCCAGTGCTACTGCGCCAAGGATGGCAATGAGGATAAGTACGGACGTGACCTCAAAGGGCAGAAGAAGCTTAGTGAACAGCTCGGCGCTGAGTTGTTCAGTTGGGGTGATGCCGTCACTGAGCGATGCTGTTCCCAGGCCCTGTGCCTTGAGAACTATAGTGGCGAGTACGCCGAGAATTGCCGCTACCGCGGGAAAACCCACGGTGCGTGCAGCGCGGCTGCCCAAAGTGCGTTCCTCCTGGCCTGCGTTGAGCAGCATGACCACAAAGGTGAAGAGGACCATGATGGCACCGGCGTATACGATGACCTGGGCGGCGGCCAGGAACTCCGCGCCGAGAAGCAGATAAAGCACGGCCAGCGAGGTCATCACCACAATCAGCGATAAAGCGCTGTTGATAGGGTGGCTCTGCAACAGGAGATTGATCGCTCCCGCAAGGCAAAGACCGGCAAACAGGACAAACAGAATCAGGTGCATCGTTCCGTCGCAGACTGGCGAGCGCCGGCGGCGAAACGCCGGCAGGTTGAGGGAAGGCGGCACAGGCAGGATCGGGCTCTGTGAGGCGTCTTCCGGTTGTTATTCCGCGCAATTCCTTGCGGGCTTCCCACTGCCGCTCAACGGCTGGAGCGGCTGGAGGGCCCGCAATGCGCCGTTAACGATACGCAAGCCAGAGGCTTGTTCCCACAATGTTGAGGATGGCGATTGGAAGCAGGTAGCGCCATCCGAAGTTCATCAACTGGTCATAACGGAAACGCGGCAGAGTTCCGCGCACCCAGACGTAGAGAAACAGAAAGCAAAAGACCTTGAATACAAACCAGAAAATCGGCAGGATGGCTTGCAGCAGGATGTTCTGCGGCAACGGAATCAGGTTGCCGAAGGGGCTGGTCCACCCACCAAGGAAAAGCATCGTGGCGACACAGCCGACGGTGATCATGTTGGCGTACTCGGCCATGAAGAACATGGCAAATTTCATCGAACTGTATTCGGTGTGATATCCAGCGGTCAGTTCGCTCTCAGCTTCAGGCAAATCAAAAGGTGCGCGATTGGTCTCAGCAAACGCTGCCGTCAGATATATCAGGAACGCGATGATCTGCAACCCGCCGAAGATGTTCCAGGTGAGGAGGCCCTTGCCGGCCTGGCTCTCGACGATCACGCGCAGATTCAGCGACTGTGCGCGCAGCACTACACCCACGAGCGAGAGTCCAAGAGCCAACTCGTAGCTAATGAGTTGGGCTGACGAGCGCAGCGATCCCAAAAGGGAGTACTTGTTGTTGGAAGACCATCCTGCAAGAGCGATGCCATAGACGCCAATGGACGTGATGCCGAGGACGACAAGGAGCCCGATGTTGACATCGGAGATTTGAAAGAGATGCATGCCATTCACTGTCACTGCAGGTGAACCGAATGGAACCACGGCGATGGAGATGAGTGCGCATCCCAGCGCGATGATGGGCGCCAGCAGGTAGAGTGGCCGGTAGACGGCTGTTGGGATGATGTCTTCTTTGAGAAATGACTTTGCGCCATCCACAAGCGGCTGCAGGAGGCCGAACGGGCCGACACGGCTGGGTCCCCAGCGATTCTGGATGCGGCCAACGAGCTTGCGCTCCAGCAGCACGGTGTAAGCGACTCCCATCAGCAGAACCACCGTAACCACGGCCACCTTGAGCAGGCTCCAAATTACAAACTGCAAAATCGTCACGAGTTCTCCGCCTCTTTTACCAAAGATGCAATCAATCTGCTGCCGTGCCGGTCAGCATTGGTGAAGTCTGATGCCGTTGCAAGTCTTTCAAACCGGGACTGTAATGGCCCATGGTCCCGGAGGTAAACAGCCCGTTGTGTGCCGGAGTGACAACATCGGTCCCGGCAAGCGCCGATACTGGCACAAAGCCGGGCTCGACGGGAACGTCATTGCCCGCAAAGAGATTCATCCGGTCAAGCTTGTACGTGGGTATCAGCCTCTCAATCTCATCCAGCACCGCGAGGGGGTCAAATGGGCTAAGCTTCGGCTCAAGTCCGTTTGCAGCAAGCCACACTGCATGCCGATCCGCTTCGCCAGAGTGCGCACCGCGTGTTTGACCGAAGTCTGCTGTAACTCCCGAGCCGAAGGGTACAAGTGATTTGACGTCTACCCCCATTGCGCCTGCAAGACGAACGAGAATCTCGAAGTCAGGTTTGACGCCTGCGTGGTCTGCAGCCTTGCGCACCAGTTGCACATCGCCAAACGCGTTCGTTGCAGTTCCCGTCTTCTCGTAGAGGCTGGCAGCAGGGAACACAACGTCAGCCAAAGCGGCAGTTTCCGTAAGGAATATATCCTGCGCAATGAGGAACGTGCTCTTGAGCGCCGCGGGGCTTACCGCCGCATGTGCGAATGGATTTGCGCCGACGATATAGAGGGCATCCAACTGGCCGGACATGGCAGCCTGCAGCATTTCCGGCAGTGTCTTGCCGCCTCTGGCAGGCATGCCCGGATACTCGACGTTAAAGGCGCCTGGTTGGCTGACGGGAACATAGCCCGGCAGCAGGTCAGGCAGGAGCCCCATGTCGGACGCGCCACGGGAGTTCGCGTAATCTCCCAGCAAGGCAAAGCGAACGTTGTTCCGTGTGCAACCCCACTTGACCAGTGCTTCGATGGCTGCGCCCCGATACTCCTGGCCGAAGATGACAAGCAGGGATTCCTCTGCAAGCAAGGCTTCGCGGAAGGATGCGTCGGGGATGACCTTATCACTGCCACCCAGGTAGTCAGTGAGCGCAGCATAGCCGTTTGCCGGCAGCCGCAGGACCGCTTTGGCCTGCCGCTCCAGTTTGATCTTCTTGTCGTTGGCCACGTAAAGGCGCGCGCGATTCAGCCGAACATTGGTGCGCAGATTCCAGGCAAGCAGCGGATGTTCTTCAGTGGGGTTGCCGCCGATGAGTAGAATGGCCGGGAATGTGAGCGTTTCACGCATGCCGGCCGCTCGACTTGGATTGCCGGCAAGAGCGCGCGCGAAACTGGCGTAATCTGCCGTTCTCTCATGGTCAATATTGTTGGTTTGAAGAACCGTGCGAGCGAATTTCTGCAGCAGGTAATTTTCTTCGTTGGTTGTAAAGTTTGAACCGATGACACCGATGGCTGCGCCGCCCTGCGTGTCGCGAATTCCTTTGAGCTTGCCGGCAGCGAAGCGCAGCGCATGCTCCCAGGTGGTGGGCTCCAGTTTGCCATCTGTGTTGCGGATGAGGGGCTTGCTGAGCCGTTCAGCGCTCTCGACAAAATCAAAACCGAAGCGGCCCTTAGCGCAGAGAAAGTCGTTGTTGATGCCGCTCTTGTCCCGATTATCGGCACGGACAATTTCCGATCCGTCGCTGGACTGGCGTACCCCAAGACTCACTTTGCAGCCGTCTGCACAATGCGTGCACACGGTGGAGACGTGGTTCATTTCCCAGGGGCGCGTCTTATATCGATAGCTACCGCTGGTGAGAGCTCCGACTGGGCACACATCGATGCACATGCCACATTGTTCGCAGTCTAATGTGTCGCCGCCATTGGGAGCGATGACAGCGCTGGCGCCGCGGTTCTGCACGCCAAGCGCCCACACATCCATGCCTTCGCCGCACATGCGGATGCACCGGTAGCAGAGAATGCATCGGGGGCGGTCATAAAAGACAGCAGGCGACCACTGCTGCTCCTCGCGGTGACGCTTGGCCTCAGCGTAGAGACTTTCGCCAGCGCCGTACTTGAACGTCATATCCTGCAGTTCGCACTCGCCGCCGGCATCGCAGACGGGGCAGTCGAGCGGGTGGTTCCCCAACAGTAGCTCTATGGTTGCCTTGCGAGCTTGGGCGATCTCCGCCGATTCAGTGATGAACACCTGTTCTTCGGCGACGGTTGTGGTGCAGGCTGTTTGCAGTTTGGGCACCTTTTCCTGGCGCACGACACACATGCGGCAGGCTGCCTGCAGGCTGAGTCCGGGGTAATAGCAGAAAGCGGGAATTTCAATGCCTGCCTTGCGGCATGCATCGATCAGCAGCGTCCCGGCGGGAGCCGTCAGCTTTTTTCCATCGACTGTAAATGTTACGTCTGCCATGCGTCTCCAGCGCCCCCTACACTACGGCCACTTCAGTGTGCTTGGCGAACGGGCAGGGCTTCCCGTTCAGGTGGTCTTCAAACTCCTTGCGGAACTTCTTGACAAAGCCCAATGTGGGCATGGCCGCTGCATCGCCCAGTGGGCAGAAGGTGCGCCCCAGCATATTTTCGGCAATGTATCGGATAGTATCGATGTCCTTTTCGATACCGAAGCCGGCGTGGAAGCGCGTGAGCGACTTCTTGAGCCAGTCAGTGCCTTCACGGCAGGGAATACACCAGCCGCAGCTCTCATGCTGATAAAAGCTGATGGTGCGCAGAGCAAATTCAACAATGCAGGTGTGATCATCAATGACGACGACGCCGCCCGAGCCCAGCATGGAGCCTGCTTTGCCAACCTGGTCAAAGTCCATCCCCAGGTTTTCGATCTCTTCGGGTAGCAGCACAGGCGTCGAGGAGCCCCCGGGGACAACAGCCTTGAGCTTGCGTCCGCCGCGCACGCCTCCCGCTACTTCGTAGATCATCTTCTTAAGGTTGTAGCCCATGGGAAGCTCGTAGACGCCGGGCCGCTCAACGTGGCCGCTTATGCCGAACAGGCGCGTTCCTCCGTTGCGCTCGGAACCTACAGCCGCATAGGATGCGCCGCCCATGGCAATCACGTGAGGAACAGTCGCGATGGTTTCTGCATTATTGATAACCGTAGGGCCGCCGTAGAGACCGACAACAGCAGGGAAGGGTGGCTTGATGCGCGGCACGCCCCGCTTGCCTTCGAGGGATTCCATCAGTGCGGACTCTTCGCCTACTTCATAAGCACCTGCGCCGGACTGCGTGATGACCTGGAATTCCGTGTCGGAGCCGAAAATGTTTTTCCCGAGGAAGCCCTTGGCGTAGGCATCGGCCACTGCCTTTTCCATAATTTCGAGCAGATAGCGGTATTCGCCCCGCAGATAAATGAAGCCCAGTTTGGCGCCGATGGCGAGGCCGGCAATGATTGTGCCTTCGATGACGGAGTGCGGATCGTGCAGGAAGATCAGATGGTCTTTGCAGGTGCCTGGCTCGCTCTCGTCGCCGTTGACAAGAACATACTTGGGCTTGGCGCTTTGCTTGGGAACGAAAGACCATTTAAGGCCTGTGGGGAATCCCGCGCCGCCGCGCCCACGCAGATTGCTGGCCTTCATCTCATTGATGATCCAGTCCGGTCCTTGCTCGAGACATTTTTTTGCCGCCTCATAGCCGCCGAGCTCGATGTAGCGATCAATGTTCGCCGCACCCATGCCAAAGCGTCGGGTCACGATCTTGACTTCATCTGGATGGGAAACCAGCCTAGGCATGAGAAACCGTCCCTTCCGCCTTCGCCTTGCCGCGATACTCGGCAAGGATGCCCGATACGCTTTCAGGTGTCAGTTCGTCATGGAAGTCGTAATTGACCTGGATGGCAGGAGCCCAGCAGCAGGCTCCGATGCACTCCACTTCTTCGAGCGAAAACAGGCCGTCGGGCGTCACTCCCTTGTGCCCAACGCCAAGCTCATCCTGAAAGCGCTCGAACACGTCATAGGCGCCGCGGAGCATGCAGCTGATATTTGTGCAGACCTGCACGTTGTATTTTCCTGCAGGCTTGAAACGCAACATCGAGTAGTAGGTAGCTACATTGCGTACGTCCAGCTCTGTGATACCAATGCGCTCTGCAACTTCAGCGATGACCGCGTCAGATAGGTAGCCAATCTCATCCTGCGCGTAGAGCAGCATCGGAACCAACGCCGAACGGCGCGCCGGGTATTTTTGGACCAGCGCGTCAAAACGTGCCGCCAGCTTTGGCGAAAAGATGGTCATGGTTTCATTGCTCATTGCATCAACTCCCGTGCCCACGCTTCTGCGGCCATGTCCATTTCTTCTTCTACTCCTCCGGTGCGCAATCGCCCGGACTCAGTCAACTCCATCATTCCGCTTCGCTCATCTTCGCGCTGCCAGGTTATCTGCGCCCCGCTGCGCTGCAAATCCAGCCATTTATCGCCATGCCGCACCGTGATGCGTTCCTCGCCTAGTTCCACGGTGGCCTGCCGATTTCCGTTCAACCCGTGTGCCGCGGTGTAGCTGCGTAGCAGTGAAGCGAGAGATACCCATAGCTCCACGAACAACTGCGCCGCCGCAACCACTAGCGGTCAATCTCCCCCAGCACGATATCAATCGATCCTATTACTGCAACGACGTCAGCTAGCATTCGCCCTTTGCACATCGTTTCCAGCGCCTGCAATGCGGCGAACGATGGATAGCGCATGTGCACGCGGTAGGGCTTCGCCGTCCCGTCAGAAACCACGTAATACCCGGTCTGCCCATGGCCTGCTTCAATCCCCTGGTAGACCTCTCCGGCGGGCACATTGAAACCCTCTGTCACGATTTTGAAGTGATGGATGAGAGCTTCCATCTGCGTCTTCATCTTTTCGCGATCCGGCAGCACAATCTTCGGGGCATCGGCCTTGACGGGGCCTTCCGGTATTCCATCTATGGCCTGCTGAATGATCTTGATGCTCTCCCGCATCTCCTGCATGCGAACTTCGTACCGCGCCCATGTGTCGCAGCCGTTGGAGACGGGGATATTGAACTGGAACTTCTCGTAGCTCGAATACGGCATGTCGCGGCGCAGGTCGAAATCAACCCCTGAAGCACGAAGTGGCGGTCCGGTCACGCCGAGGGCAATGGCATCTTCAGCGGAGAGATGGCCAACTCCCAGCAGCCGGTTTCTGAAGATGGGGTTACCGGTGAGCAGATTTGAGTATTCGTCAATCTTTTCAGGCAGGGTTCGAATGAAGTTCTGTACGCGATCGAAGAAATCCAGCGGAGGCTCCATGGAGAGGCCGCCGATACGGAAGTAGCTGGTCATCATGCGCTGGCCGGCTACCGCCTCGAAGATGCGCAGGATGTCCTCGCGCTCGCGGAAGGTATAGAGGAAGACCGTGAGCGCACCAATATCCATGGCGTGCGTGCCCAGCCAGATGAGGTGCGAATTGAGCCGGCTCAGCTCAGCTAGCAGAACCCGGAGCCATTGGGCTTTCTCGGGAATTCCAAGGCCGAGCAATTTCTCGACGGCCAGGCAATAGCAGAGATTGTTGGAGAGGGGATCGAGGTAATTCACTCGATCCGTCAAGGGCACGACCTGCTGGTAGAACTTAGCTTCGCAGGTCTTTTCGATGCCGGTGTGCAGATAGCCGATCTCCGGGTAGAGGCGAACGATAATCTCGCCGTCCAGCTCCACCACAAGGCGCAGAACTCCGTGTGTGGCCGGGTGTTGAGGTCCCATGTTTAGGACTAGGTGCTGGTCCTTGGCGCCTTCCGCCACGGGGACTTCAAGGATGGGTGTGCCTGCAACATCGGTCATCAGCGGTACCCCTCCACCGGGTAGTCCTTCCGCAAGGGATGTCCTTCCCACTCATCTGGCATCATGATACGGCGCAGATTAGGGTGCCCTTCAAAACGGATGCCAAAGAGGTCAAAGACCTCGCGTTCGTAGTAGTCGGCCGAGGGCCAGACCGGGGTAATTGAGTCAATCGCAGGGTCTGCCTCTTCAAGCATTACCCGCAGCCGAATGTGCTCCTTAAACGCGTGCGACAGGATGTGGTAGCTCAGCTGAAAGCGTGGTGCGGCAGGGAACCAGTCGACAGCAGTCATGTCTTCGAAAAAGTTGTAACCGGCAGCCCGCACGGTAGCGGCCGCGGCGCGAATCGCATCTGGCAGGATGGTCAAAGTCAACTCGCCCCGGTCGAACTTAGCGTCCTCAAGAGCATCGGCATTCCAGGCAAGAATCGCCTTCACCGCCGGATGCTCCGGAAGTCCTTCGAGCACAGATGCTTTGTCGGGCAGCGTCTTGATCGATTCATTGCCCATACTAGAGATCCGCCTTGTCCTGGCTCCAATTCAGGATGCCTTTGCGCACAATGTAGTACAGCCCCACGGCGACGAAGCCGAGATAGACGACCATTTCCCAAAATCCAAAGAGTCTTGAGCCGGTAATCTGAGGCAACTTCTGATAGATAACGGCCCATGGCATCATGAACACCGCTTCCACATCGAACAGGATGAAGAGCATGGCCACCATGTAAAAGCGCACGCTGAATCGCCCGCGGGCGTCACCGACTGCCTCAATACCGCATTCGTATGGGGCCAGCTTGACCGCAGTGTTGCGATGGCGTCCGATGAACCATGAGGCGACCACCATGCCGGCGCCAAGGCCGAATGCTGCGAGCACTTGCATCAACAGTGGAAGGTATTGCCAGTGATAGGGAATCATGCGGAACCCAGCCTGGAAATTGTTTGCTATGTTTTGGCTCGCACGCTGGGAAGTGCCACCCCATCTGCGCAAGGCCACTCGTTTGAGCTTAGGTTTTCAACCTCGTCAAGTCAAGGCGACTCCACGATTGAACGATATCCTCAGCCGCTGTTCTTAGTCTCTCGATTCAACAAAATACGCTGAGGCATGCCATGCTGACCTCACGGGGACAGATGCATTCTCGACCCCCACCTGGTTTGTATACGGCATGAGTGCAGGGGTGCACTGTGAGCCATGTCACAGGAAATCAAATCGGGAAATGCTATTTCTAGGTGTTCAATTTCGGGACCGGGTCTTTAGCCTCGTGAGAATGTGTGTGCGATTTGCCAAATAATGGGCAAATATAGATGCATGGCAGCGACGATTACAGCGGGACGTAACGTCACGGGTGTGGTTTCGAACATCCCGGCGGAAGCAGCGGGAGGTGAGAGGCGGCGTATTACTCCCGAAGCAAGACGCGCGCTGGAAATTCTGGGGCATGCAATCGAATACCTGATTGATGAATATGTAGCTGAGGGGGGCGCCTTTTCTCAGAAGGATCCGCAGGTGCAGGCCGTGCAGTTGCTCATGGGCATCAATCGGCAGATTTATCTGGCCTGTCCTGTTGCCCCGAGCCTGCGTAAACGGGTAAGCGAATTTCTGCTCCGCATAGTGAGATAGTTCTCTTACGGTGCTCCAGCTTGACCCGAAGAATGGCGGAAATCCGGCCAAGCGAACCGGATGATAATCTGAGGCCGTGATCCCTTGCACTTCCAGGCGCTATGTACTAGGCATCCTTCGGTTCTCATGTCTACTGGCAGTGGTGTTGCAGGTTGTCGGCACGGCACTGGCTGCGCCCAAGCCTGACTGGAGGCCGACCTTCACGTTTCAGCAGTTCAGGGCGGGAACGCCTCTCCGGATCGTAGCGTACGGCGATACACGGTTCACGGACCCTTCGGTCACTACCGGCACCAATCCTAGCGTGCGCAGGTGGCTTGTGGACCGCATCGCAGAGGAACACCCCGCGGTGCTGCTGCTGACGGGAGACACACCGTACACGGGTTCAAAGGCTTCAGACTGGGCAGACTTTCAGGCTGAGACGGCAAGTTGGCGCACGAACCACGTCCTGGTGCTCCCCGCGACGGGCAACCATGAGGTCAACAACAATCCGGCTGTGGGTATCGCGAATTACCTGAAGAATTTCCCGCAGATTGCCGGGCACCGATACTACTCTGCCCTGCTGGGCAGTGTGGAGGTGATTGTGCTGGACTGCACATCCGACACGGGTCCCAAGGGAGCGCAAAGCACATGGTTTGCCTTACAGTTGGACCATCTGCCGCGCCAGGTGCAGTTTCTGTTCATCGTGTATCACATACCCTGGGTAGCCGACGAGCAGTCCCAGGTCCTCGCCAACCTCCCAACCAAGGACGCGCGGGTCTTTCGTGGAATCCTTGAGGCGCGCTTGCCGAAGTTGCGCGCGAAGGTCGTCGTGTTCAATGGGCACATTCACAACTATGAGCGCTTTGAAAGGCGCGGCGTGGAATATGTGGTGACCGGTGGAGGCGGAGCGATCCCCTATCCGTTGCTGTTTCGCGGATCGGCAGATCTTTATAAGGACACGGGCTTTCCTGTGTACCACTTTCTGACGCTCGATGTGCGGGACGGCCAGATGCATGCCGTGATGTGGAAGGTAAAGAATCCCGAAGCATCCGTGCTTTCAGTCGAGGCCAAGGACCAGTTCACGGTTCAAGCTCTTCCCCCGGTCGCAGGGGACTCTACGACCCGGACGAGAGGAACGCCTGCCCACTAGGGGCTGAGAGAACCTGTGCGCGCAGCGTATGGGTACGTGACAGCGGAGACTTACTGCCCGATGGCAAGGACAGCCAGCAGAAGCAGCCAAGCCAGGCTCATTGCATGCCAGTACCATGAGGCCGCATCCACTGCAATTTGACGGAGCTCGACACGCTTAAACAGGCCGATTGCACTGAGACAGAAGAGCAATGTGGCCAAGCCGAGGAGCAGATGCGCCGCATGGAGTCCGGTAATGATGTAGAAGAAGTAGCTGGCAGGGGTAGACCACTGGTCGAAGGCAAAGCCCTGTACAGTTAGCTGTTTCCACGCCGTCCACTGGCCAGCCAGGAATACTGCGCCAAGTGCGAGAGTGGCGCCGACCCACGGCAATGTGCGATGCAGGGCGGGGCGACCAAGGCCCAGCCACTCCTCAAGCACATCGATTTCCCGAAAGATATTTCTGCGGGCCACTTCCATGGTCAGGCTGCTGATCAGCAGAACCGCAGTATTCAGATACAGGATCGGAGGCAGCATGACAGGATGCCAGTCTCCGATCTGCTCATGCGTGTGGGGGTCCATATGCGTGCCGGCCTGCCTGGCAAAGAAAAGCATGACCAGCATTGCAAAGAACATCATGTCTCCGGCCAGGCCGAAGAAAACAAAAAACCGTATACGATTGAGCAGTTCACGTGGCCCGTGGCGCTCTCGCGGGGAATCGTCATCACCGCCTCCACCGCCCCCACCAGTTGGCCTCCGTGTTACTGGCGGCTTGCCGCCAATACCGGGCTCTTTCCGTTCCGTTTCCGCCGGTGAATGCGTGAAGGTGGGGGACATGAGATGCCTCTGCTCAACATGAGCTTACTCTTACTTTGTATTGGACGCATCACGAATTGATGCGCATGCTCTTTCATGCAGTGAAAGCCGATACGCAGCGTGCCGGGCAGGTCTTACCGCCTGGCGGCAGTGACAGCCTGCACGAATGCCCGGTGAACCCTGCGGTCAGTTGAGAGTTCTGGATGAAACGTGGCGGCCATGATGTTGCCTTGCTTCACAAGTACTGGATACCCGTCGCGGCTGGCCAGAACATCGACGGAGGGCCCTACCTCAAGAATCCGCGGTGCGCGGATGAAGACCATTTCCAGCGGACCGCCGGGAAGGGATGACTCCGCTACCAGAATGGATGAGTCGATCTGGCGGCCATATGCGTTCCTTTCCACAATAGCGTCGAGAACGCCCAGACTGCGTTGGGTAGGATTGCGAACCTCCCGTGCAAGGAGGATGGCGCCGGCACATGTGCCGAAGACGGGATGACGCGCGCAATAGATTTGGAGAGCATCGAAAAAGTGATGCTTTTCCAGGAACTTAAGCATGGTGGTTGACTCGCCACCGGGCAGGATAAGACCGTCAATGCCTTCCAGTTCCTCGGGCTTACGCACTTCGATGGCTGTAGCGCCTGCTTCGGTCAAGGCCGCGGCATGTGCTGCATAGTCTCCCTGAATCGCCAAAACGCCGATGCGCAAAGGCGTGTGTGTCTGCGACAACGCGGATTCTCCTGTCGACGAAGTCTTACCTACCACCCGCGGGTCTGCAACAACTGAGATTCCTCGATGGCAGCAGCGGCAAGGCCCTTCATGGTCCCTGTGACCTGTTCGCTGACTTCGGCCAGGATCTTGGGGTCGTTGTAGTGCGTAGTCGCTGTGACGATGGCCTTGGCACGGGATACTGCTTCCTCGCGCTCCTTGGGGTCCTTCTCGACGTCGAGCGGGGTGGCGCGCTCCTTCATGAAGATACCGGAGCCGACGAAGATGGCTTCCGCTCCAAGCTGCATCATGAGGGCAGCGTCGGCAGGTGTTGCAATGCCGCCAGCTGAGAAGTTGGGTACAGGGAGCTTGCCAGTCTGGGCGACCATGCGAACGAGTTCATACGGGGCTTGATGCTCTTTGGCCGCTGCGAAAAGCTCCTGCTCGCTGAGCACAGTCAGAGCACGCATCTCGCGAGTGATTTGCCGCATATGCTGGACAGCATGGACGACGTCGCCGGTACCGGCCTCGCCTTTGGTACGGATCATTGCTGCGCCCTCGGCGATGCGCCTCAGCGCTTCACCCAGGTTGCGCGCTCCGCAAACAAACGGAGTGGTGAAGGCGTGCTTATCAATGTGATGGGTTTCGTCGGCGGGCGTCAGCACTTCGCTCTCGTCAATAAAGTCAACACCCAATTCCTGCAGAATCTGAGCTTCAGCGAAGTGGCCGATGCGGGCCTTGGCCATTACGGGGATGGAAACTGCCTGAATGATCTGCTTGATGAGGCTCGGTCGAGCCATGCGTGCTACGCCACCCTCTGCACGGATCATGGCCGGTACACGCTCCAGGGCCATGACCGAGACGGCTCCAGCCTCCTCAGCGATGCGGGCCTGCTCAACGTTCATCACGTCCATGATGACGCCGCCCTTGAGCATTTCAGCCAAGCCCACCTTCAAGCGCAGGCCTGTGCTTGTAACAGATTTTTTTTCAATTGCTTCTGACATAGTCGTTGACCTCAATCCTCCACCCTTGGAGCCCTCGGAACCGCCAGGCATCGATCCGGCAATACATACAAGTGTAGCAGTGATTGCGAAGCGCAGCTGCTCAGTCTAAACGGGTGCATTCGTTGAGAACACTGAGGAATTTGCGACGTCTAGCCGGTTGCTACTGCAGGTGCAAGCGAATGAACGAGACCGGCAACACAGCTTTACTTTGAGTCCTCGGGAATAAGGTAGCGCCCGGAGGACGGGAGCATCTTCGATGCTGTGGAAACAAAGCCGTGGTAACAAATCACAGCCGGATGCCGCTCGTCAGTCGCGCTCTCTCCTGTCTTGTCTCGTCCCTGAAACCTTAAAAGCTTCTGAGTGTTGAGTATTCGTCGTGGCCCGTGCAGTGCTTCTGGGCAAGTGCAACAGTGTTGCGCCGTATCGAGATTGCTCGAAAGTGAGGAGCGATAGGCGTGTAGAGAAGTCGTAGCTACAGTGGCAAGACAGAACGGTGATGGGAGGGGCTATGTTGATGGCGAAACGGGAGTTGGAGTCAATCGTGCGGCGTGGTAGCAGAATGCCGGGTAACCCGCGGATCAAGAGAGGAAGTGAGGCCTCAAGCGGCCAGCGGGACCGCGTTCTCCTTGAGAATCTCTCAATTGTACGCCGCGTTGCGCGGCATATCCATCGCCATGTACCGCGCAACGTTGACATTGAGGATCTGGTATCTGCAGGTGTTATCGGGCTTATTGATGCCTCATCCAAGTTCGATCCCTCTAGGAATGCGCAGTTTCAGAGCTATGCTCATTTCAGGATTCGGGGTGCAATTCTCGACAGTCTGCGGGCTCTGGACTGGGGCCCTCGTGAATTGCGACGTAGGGGTCGGGCCGTTGAAGATTCCTTTCAGACTCTGACCGCCCGGCTTGGTCGGACGCCGAGCGAAGAAGAAATATCCAATGAAATGGGACTTCCCATCGAGGAATACCGGGAATTATTGCGTGAATTGGATGGGCTGGAGATTGCCTCGTTGCACAAGGCTCGCAATGAGGGATCCAGCGAGGATGAGTTGGCCAATGTGCCCAGCCATTTAGATGAGGATCCGCTGTCCTGCTGTATGCGCGGGGAATTGAGGGGCAGGCTGTCCCTGGCGATGGCAGATTTGCCTGAGCGGGAACGACTAGTGATGAAGCTCTACTATTACGAAGAGATGACAATGAGAGAGATTGGAATTTTGCTAGGGGTGGTTGAATCCCGCATTTCCCAGATCCACTCCTCGGCTGTTACGCAGCTGCGCATTGTACTAAGGGACATGTCGCGGATGAATGATATATCCCGGAAAAGGCAAAATCTCAGACGAAGGAATTAAGTGCCAAGCAAGAATGCATGCAAAGTCTCCGCTGTTCCATCGTCGCGCCGGGGGAATCTGCTTCGACCTTCATTCTGTGCCATTTGCATGAAATTGCGCGAGGCGTAGAGCCTTATTGCGTCCGGAGAAGGGTTGTAATATGTGCGGTTCGCATGCGGCCAGCAGGCGCGAAGAGCATCATTACATTCCGTTTATATTAAGGGGCTTCGCAGGCTGGAAGCTATAACTTTCTGTCAGATAAAGGTCGAATTTTAAATCAACTAAAATCTGTAAAATCATATAGATATAAAAATCGCCCCTCAGATTACTTGGGCGGGTCACCAAGGTTTGATTGACACTCCGGAAGACTAATCCTACGATTTGATTCCGTTCTAGTAACGGCAATATTGTCAGAGCGACGAGGCTTAGGTGTGTGAAGGAACCGAAGTGGTGTCGCCTTCATCACGAGGTACATCATGTAGCGACCGCATGAGGTGTGCTCCTACGAGGATGGAGTCATGGTACCCAACATTGTGCTGTGGGCAAAGTGGGTACTGAGGGATGAATAACTATGGCATCTGCCAATTTGTATTTTTTTAAGCAAAGCAGCGCATGAGTCACATGAGTCTCGCCCGCACGCGCGACCTTCTTTTCAATTGTGATGGATGTTGATTGGAAATCTCCCCTGAAGGTGATTTGTGAAATCGTTACAGCTCGTGCTAACTGTACTTCGGAATCAAGAAACGCGCACCCTGGCTAGAATTGTGATTGACGGTGCTGGCCACAGAGTGGTTGAGTCTGGGGGAGTTGCACAGGCCCAGGCGCTTATGAAGAATGGCTTGCAGCCTGACCTGATCCTGCTGGAGTGTTCTACAGGTGGGCTGAAAGAATGGGCTGATTGCCGACGATTCATCCAGAATGCTACCTCGACGAAGGTGTGTCTCCTGACCAACGCGGGCGACCATGATATCCGACAGCATGCCACCGAACTGGGCATCAGTAGTTTCCTAACGATTCCTGTTACGCGCACTGACATTGAGTCGTTGATTTCCAGTGAAAACATCGATGCAGTGAATTTGGTAAGTGTGCCATCGGTGTTTCCCGACGTTGGAGTCAGTACGACAAAGCATTGCAATCGTGCGGGCGACTCTGCAGAGCTATCCTGTTTCCCATATATCGAAGAGCTAGGCGAAGGTCGCTACTTTCTCGCTGCATCGCCTCGCATGCTCAAGATACACCAGCAAATAAAAAGGCTGGCAAAGTATGATGTCAATGTACTTATTCTCGGCGAAAGCGGGACAGGCAAGGAAGTTATAGCCCATCTGATTCACAAGCACTCCGTGAGATGCCAAGCGAAGTTTGTGAATGTGAATTGTGCGGCTTTGCCAGGAGATCTTCTTGAAAGTGAGTTGTTCGGCCACCGGCAAGGAGCCTTCACTGGAGCAATTCGTGATAGTTCCGGCAAGTTCGAACAGGCGCACAAGGGGACCATTCTTTTAGATGAGATTGGCGAAATGCCCGTGCAAATGCAGGCCAAACTACTGCATGTTCTGCAAGACGGCCAGTTTACCCGGCTGGGTGGGCAGGAGTCGACAAGGGTGGATGTTAGAGTTCTCGCGGCCACGAACATCCAGATGGAAGAGGCTTTGCGGGAAAAGATATTTAGAGATGATCTTTATTACCGGTTGAGTGCTTTTACGATCT
This sequence comes from Acidobacteriota bacterium, assembly GCA_021818105.1. GTDB lineage: Bacteria > Acidobacteriota > Terriglobia > Terriglobales > Acidobacteriaceae > Telmatobacter. Next base: position 47,192 of record JAKAFB010000015.1, read on the forward strand.
GGGTACCGCCACTGAGAGAGAGGCGCGAAGAAATTCCGTATCTGATTGAAGAGACAATCCGGCGCGCACCTGCTGGAATGGCATGCGAGCTGAAGGAAAGTTTTCCGTCGCGGCTTATGGATGTCGCATTACTCTATGACTGGCGCGGAAATGTGCGTGAACTCCGTAATTTTGTTACTCGGATGTTGATCATGCGCGATCCTGATGCAGCTGCTCGAGACTTGGAGGCCAAAGTTGCGGAAGCTTCCATGGATGCGGAGCAACTCAAAGTTGGCGTGCCTTCCACACACTGCTCTGGAATTCGATCGGCAGTTCGCGATGTTAAGGACCGCGCCGAAGCAAGGATTATCCAGGATGCTCTGGATGTTTTTGGTTGGAATAGACGCCGGGCTGCGCAGTATTTGAACATTAGCTATAGAGGACTGTTGTACAAGATTCAGCAGCATCAACTTTGCCCAACCCACTCTAGCGAGGCGAAAAGCGTTCGCCGCAAGGCCAGCAGCGTCGCCAAAGCATCCGACTAATTTCCCGGGTTGGACCTCACGAAGTTCCAGATCCTCGGCCTGATGTTTAAGCAGCATTGCAGTATTCTTCTGTCCGATGGTGCCCTATCCTTTTCAAGAAGAGATGTGCGGCTATTACTCAGAGCCAGTGTGCAAGTTTTTGCAAGAGATATACATTGGTGCGCAAGAAATTGCATAACTGGACCTCTATGTGCGGCCAACGGATTTTGGCAGCAAAATACGTTCTTTATTATGTGTAGTTTGTGCTATGGCGGGCGTGAAGCTAAAGGGTTCGTTTTGGCCTTCTGCGTGCTACGACAAGGAGTAGTCGAACAGTTTCAAAGCGCAGGCGCACACGATGTCGTCGAGTCTGGAAAACGGCTATCAAATTGATCCTGCATGTCTGCCGGATGAGTCAATTCTGTTTGGTCACTCATCACGCATGCTAGCAATACGGGAAAGATTAATTGCTATTGCAGCTACCGATCTCCCCGTGCTGATACAAGGTGAGAGTGGAACTGGGAAGGAACTCTTTGCAGAATTTCTTCATTTGCAGTCGAACCGTTCGGAAGGACCTTTTATCAGGTTGAATTGTGCGCTTACCTCTGCAGTTGCATTTGAGTCAGAGATATTTGGGTGGGAATCAGATGACTTATGCGCTGCGCGGGAATGCAGATATGGTGCAGTGCGTGTCGCCGAATGTGGAACGGTGTTTTTGGACGAGATAGGAGAATTGAGTTGGGCTCTGCAAGAGAAACTTCTTAGGCTACTGGAACGTGGTTGCTACCAAAGTGTGGGATCTCTGCGTGGAAAAAAGACCAATGCGCGCTTTATCTTCACAAGCAGTATTGATTTGAAGACGGCGGTGGAAAAGAGGCGCTTTCGCCCCGATCTGCTTGGTCGGTTGCGGGCGGCTCAGATTCACGTTCTGCCATTGCGCGAGAGAAAAGAGGATATCCCACTGCTTTGCGAATATCTCATGGAACGTCTGGCAAAGAAGTTTGGCATGAAGGCGGAACCCTTGTCACCGAAGGCGCTTAACACGTTACGTTCCTGGCATTGGCCGGGCAACATTCGTGAGCTGGAAAATGCAATGGGTCGCATCCTACTCCTAGGTGTAGAGGATGCATTGGGCTTTGGCATGCGAGCAGGTGCATCAGCAGGCTATGGCGAAGATGGTGTGAGAGCGGGAGAATCTGGAAGCGGCAACTCAGCAAGCATAGGCACATGTTCGCGTCGTTGTGAAGTAGATCGGGAATCAATTCTCAATGCTCTGTTGTCGAATGGTTGGAACCGTAGAAAAGCTGCTCAGCAACTGAAAATGAGCCATGCTCTGTTGCTGCAAAGGATGCGTTGTGAGGGATTATCGGGGCGACGTAGGAGCCACGGAAGTCCGTAGGAGTATCTGGGTGGCCGAATGTTTCCACGCAGGGCTCAAGAGCATCGGACGTTATGCTCCGTGTCGTCCGACACACTGCCCGGCTGAGCGGGGAGTGGGAAAAGGGAAGTTGGATTGAAGTACCGATGGTAATGACTGACGCCTATTACGCGAGTGCTCAACTGCCTACAACAATTAGGGCATTGTCACTCGGCCAACATTCCACAAGGATGGGAGGGTAGCATTTTGTCCTTCCCCTGCGTTGCAAGGTGCTGATGGCTCGGGTCTTGAAGGGAATGTGGTGGCAGGAAATTTGAGCGTGGTTCGATTGGGTAGCTGTAACCCACAGGGCGAAGCTATATCTATGAGCAGGCCTTACGGTGAATCGGAGGCCCGGAACGCTGGAGCGCATATGTGCGGAGATGAGCAAGTTAATCAAGGCACGGCTGAGCGGGCAGCCTGGTGGGCGCTATACACGAGGCATCAGCATGAAAAGGTTGTAGCCGAAATGCTTTCGGCGAAGGGCTTGGAAGTCTTCTTGCCAGTCTACGAGTCAAGGCGCCGCTGGAAAGACCGGAGCAAGGTGATTTCGTTCCCGCTGTTCCCTTGCTATGTATTTGTTCGTGGAGAGCTTCATCGCAGATTGGAAATTGTAACGACCCCTGGTGTCCATATGATCCTGTACCACGGAGATCGAGCCGCCACGATTCCAGAAGCTGAGATTGAGGCTATTCGCAGATCGATTGACGGCAATCTACGTGTTGAACCACATCCGTTTCTCAAGTGTGGTGAGCGGGTGCGGATCAAACGTGGCCCATTGGAGGGGGTCGAGGGCGTGCTGGTGCGCAAGAAAAGCGTGTGCCGCCTGATCTTATCAGTTGATATGCTGGCTCAATCTGTGGCGGTCGAGGTTGAAGCAATTGACGTGGAACCGATTGCACCGCAGCAGCCGGGCGGGGTTTCGATGATTTGCCATCCGAATGTCGCGGATGCATATGATGCGAACGATGATTGTAGGGGCTTGGTCATCCCCGCATAGCAGATTTCTCCAGGTTTCACACCTTGAGCAATGCGCTTGAATTTGTGCCTATATTGCTGTGATTTTCTGAAAAGAGCGATGATTGGCCAATATGCTTTGCCTACAGCAAGTAGTTTTCATGAGTGAGGATTGGAAAGTTCGCGAAGGCGGAATAGGCATAGCTGAGATTTTGATGGAATTTCACCAGGAGCCATCATGAAGTGTACTTCTGACATTCGAATCCATTTGGGACTGCTCATTGCATTGATGGCCGTTCCACTCCTTGGGCAAACCTCCACCACAAAGGCACCAAGTGAGTCTGCTCAAAAGCCTGAGACTCCAAACGCAGAGGTGGGGATTGCTGGGCGCGCGGATGCGCCTGCTGACAGGAAGAGCTACGTGATTGGTAGGGATGATGTGCTCGCGATCAGTGTCTGGAAAGAGCCGGATTTGACCCGTTCCGTGCCCGTCCGCTCAGATGGAAAGATATCTTTGCCGCTTGTAGGAGAAATTGAAGCCGCTGGGCATACCCCTGCGGCACTAGAGATTGAACTTACTCAAAGGCTCCGTGCGTACATGCAAGATCCGGAAGTTGCCGTCATCGTAGAGCAGATGAACAGCAAGAAGTTTAATATCTTGGGTGAGGTGACGAAACCGGGATCGTACTCGCTGACGGGTGTAAGCACCGTCATGGATGCCATTGCAATCGCGGGCGGATTCAGGGACTTTGCAAAGAGAAAGGATGTGTATGTACTCCGGCAAAACCCTGATGGCTCACAGTCCAAGCTGCCGTTTAACTATAAGGATTTCATCAAAGGGAAAAATCCCGCACAAAATATCAAGTTGCAGCCACACGATACCGTCATCGTTCCTTGAGACCCGCTGATGATTAAGCCAGTTGTTATGAGTCTTGCGATTTTATTTGCGCTGCCTGCCTTGTCACAGGTGGAACCCAGCGCAGTGGGGGGTGAGGTAACTCCCACTGAGAGTGAACAGATGGTGATCCCGCCGCCCATCAGCGTCATCACTTATCCAACTGAGTTGGGGTCTGAGGTGAGGACCAACTATATATCCAGTGGTCTGATCTTCACATCCTCCTATGAAGATAACGTTCTTCCTGGTTACACCCCGGTTCCTATTAGTGACTACAGTTACTACATCTTGCCGACGTTTTCATTACGTCAGCAGGCGTCTCGGCATGCAATAGCTCTTACATATACTCCAGGATTTCAGTTTTATCAAAATGCCACTTCTCTGAATGCGGTTGATCAGAATGCTGAAGCAAGAATTCAGTATCGCTTCAGCCGTCGCGCTACATTAAATTTACGTGATTCGTTTCAGCAGAACTCCAGCGCGTTTGATCAGCCGTTTGTCATTCCTGGAGCGGTCTCCGGGGCAATTCAAGGCGCGACCAGTATTGTTATCGCTCCCTATGCCAATCAAGTCATGAACGCACTGGCAGGAGAGTTCAGCTATCAATTTGCATTGCATGGCATGATCGGCGGCGGCGGAACCAGTTCAATATTGAATTACCCACAGCTGTCACAGGTGCCCGGCTTGCTGAATTCAACTTCAACAGGAGGAGCTGCGTTTTACAATCGCAGGTTTAAGGGCGAACAATATTCAGGCGTGGTATATCAATATACGCGATCCACGACAAGCCCGGTGAGTTCAACGACGCAGTTACATCAGCTTGCACTTTTCTACACCCTCTATTGGCATCGCAAACTGACATTCTCGTTAGCCGCAGGACCGGAGTATTATGACGTCGCCCAGCCCGGGGCACCCACTTCCAGCGCATGGTCTCCCTCTGTAACTGCGAGTCTGGGGTGGCAAGAGCGCCATTTCAATTTTGCAGCCAACTACTCTCATTTAGTCAGTGCCGGCGGCGGACTGTTGGGTGCCTATAAAATGAACAGCGCTGATGGTGAGGCGCGCTGGCAAATCACGCCAATGTGGACTATGGGCCTTACAGCCAGCTATTCGATTGTAAAGAATGCGATACCTCTTATGCAGTATTCCTATCCGGGAGGGCACAGCGTGATCGGGGAGGCGTCGATCCAGCGCCGGCTAGGAGAACGAATCACCATCCAAGGTGGATATGATCGGCTACACCAGAGCTATAGTGGAGTCGCGCTTGTGAACAATGCTCCGGACAGTAACCGGGGGTTCATTTCCATTGCGTATCAATTTACGCACAGACTGGGAAGGTAATCATGGCAGATGCACCTCAAGCACAAAAGGTGGAGCGGATTGATTTTGATCGCTATATCGATCTTGTTCGCCGTCGTCACCTTCACTTCCTTATCCCTTTGTTGGTGTGCTGGCTCTTGATATGGGGAGCCAGTTGGGTTGTCAAGCCGTTGTACAAGTCAAGCACGCTTATCCTTGTCGAGCAACCCAC
>JAKAFB010000091.1 GCA_021818105.1 Acidobacteriota bacterium
CCATCGGCGTCATCGTTCTGCTGGTGGTTGCGGCCGTGCTTGCCGCCATCGGCATCCTTAGCCGCATGCGCAGCGAGCGCGTGCTGGCCGAGACCACCAATGCTCTGGCTCCGCGCACCGTCATCGCACTGCCGCCCAGGCCCGGTGCCTCTACATCCGAGCTCGTGTTGCCCGGCAACGTCACTGCCTACACCGATGCGCCCATCTACGCCCGCACTTCAGGCTATCTGCTCCACTGGTACTACGACATCGGCGCGCACGTGAAGAAGGGCGCGCTGCTCGCCGTCATTGATGCGCCGGAACTGGACCAGCAGCTCCACCAGGCACAGGCCGATCTCGCCACCGCGCAGGCCAACGCCAACATTGCCCGCATTCAGGCCGACCGCTACACCAGCCTCGTCAAAACGAATGCCGTCTCCCGCCAGGACACTGACACCTACATCAACCAGGCTGCCGCAACCGCTGCCGCCGTCAAGTCCGCTCAGGCCAACGTAGACCGCCTCCGCCAGCTCGTGGCCTTTGAGAAGATCTACGCTCCCTTCGACGGCGTCGTCACCGCACGCAACATCGACCTCGGGCAGCTCATCGACCAGGGCGCCGGCAAAGAGCTCTTCCACATGCAGGCCATCCAGACCCTGCGCGTCTATACCAACGTGCCACAGCTTTATGCAGGCACCGCGAAGGTCGGCTCCAGAATCAACCTCGCCTTCCCCGAACATCCCGGCCAGATCTTCCAGGGCACGCTCGTCCGCACCGCCGATGCCATCGATCCCGCCAGCCGTACGCTGCTTGTCGAAATTGACGTCGATAACCGCAGTGACAAGCTCTTTCCCGGCTCGCTTGCGCAGGTGCACTTCAAGACGCCCGGCGCCGCACCCAGCTTCATCGTTCCCGCCGCCGCGCTCATCTTCCGCCGCGAAGGCCTGCAACTCGGCACAGTCGTGAATGGCAATACCGCCCACCTTGTCCACGTCATCATTGGCGAAGACGACGGCGCCAACGTGCAAATCATCAGCGGCCTCAGCGCCAATGATCTAGTCATCCAGGATCCGCCCGACTCTCTTATCGAGGGTGAGAAGGTTGCCCCGCAGCATCCCAAGGGAGACAACTAGGCATGCGGAGCACGACCTCACAGCGCCAGCACCGGGTGCCCCAGGTCTCGCTTCTGAGACCTGGGCAGCTTCCGCTCCTCCTCGCCGCAGGTACAGTTATCCTCCTGGCCGGCTGCAAACCCGTCGGTCCCAACTACAATCGCCCCGCCTACCAGCCGCCCGCCGCTTACAAGGAGACCGGCGCCACCGCCGTTGTGCCGCCACCAAATCCCCAAGGTGGCACTTGGCAGCCCGCATCGCCTTCCGACGGCATGCTGCGCGGCAAGTGGTGGGAGATCTACAACGACCCACAGCTCAACCGGCTCGAAGACCTAATCGCCACCAACAACCAGAGCCTGCGCAGCGCCGTTGAAACCTACCTCGCCGTGCGCGATCAGGTCACGGCTACGCGTGCCCAGCTCTATCCCACGCTCTCCGCAGGCGCGGCCTACACGCACAACAAGCTCTCCGAGCACCGTCCCCTCGCGCCTGCCGGCGGCCTCAGCCAGTACAACGACCTTATCCTCGCCGGACAGGCCACCTGGGAGCCCGACTTTTTCGGCCGCGTGCGCCGTTCCATTGAGGCCGCCCGCGCCGGCGCGCAGGCCAGCGCCGCCGATATCGCCACCGTCGATCTCGCCCTGCACGCCGAGATGGCGTCCACCTACTTCAGCCTCCGCGGCCTTGACTCCCAGACGCGCCTGCTACAGGCCACCGTCACTGCGCTCGAGCAACAGCTCGCTCTTACCCAGCACCTCCTCGATGGCGGCGTCGCCACCGCAGCCGACGTGGCCCAGGCACGCACCCAGCTTGAAACCGTCCGCGCGCAGCTCGTCGATGTCGGCGTTGCCCGCGCCCAGTACGAACACGCCATCGGCGCCCTCGCCAACCTCGACCTCTCCACCTTCAGTATTCCGCCATCGCCGCTCGATGCCGCCTTGCCCAAGGTTCCCCTTGGCGTGCCCTCGCAGCTCCTCGAGCGCCGCCCGGACATTGCTGCCGCTGAGCGTCGTACCGCCGCCGCCAACGCACAAATTGGCATCGCCATCAGCGCCTTCTACCCCAACATCATCCTGGGCGGGGCTGGCGGATTCGAAAGCACTCACGGCGGCACGTGGATTCAGGGCCCCAGCTCCCTGTGGTCGCTCGGCGCGCAGGCCACTGAGCTGCTCTTCGATGCCGGCCAGCGCCGTGCCCTCACCAGCCAGGCCCGCCACGCCTACGAGGCACAGGCAGCCGCCTATCGCGAGACCGTCATCACCGCCTTCCAGGACGTGGAAGACCAGCTCTCCGGCCTACGCATTCTCGAGCACGAGTCCACCGTCGAGCAGCAGGCCGTGGCCGCCGCGCAGCAGTCCTTTGACCTCTCCAACCAGCGCTATAAGGGGGGCGTCACCAGCTATCTTGAGGTGCTCACTGCCGAGGATGCGCTGCTCCAGAACCAGCGCACTGCCATCGATCTCGAGACGCGCCAGTTCGTCTCCAGCGTGGCACTCGTCCGCGCCCTTGGCGGCGGTTGGGACACGACGCAACTGCCTCGCTAGCTGCAAGGGCTTTGTCTCGCTAAGTTGAATAGGGAACAGCGTCCTTAGATGCCCGCGTACCAGGCGTAGCCGAACTCTGGCTCCGGGGAGCCCAGCCCCTTGCCGAAATGCTTCATGGAATCCGTCGCCGTGATGCGCGTGATGAACTTCACGCTCTTGTAGCCAAGCTGCCGCGGCACGCGCATGCGCAACGGCCCGCCAAAGCCAACCGGCAAGTCTCCGTCGTTCATGCCCCATGTGAGAAACGTCTGCGGATGCAGCGCGTCGGCCATGTCGATGCTGTCCCACCAGTTGCGGTCAATCGAAAAGTACGCAATGTAGCGCACCTGCGGTAGCGGACCGGCCTCCTTCAACACCTCGTGCAGCGGCGTGCCAATCCACTCCGCGACGTACGACCAGCCCTCCTCGCACGCAACCTCCGTAATCTGATTGCGCACGGCAAGGCTTCGCAGGTCCGCCAGCGAGAGCGACAGCGGATGCTCCACCATGCCGTCCACCACCAGTCTCCAGTCTCGAAATCCATTTGCCTGGTACCGCTTGAACTCCTCGCTCGGTGGCGCGACTTCATTCGCAAACGGCGCTTTTGAAATCATGCTGCGCGGAAACTCGCGCGCCGGCGCGTGCGTCGTCAGCATCCGCTGCGCTGCGTAGGTCAGCGTCTCGCCCGGCCCGTAAAGCCCGCCGTGGTCCGGCGGAATCAGCCCGAAACGGCTCGCCAGCTTGTCTGCCACGGCCAGCGCGGAGATACCCGCAGTCGCTGCCAGGCCAGTCGTGATGAGCTTCCTGCGTGTGATGGATTTCATCAGCGCTCCTCTCCTGTCCCGAGGCGGCCCGTAATCATCGCGCGCATCCGGCTCCTGAACCCCGAAATCGCCACCATGGTGAAGTGCACCAGCACGAACAGCAGCAGAGCCCACGAGAGAAAGAAGTGCAGCGTGCGCGCCGTCTGCCTTCCGCCCAACAGAATCACGCTCTCCGGCACAGTCGCCGTGAACGCCGGAGACATCGCAAGCCCGGTCCAGATCATCAGCGGAAACAGCACAAAGATCACCACCAGGTACGTGGTCCGCTGCAGCACGTTGTATCGCCGCGCCTCACTTGCATCCGGCGGTGCGCGGCGCAGATACTTGGCCGCTCGCTCCCAGTGCGCGCGCCAGTTCCTTTCACCACGTTCCGGCACCAGGTTCCGGCGAAAGTGCCCCGTCCACAGCCCTACAATGCCATACACCAGCCCCGCTAACACGAGTAGCCATGCGCTTTGAAAGTGCAGCGCCCGGCTCCAGCCGTTTTGGTCCGGCATCACATAGCTGTAGCCCGTCGGCACCGTGTCCCGCGACGAGGGAATCGGAATCGCGAACAGCGGCTTCGTGTTCACATTGCCCACTTCGCCTAGGTAGAAGCGTGGATGAGAGATCACAATCTCCGCACCGCTGATAAGCAGCGCAGCAAAGCACGCAACCGTGATCCAGTGTGTCACGCGCACAAATCCCGCATGCCGGGGAGTTTCCGCTTTGTTGTTCAAGGCCGGGGAAGGCACGGCAGGAGAATAGCACGCAAACGCGTAGGTGCCACCAAACTTTTCTTTGTGGTCATGCTAGTTCTCCTCCTGCATCGCATCCGGCAATGCCTCCACAAGTTGGCCGGCAACCCGCGGCAACGCGCCAAACTTCGCCAGCAGAACGCCTGCCAGCAGACACGTCCCAATCCCGATTGACGCGTCCACGCCAAGCAAGCCCGCCAGTCCGGCGGCAGCGTATGCGTGCCCATCTGCAGCCATCACATACATTACAGGTACGTTTGTTGCGGAGCTTAGAAAAGCAAACGTCGTTGCCGCCAGAGGATTGTTCGGCCCAATGGCTTCAAACACAATGCCAATCTGCAAGGCAAACGCAACGGCCTGAAAGAGAAATGCGCCAAAAATTGCCGTTGCATAAGCCCCGGGATCGCGCGGCACCATCAGCAGGCTCAACGTAAACAAGCTACCCACAACGCCGTTGGCAAGGTAAAACAAGCGCAACGGCATGCGCCGCGCAATCATCGGAAAGACCATGCAGCCGAGAATTCCGGGGATGAATGCGCCAAAGCCACCCGCAAGGCTCACCTCCTGCGCTGTCGCGTGAAAGTCGTTCCCCAGTGCTCCCAGCAGGTTCGGCAACACAAACGTGCTGCACGGCGCAAGGAACAGCAGCAGCACCACTACGACTTCGCGTCGCCGCAGCAGCGCCAGAACCTCGCGGTTGAACTGCGCAAAACTCTCGCCAGCCAGCCGGCCATCGGGCCCCGGCGCGGGAATCCGCAAAAAGATCGAAGCCGGCAGAAACACAATCGCGCCCAGCAGCACCGCTGCCAGCGGCCCAGACAGATGCCGATACAACTCTCCACCCGCCGCCACCACGCCTGAACCGCTCACCAGTGCAATATTCATCCACTTGCTCAGCGTGTTCTTGTCCTTCTCGTCCGCTACATTGGCAAGCCATCCCCCAAGAGCGGCGCCAGACAGCGCGGCAGCCGCCATGCTCACCACCATGGCCACCTGTAGCACCACCAGATGGTGCAGGCTCACGAACTCCACCATCGTCGTCAGCCCTGCCAGCGCTGCCAGTACCGTCGCGTACCAGCGCCTGCTGAAGCGTACGTCCAGCATCGGGCTCACGATCACCGCCCAGAAGTTGGGGGACATCCCGAGCGCCGTCATCGCGGCAATCTTGGCTTCGGGCACGTTCTGCACCGCCAGCAGTTGCGGTAGCACAAACGTGACGATGCCGGTCACGAATCCCAGCGTACTGTTGGAAAGCCCCATCAGCCACACAGGTGGAAGCGACCGCCCTTTGCGCATGCGGGGAAACCTCCGGGGAAGTCTTCCTATCCTACCTCGCCATGCATCCATTGACCATATGAACCATCCGGCGCTCCTTCGCACTGCCGGGCTGGATATCTCTCTGTTCCCAGGGCCGACCGAAGGATGCGCTTTACGCCCATCCTCCGTAACACCACGCACGAAGAAATACGAGGCGCCCGAAGGCGCCTCGCTCTGTTCCTGCATGTACAGCCGTCAGAAGTAGAACCGCATCGCCAGCTGAGTCAGTCGCGAAGCTGCCGCACTTGATACCTGGCCAAAGGTACTATTTGGACTCGATAGAACAAAGTCGTTCCATGTCGTTCCCGGGTTAGCGAACTGCGTGTGGTTGAACACGTTGTCGCTTTCCATTCTGAGTTGCAGCTTCATCAAGCCGTCCTGTGACATGTTGATGTTCTTCGCGATGATCATATTCGTGTTGTTGATGCCCGGACCGTGATACGGGTTCCGGTGCGTGTTGCCGAAGCTTCCCAACGGTTCATTGGCAAAGCTCGTCTTCAGGATGCCGACCGAGTGACCATTGGAGGGCAGGCGCTGCCGCAAGTTCCCTGTCACGATCGGTGCAACCTGGTTGGGGATGTCAGGGCAGGCATAGTAGTTGGTGTAGAAGGGGCACCACTCGGAGTCAGAAGTGCCGCCTGCGTAGGACACATCAAACGGGAAGCCCGTCGCCAGCGTGGTAATCCCCGAAATCTCCCAACCTGAGGTCAGCAGGTTCAAAGGCTTATACCACTCCATGTCACGCCGGATTGGCGTCACATAGATCGGCGAGAACACCAGGCGCTGACGTGCGTCGAAGGCGGAGTCGCCATAGTTCAACGATGGAGCAAACTGGTTGTAGCCGCGCGCGCTGCTCTCGCCAAAGCCGGCATTCTCAAAGCTCGAGCCCGAATCCAGCGCGTGTGAGTAGGTGTAGCTCAGTTGGAACAGCAGCCCGTGCGTCATACCCTTCTGGATATTTGCCTGGAATGAGTGGTAGCTCGATGAAGAGCCGGAACCCACCAGACCCACGTCCAGGTAGCCAACCTCGCCAGTGTTGGGATCAACCGAACCTGAAAGCGTGTGGTTCGGGAAGAAGTAGCTCTGCAGGTTGCGGTAGATCGCGTCCGTGGGGTTGTTGCAGTAGGTGGTGTCTGCCACGCAGGCTGCGTGTCCCGCCTGCGTAATGGGGTTTGCGTTCGTCGTAATCTGGTTCTGCCGCGCCACTGATCCCACGTAGCTGAAGCGGGCCACAACCTTCGACGGGAATTCGCGCTCGATGCTCAACTGGAAGTTTTCAGCATAGGGCGCACGGAAGTTGCCGGCGAAGGTGCTGATGTTGTAAATAGGCTCTAACGCGCCGAAGTCAATATTCTGCCCTTTCACCGGAAACTTGTAGGGGAAGGGATTTGGAACGCTCCCTGCATTGTTCAAGTCAGAGAAGGGATCTGCGAACTGCGGTGCGCCCAGCGACTGAGCGCCTTCCGTGGTTGTGCCGAAGGGCGGCGTCGCCAACGTTTGCAGAGCTGACTCTTCTTCCGTGCGGTCATAGTAAATACCGAAGCCGCCGCGGATGGAGAACTTGCCCTGGGTTCCGGAGATCGGGCCAAGGTCGGGTGCCCAGGCAAAGCCAAGCCTTGGTCCAAATTCCGAGTAGCGCGTGTATGCCTGGCCGGCGTTGTTGCACCCAGGATCGCCCGGATAAACAAGCCCCTTGGGTGCGTTCGGGAAGATGTTCGACTGCTCACCCGCTACGATGCAGGCAATGCCTTCGCCGCTGTACTGGTGATTGCGCAACGGGGTATCAATCGAGTACCCCATACCGTAACTCAGCGTAAGCGCATTCGTCAGCTTCCATGTGTCTTGCGCGTAGAAATAGTTCAGGAAAGCGTCGGCCTGGATGGTAGCACCTGTGCCCTGGTTGTAGCTGGCCGGATCACCAAGCAGGAAGTCCAGCGCGCCGTCGCCCGTGGAGTAGGTGCCGGTATTGTTGAATCCGAACGAGCCACTGTTTCTGGCATAGAACGGGTTGGTCACGTTAAAGCGGCGACCGTCATAGCCAAACTTGAATGTGTGCTGGCCAACCACCTTCGATACGCTGTCATCCAGCTGGTACACCTGGTCGATGCGCGGCTGCGGGCCGTTGGTGCTGAAGCCCAGCGTAAAGTTGATGAAGTTGCCGCTCACACTGATCGTTGGCACGCTGGCCGCCGCCGCATCCTGCGGAATGATATTGAAGCCAAGGCTTGCGGGCGACACTACGTTCTGTGGCGTCACAGCCTGGAAGTTGAACCGCGTGTAGTGTGCGGAGAAATCGTTCACCAACGTGGGGCTGAACTGGTGCACATAGTCGCCCGTGTACTGGCTCACCGTGAGTGCGTCCAGCTCTCCAAAGCCCGGCAGCGTGGCACCGGTGAAGGGAAGTGTATTGGTTGTTGTCTGCTTTTGGTAGAGCATCAGGAAGGTCACCTGGTTCGCCGGGTTGATGGCGTAATCCACGCGGCCGATTTCCTGGTTCTGGCTCACCAGCGAGTTGGGGTTGAAGATATACCCGTAAGTACCGCTGTTCGGCGCGGGCACATACTTTGAAACCAGCTTCGTTGCTATGGAATTGAAGCTCGTCGTCGGGAAGATGCCGCCCAGGTCAAAGGCGCATTGTGCCCACGTCTCGCCGGCGGTTGAGCATCCCGGGATCGAGATGGTCGCCGGAATCGGCGCATTGCTGAACGAGCCATACGTCTGTGCAGCCGTCGGCCGAACCCCGTTGCCACCCTGCAAGTCAGCAGAAAAGTCGCCATTCAGGTTGTTCGACGCATACACATTGTTGCCCGTGCCACCGCCCTGTGGCGTAGTCTGCCGCGTGCCCTGATATGCACCAAAGAAGAACAGCTTCTTGCGTACGATGGGGCCACCCAGCACGCCGCCGAAAATGTGCTGATGGAAGGTTGGCACCACACCCTTGCCCGTCGTTACCGACTTCTGGAAGTAGTTCAGCGTGTTCAGGAAGGTGTCGCGGTAGTACTCGAAGGCATCGCCGTGGAATTGGTTGCTGCCTTGCTTGATGGTTGCGCTCACAATGCCGCCCGAGTTGCGGTCATACTCCGCATTCATCGGTCCATCAATCAGGTTGAACTGGTCAATCGCATCCAGGTTCGGCGTAAGGGCCAGTGTGTTCAAAGCAATGTCGTTGGAGTCGGCGCCGTTAATCAGATACTCTGACTGCTGCGTCTGGCCGCCGCTCACGGAATAGTTGCCGCCAAAGCGGTCGCTCGGCGCCTGCACGCCAGGGAGCGTAAGCTCCAACCCCGTAAACGCGCGATTGATCAGCGGCAACTCCACCATCTGCTCGGAGTTCACCACGTTGCTCAGCTGCATGTCCGTGGTGTTCACCTGCACGGCGGAGGCCTGTACTTCCACCACCTCTGATGTGGAACCAAGCTGTAATTGAATCGGCTCCACATATTCCTGGTCGATATTCAGCACGATGCCGCTGGCGGAGAAGGTCTTGAACCCTGTCGCAGACGCCGAAATGCTGTAGGTGCCAATCGGCAATTGCGGGAAGAGATATGTACCATTCGCCGCACTCACCGTGGTGTACTTGACCCCGGTTGCAAGGTTGGTTGCGATGACGTTGGCCCCCGCAAGTGCCGACCCCTGTGGATCGGTTACGGTTCCCTTGATGCGAGCATTGACGTCCACTGCATAGGCCAGTCCTGCCAGACAAACCAGGACCACGAAGATGGCTAACCCTTTCCAGAAGTACGGCATTTTCATACTGTTTAGCCCTCGGGAATGTGATTTTTCAATTGTGGCCGCAGACGATCGGGCGGCAGTCATTATTTCTCGGCTGTGTTGGTCGCAACTTAGAGTCAATCCAAGATTTCTGACTGACCGCAGGCGCGTTCGAGGGGGAAGCCTGCCAAAGTTTGCATCACGTCTAGCAATTCGAGCGCCAAAGCGTTTATTGACCAAATTTATTCATTCGGTCAGCATTTCTGCGCCGTCAATTCCGTATAACTACAATCCATTTCTACTGAATCCAAAATGTCTCTTCCTGGCTCTACAAAAATTAATAGCAAATTACGAAAAGATGAAGTTTTGTTCATATTGCAGATCCGTTACCCAAGCTCACTATCGGCATACTCTCAGCTGAATCCAGAGGACGTGCCTGAAAATGCCGTAGACTGTTGACCTTGAGCCGCAGTTAAAGGACCACTACTCCATGAGAAGCTTCGCCTTTGTTTCCCACATGGCCTCAGCCATGCTGTTTGCAGCAGTTGCCTCCGTCGCACAGGTCCAACCACCCGCCCCACACTTCACAACCATTCCAACCTTCCCGATGGACACCGCGGGCCCCGTCATCCGCGCCCACGCCGAGCCCCTCAAGCCCTTCACTGTTGCCGGTGAGCGCGGCGTCCTCGTCGGTCAGCAGGACGGCACCTTCGAGTCCTGGATTCTGCCCGTCAAGCTGCTTTCGCACCTCACCATCGAGGCCGATATCGCCGACTACACCGTCCCCATCGACGTGAACCAGCAGGCCGCAGAGATCGAAGTCCGCCCCGACCGCACCATCATCACCTACTCCCACATCGGCTTCACCGTCCGGCAAATTATGTTTTCGCCGAGTAACGCGCCAGCCGGCACCGGTCCCGTTGTCCTCTTCCAGTTCGACTGCGTTCGCCCCACCAACTTCACGCTGCGTTTCTCACCCGACCTGCGCTGGATGTGGCCCGAGCGCACCGAGGGCGTGCCCGGCGCCGAGTGGGTTGCCCACGGCGGCTACTACGTTCTCCACACGGATTACCCCGACCTTGCCGGAGCCATCACCATACCCGGCGCCGACCCCGGCATCCTCGCTCCTTACCAGGAGCGCCCACAGGTTCACCCCGTCGAGCTCAGGTTGCACATTGATCCAGCCCACGATCGCAATCGCCTCTTCCCACTGCTCATGGCTATCGGCACCTCCACCGCCACTGCCACAGACGCCGCGCTCGGCGCCACGCTCGAACAGCTCAACCAGTCCATCGCCGCCAGCTACGCAGCCCACGCAGAGAGTTACAGGAAGCTCCTTGCCAGTTCCACCAGCATCAGCACGCCCAACAAGTCTCTGAACCAGGCCTTCCAGTGGGCCGTGGTCTCCGTCGAGCAATTGAAGGCCATCGCCCAACCCTCCGGTGAAACCGCCCTCGTTGCCGGCTATTACGAGTCCGGCGACTCCGCTCGCCCCGGCTTCGGGTGGTTCTTCGGCCGCGACGCGCTCTACACCCTCTACGCCGTCAACGGCTTCGGCGACTTCGCTCTCACCCACAACGAGCTCGAGTTCCTCATCCGCCGCCAGCGCAACGACGGCAAAATCATGCACGAGTATTCGCAGACCGCCGCGAACGTCGACTGGCACGCTTTCCCCTACATGTACGCTGCTGCCGACGCAACCCCTCTCTTCCTCCTCGCCGTCGAGGACTAC
>JAKAFB010000092.1 GCA_021818105.1 Acidobacteriota bacterium
AGGGAGAAGCGGACGTGGTTGTCGCCGTAGTCGCCGAAGCCGATGCCGGGGGAGACGGCTACTTTCGCTTCCGTCAGCAGGAGCTTGGAGAACTCGAGCGAGCCTAGCTTGCGGTACTGCTCTGGGATCTGCGCCCAGACGAACATGGTTGCCTTCGGCAACGCGACGGGCCAGCCGGCCTTGTTGAGTCCGTCGACGAGGACGTCGCGGCGCTTGCGGTAGTTCTCGCAGATTTCGGTGACGCACTCCTGCGGCCCCTCCAGCGCGAGGATGGATGCGACCTGGATGGGCGTGAAGGTGCCGTAATCGAAGTAACTCTTGAGGCGGGCGAGGGCGTTGACGAGGACGGGATTGCCGACCATGAAGCCGACACGCCAGCCGGGCATGTTGTAGCTCTTGGAGAGGGTGAAGAACTCGACGGCGACGTCTTTGGCTCCGGGGACCTGGAGGACGCTGGGGGGCTTGTAGCCGTCGAAGGCAATGTCAGCGTAGGCGAGGTCGTGGATGAGGTGGAAGCCGTATTCGCGGGCCAGCTCGACGAGGCGGGCGAGGAAGGGCAGCTCGACGCACTCGGTGGTGGGGTTGGAGGGGAAGTTGACGATGAGCGCCTTGGGGCGCGGCGTCATGCGCGGGATGATCTCCTCAAGCTGGGCGAGGAATTGCTCCTGGTCATGGACGGGGACACTGACCACGTGGGCACCGGCGATGACGGGGCCATAGATGTGGATGGGGTAGCTGGGATTGGGGACGAGCACGGTGTCGCGCGAATCGAGGATGGCGAGGCAGAGGTGGGCGATGCCCTCCTTGGAGCCGATGGTGACGATGGCCTCGGAGTTGGGGTCGAGATCGACGTCGTAGCGGGTCTTGTACCAGTTGCAGATGGCCTTGCGCAGGCGCGGAATGCCTTTGGAGACCGAATAGCGATGGGTGGCGGGCTTGAGCGCCGCCTCAATGAGCTTGTCTACGATGTGCTTGGGCGTGGCCCCGTCGGGGTTGCCCATGCCGAAGTCGATAATGTCTTCTCCGCGGCGGCGGGCGGAGACCTTCATTTCTCCGGTGATATTAAAGACGTAAGGGGGGAGGCGCTGAATCCTCGAAAACTCTTCCATCTGAACAGTGTAAGGCAAGACGAGGAGAATCGGCAGTGTGGACGCAGGCACCCCTTGACGCGGGCGGGAAGGGCTGCGGGGATGGGCCGGGGAGATTGACCTTAGCCCGCAAAACCGGTAGACTACTCTAGTTTGGCGATTCCTGCCTGTCGTCGTGGAGCCAGACGCTCGCCCCGCAGATTGGCGCTTGAGCGTACCGCGGCGCGGAAGTTTCCGCCCGAGCTATTTTTGGATTTGAGAAGCGCACCGGCGAGGCCGGAACCGCGCTGGAGGGTTTATGTACGCGGTGATTCGTACCGGTGGCAAGCAGTATCGGGTCGCTCCTGGCGACGTGGTGAAGATTGAGAGCGTCGGTTCAGAGAACCAGACGGTCGAGTTCAGCGATGTGCTGGCTGTTTCCGGCGAGCCGGGAACGGTGGCCAAGCCCGCGACGGCCAAGGTGACGGCCGAAGTGCTGGGCGAAGGCCGCGGCGACAAGATTCTGGTGTTCCACCTGAAGCGGAAGAAGCAGTACAAGAAGATGCAGGGACACCGGCAGAACTTTACCGAGGTGCGCATCAAGGCCATTGAGGCCGACGGCGTGACCTATACCGCAACCAAGTAGGCGCGGAAAAGAATTGAGAAGGGGATTGGGCAATGGCACATAAAAAGGGTGGAGGCAGCTCCACAAACGGACGGGATTCAAATGCACAGCGGCTTGGCGTGAAGGCCTTTGCCGGCCAACTGGTGACGGGCGGCACGATCATCATGCGCCAGCGCGGCACACGCATCAAGCCGGGCGCGAATGTGGGCATCGGCTCTGACGACACGCTGTTTGCGAAGGTTTCGGGCCGGGTGAAGTTCTCAGACCACGGCAACCGCGGGCGCTTTGCCTCAGTGGAGCCGATGGCGGCTGAGTAAGCTATAGCAGGCAGCAACACGGGAAAAGCCACGGCCATGCCGTGGCTTTTCTTTTTGCGCGCAGGAGCGGATGCAAGATACCGCAACAAGAGGAAGGGCCGGACCCTGCGGGGATCCGGCCCTCTTCGCTTCCTGCGGTCTAGTCTAGTTTATGCCTCAGATTTGGATTCGCCGCTCTGCAGGTTGCGGGTGAGGACCTTGTCGACGACCTTTTCGACGTCGGAGAGGAAGGAGCCGTTGGCGGGCTGATAGACGGCGACCTGCGTGCCGTGGCCGAGCGCTGCGGCAATCTCGTTCCAGCGATAGATGGTGGAGTTGGCGGGAATCGTAATCGGCTTGCGTACGGGCTCGGGCAGAGCGAAGTAAGAGACCCAAATGCCCAGTGAGACCAGTACGAGGGACTCGTTAACGAACTGGAGCGGCGATGTCAGCGACGAATTGCCCGCCAGCAGGGTGCCAACCACAAAGTCGTTGGCCGACATCAGCCCAAAGCCCAGGGCGATACCAAAGGATAGATCGCGCGCAGAAAGGCGCAGGGCATTCATGCTGAAGCAGAGGAAGCCGAGCAGGCAGAGCTCGAGGATACTCACCGAACGCATGAGCCCGAAGGCAACCTCGGGAATCATCGAGACGCCGGGATGCTTGTAGGAGACCGTGGCCAGACTAACGATCACTGAAATCAAAGCGGCCCAGCGGAACGCGATGGTACCGAGCTTCATGAGGCCTGAGAAGGACGACAGTACCGAGCGGAAGACCTCAACGGTAATGAAGTAAAGCATGACCGCGCTGGCGATGTAGACCGCCCAATACGCGAAGAAGTACATGGGGAAGAGGATAGTCTGGTAATGCGAGGGCTGCGCCTGCAGGTACAGGAGGCCAAGCAGCGCGGGCATAGAAGTCACGCGCAGGACCAGATAGGCGTGCATAGCCGGGAAGCGGCGGTGCAGGCCTTTCTTCCAGAAGAAGAAACCGAGTGCGGCCCAAGCAAGAAACTCAGCTACACTCATCAGCGACATCGCGAAGTTCAAGGGCATAGAAGGCCCCCTCCATCCTGAGGGTTTTATCAGGATAGCGCCTTCAACACCCCAAACTCAAAGAAAAAAGTGCTGCGGAGATGTAGCACTTTCGTGCTATAAGCCGTTGTTTTACTTGGTCAGCGTGCAGCCCATGCCAGGGCCGCAGCAGGGAGCCGGCAGAGTCGCAGTCGCCGACTGGTGGCTGGGGATGGCGGGCGTCTTGGAGGAAACGGAGGCAGCAGCGACACCGGCAACGACGATGAACAAGGCAGCAACGCGAAGTGCAAGTTTCATAATTGGTAACCCCTCATCGAACTTCTTGGTTACGGAAAGGGGATCTTTCCGCGTGCAAGAATACTAGCCCAGAGTTATCAGTAAGTCCAGCTTTTTTATGAATTTCTCTGCGCGGTTACCGCATTGATTACCGAGGTCACATAACGCGCAAGTAACATGCCCAACGGTAACCACTTTTACGGTTTCGGTTCTCTGTGCGATGATCGCGTTCCCGCATGATAAAATTGCTTTAGGCAGATTCGCACAAAGCCCTCGTCTTTCAAGCGGTTAATCCCCAACGTGCAGCCCGGGAACGACCCCGTGGGAGCTATGGAACGGGGTGCGGACGGCAACAGCCCAGCGAACGGAAACCTATGGCAACTGAAGCGCAGAACATTCCTTCCCTTTCCGCAGAGAACGGCACCTATACCGGCGAAAACATCAAGATCCTCGAAGGCCTTGAGGCGGTGCGGATGCGTCCGGCCATGTATATAGGCTCGACGGGCGAGATGGGCCTGCACCACCTGGTCTACGAAGTTGTGGACAACTCAGTGGACGAGGCGCTGGCTGGTTACGCAAAGAAGATTGACGTCATCATCCACGTGGACAACTCGATCACGGTGGTGGATGACGGGCGCGGGATTCCCGTGGACATGATGTCTGTGGGCAATGGCGAGACTATGCCTGCGGTGCAGGTGGTGCTGACGAAGCTGCACGCGGGCGGCAAGTTTGATGCGTCAACCTATAAAGTATCCGGCGGCCTGCATGGCGTGGGTGTGAGCTGTGTGAACGCGCTGAGCCAGGAATTCAATGTGGAGATCTGGCGCGACGGCTACACATGGGAGCAGGACTACAGCTGCGGCATGCCGACGAGCGAGCTTCGCAAGGCGGGAACGAGCAAGCGGCGCGGGACGAAGATCCACTTCTTGCCCGACAAGTCTATTTTCACCACGACAGAGTACAACTATGACACGCTGGCGCAGCGGTTGCGCGAGCTGGCCTTTCTGAACAAGGGGCTGGAGATCACGCTGACGGACGAGCGCACGGCGGACCCAAAGACGGGCGATTCCAAGCGTGCGGAGTTCCGCTACGCGGGTGGCATTGCGGAGTTTGTGAAGCACCTGAACCGCGGCAAGCAGGTGCTGCATGACAAGCCAATCATGATGGAAGCGGCGCGCGATGGAGTGGAGATTGAGATTGCGCTGCAGTACAACGACAGCTACTCGGAAACGATCTTCAGCTTTGCAAACAACATTAATACGATCGACGGCGGGACGCATCTGTCGGGCTTCCGCACGGCGCTGACGCGGACGATCAACGCGATTGGACAGTCACTGGGGCTCTTCAAGGACATGAAGGAGAACCTGAGCGGCGATGACGTGCGCGAGGGTTTGGTGGCGGTGGTAAGCGTGAAGCTGCCACAGCCGCAGTTTGAAGGACAGACGAAGGGCAAGCTGAACTCGGACATCGCCGGCATTGTGCAGGCATTTGTGAATGAGCGGCTGGGCATGTTCCTGGAGCAAAATCCGCCAATTGCCAAGCGCATCATCAACAAGGCTGTGGAGGCGTCGCGGGCACGCGAGGCGGCACGCAAGGCTCGCGACCTGACGCGGCGCAAGGGCGCGCTGGACGGCGGAGGCCTGCCGGGCAAGCTGGCTGACTGCAGCGAGCGCAATCCGGAGCGCTGCGAACTGTACCTTGTGGAGGGCGAGAGCGCGGGTGGCACGGCGAAGCAGGGCCGGGACCGGCGCTTCCAGGCCATTCTGCCGCTGAAGGGCAAAATTCTGAACGTGGAGAAGGCCCGCTACGACAAGATGCTGGGCCACGAAGAAATCCGCGCGATGATTACGGCGCTGGGATGCGGCATTGGCAAGGATGACTTTGACCCGGCGAAGCTGCGCTACAACAAGATCATCCTGATGACGGACGCCGATGTGGACGGCTCGCACATCCGCACGCTGCTGCTGACGTTCTTCTTCCGCCACATGACGGAGCTGATCAAGCGCGACAATGTGTACATTGCGCAGCCGCCACTTTACAAGATCAAGAAGGGGCGGTTTGAGCAGTACATCAAGGATGACCGCGAGTTCGTGAAGGTGATGGTCAATCGCGCTTCTGAGGGCATGATTGTGCGCCACGGCGAGAGCGCGAGCCGCATTGAGGGCACGGATCTGACACGCTTCATGGGCACGCTGAACGAGTATCTGGGCTTTGTGGAGAAGGTGGACAAGCGCATCCGCAACGAGAATCTGACAGAGCTGCTGGCGCGCGCCGAGCTGACGCATCGCTCCGATTTTGCCTCTCAAAATGAGAGCGAGGTTCCGCCGAAGCTCGCGGCGCTGCATGCGCAGCTGGCTGAGCTCGCGGATAATTTCCAGATTAAGCTGAGCAAGCCGGTGGAGGACGAAGAGCACCACACATGGTCGATTTGCTTTACTGACGCACAAGGCGCGACACGCTGCATTGACTGGACGCTGGTGTCCAGCCCCGAATTTCGGCAGATGATGGCGAAGTACACGCTCATCAAGGAATTCCTTGAGCCGCCATTCCTGATTGAGTTTGCCGGCAAGGCGGCCGCAGTTGAGACGGCAGCGGACGAGGAAGAGGGCGAAGAAGGCGAAGCGCAGGCCGAGGCAAAGCAGACGCGGCGCGTATCGCGCATTCCGCGCGAGCCGGTGGAGAAGCAGACGGCGCGTGACCTGTTTGCCTACATCGTGGAGCAGGGCAAGAAGGACTACCAGGTGCAGCGCTACAAAGGGCTGGGCGAGATGACTTCGGCGCAGCTGTGGGAGACAACGATGGATCCGGAGCGGCGCACTCTACTCTCGGTGAAGCTGGAGGACATTGCGGAGACCGAGTCCATCTTTACCACTCTGATGGGTGAAGACGTGGAGTCACGCCGGAAGTTCATCGAGGACAATGCGCTTGACGTGAAGAACCTCGACATCTAAGCTACTAGCGTCGCAATCAAAGGGGGTGCGCAAGCACCCTCTTTTTTGTAGCATGCAGAGTTTGTAATCCCCCACTCGAAGGAGCTCGCTGTATGAAGTTGAATCGGACGTTTGTTCCCTTTGCAGCCCTGGCATTGGCCGTCGGGCTTTCGCTCAGTGGATGCAAGAGCACCAACCAGCAAGCAGACAACCAAAACGCGCAGACCGGGCAGCCGGGAGCGCCAGGAACTGCGCAGACCGGACCGGCACCCGGACAGACTGGACAACCGGGCGCAGCGGGTCCGGCGAGTCCTCGCCGCTCCGGTGGCCAGGGATACGCAGGTGGAGGAGCGCCGCAAGGTCCTCAACAGCCGCCGCAACCCACAGCAATTGATCTGCCCGCGGGCACGGCGATCCGAGTTCGCCTTGACCAGGATCTGGGATCGAAGATCAGCCAGCCGGGCGACAGCTTTACCGCAAGTGTGGCCGACGACGTGGTTGTGAATGGGCAGGTGGTGGTCGCTAAGGGCGCACGTGCCGAGGGCACCGTGATTGACGCCAAGCCACTGGGCCGCTTCAAGGGTGGCGCTGTTCTCTCGATTCGCCTGGAGCGGGTGCAAACCGAATCGGGCAGCTACCCGGTTTCCACCAGCACGATTGCAAGGGCTGAGAAGGGCAAGGGCAAACGCAGCGCCGCGATGATTGGCGGTGGCGCGGGCCTGGGAGCACTGATCGGCGGCCTGGCCGGCGGCGGCAAGGGCGCACTGATCGGCGGTCTTGTGGGCGCGGGTGGCGGCACGGCGGGGAGCGCTTTCACTGGAAACAAAGAAATTGTGCTGCCGGCCGAGACGATGCTCACCTTTACTCTGGAACACCCAGTGCATGTGACGATGTAGTGAGGAAAGCGACCGCGCCTTTTAGCGCGATCGCTTCAAGTCAAGCCCGCAGCGGTGCAGGTTCCATGCTCCGTTGTGGGCTTTGCCGTTTTTGCGCAACTCCCATTCCGAAGGACGCTCCGAGCCCTGGCAGGCTTCGCATGGGGCCTTGCCCAACCTTCTTCCTCCGGTGATAGCCTTCCCTTTGAAGTAAAAAAACGAGGGGGAAGAATTGCGTATTTCTTTGTTTCACTTCGCCGCAGTCGGACTTATCGCAACAAGCTCACTGGGAATCCAAGCACAGCAAGCTGACACTACACACTCACACATCGCTTCAACCGCTGCTGCTCAAGCCACGCAAGCCTTGCCGGTGACCGATCCGGTAGCCGATCCCAGAGCAGAGGTGATCCTTGGCAAAGCACGATTCACCGTTCTTACTCCGCAGATGATCCGCATGGAGTGGGCTGCGGATGGCAAGTTTGAGGACCACGCTTCCTTTGTCTTCATCAATCGCAAGTTGCCGGTGCCTAAGTTCTCAAAGGAAATGACAGAGGGCGGAAAGAAGCTGGTGCTGAAGACGGAGACACTGACACTTACCTACAGTTCATCTGCAGGGGACAGCGGTCGCTTTATGCCGCAGGACCTGAGCATTGCATACACGGTGGATGGCAAGGCGGTGGTGTGGCACCCGGGCATGGCGGACCCTGAGAATCTGCAGGGCACCACGCGCACCTTGGACGGTGCGCTGGGCAGCAAGACCAAGGAACCGATTGGCGAGGGACTGGTTTCTCGCTCTGGCTGGGCGCTGGTGGATGACTCGACGCGACCACTGTTTGACTCAGCAGACTTCCGCTTTCTGCAAGGGGAGAAAAGCCAGTGGCCGTGGGTGATGGAGCGGCCCGCAGGTGAGCGGCAGGATTGGTACTTCTTTGGCTACGGACACGACTACCGCAAGGCGCTGGGTGACTATGTGCGCGTGGCAGGGCGAATTCCGCTGCCGCCGCGATTTGCGTTTGGGGCGTGGTGGTCGCGCTATTGGGCGTACAGCGACCAGGAGATTGAGGAGATCATCAAGGGCTTCCACGAGAATGACACACCTCTCGACGTCTTCGTGATCGACATGGACTGGCACATCAATCAAGAGCAGTTGAAGGCGGCGGGGGAGGTGGACCAGTCAGGCCACACGCTCGGATGGGGCGGCTACACATGGAATAAGCTGCTTTTTCCTGACCCGACTCAGTTTCTGGACAAGCTGCATGCTGATGGACTGCAGACGAGCCTGAATCTGCATCCGGCTTCGGGGATTCAGCCCTGGGAGGCTGCGTATCCTGCGATGGCCAGGGCAATGGGCATCGATCCGGCCACACGGAAATACGTACCGTTTGACCCGACGAACAAGAAATGGGCGATGAGTTACTTCAACATCGTTCTGCACCCACTGGAGAAGCAGGGGATCAACTTCTGGTGGCTGGACTGGCAGCAGGAATTGGACACCAAACTGCCCGGCGTGAACAATACCTGGTGGCTCAATTATCTGCACTTTACCGATCAGCAGCGGGAAGGCAAGCGGCCATTGCTCTTCCACCGCTGGGGTGGGCTGGGGAATCACCGCTACCAGATTGGCTTCTCCGGCGACACAGTCTCTGTGTGGGACTCACTGGCCTTTCAGCCCTGGTTCACGGCGACAGCAGCCAATGTGGGCTATGCCTACTGGAGCCACGACATCGGTGGGCACATGCCAGGCGCCGTGGAGCCGGAGCTTTACACGCGTTGGGTGCAGTTTGGAACCTTCAGCCCCATCCTGCGCACGCACACGACGAAGAATCCCGAGTCCGAACGGCGCATCTGGGCCTATCCTGAGCCGTACTCGTCGATTCTGCGGTCGAGCTTCCAGTTGCGCTATGCAATGCAACCGTACATTTATACGGAAGCGCGGAGAACATACGACACGGGCGTGGCCTTCGTAAGGCCGCTCTACTATGACTGGCCGGAGTCGAACGACGCTTACACGAGCAAGGACGAGTATCTGTTTGGCGAGCAGATGCTGGTGGCACCGGTGGTAGTTCCGGGGGACAAGACGTCTGGCCTCGCGACGGAAAGCGTCTGGCTGCCGGCCTGTGAGTGGATCGAGTGGCCGACGGGCAAACACCTTACAGGTCCCGTGAAGATGGAGCGCAGTTTTTCCATCAACCAGGTGCCGGTGTATGTGAAGGCCGGTGCGATTGTGCCCATGCAGCCGCCCATGCTGCACACGGGTGCAAAGCCAGTGGACCCGCTGATTGTGAATGTGTGGCCGCTGGATTCGGGGAAGAGCTCGAGCTATTTGCTGTATGAGGACTCGGGTGCTTCTGTGGACTACCAGCGCGGAGTCTTTACGCGAACGCCTATCCGAGCCTCGCAGACCGGCGACACTCTGCGGGTGGAGATTGGGCCCGTGGAGGGTAGCTACCCAGGCATGCTAAAAACTCGCGGCTATGAACTGCACCTACCTGCGGACTGGCCGCCTGCAGTAGTGGATGTGGACGGCGTTCCAGTAAAGCAGGCAGGTCCAACCGGCCAAGGCGGCTGGAGCTACAAAGGAAATACGCTGACAACCATCATTCCGGTGACGAGCCATAGCGTGTCCGGCAAAGTGATCATTGAGGTCAAGCGGGCCACTGAATTGACAGAGCGCCGGAGTGAGCTGGATGGCTTTGCCGGGATCATGACGCGCCTGCGGGGAGCCTACGACGCCCTTCACGATACAGAACCGGTAGCCGATCCCCCGGATGCACTGATTGACGCCATGCAGACAGGTGACCGGCTTGGCTACCATCCGGAAGACGCCACGAAGGAGATTGCGCACCTGCATGCGATGCTGCCAAAGGCACAGGCCGCTGTGGAGCAGATCAACAGCACATTCGCAGAGCATCTGGAGGAGAATCTCAAGCGCTATTCGCCGCAACGCTGGCTTGGACATCCCATCGATTTGGAGGCGCTCAAGAAGAGCCGGACAGAGGCAATGAGCCGGGCGATGGCTCTGATGGCATCGGCCAGCAATTAGCAAACAGTGACTCAGGACCGGGGGTGAGGTGCAAGCTGCAGCGGAGCGGTTTCGCCTTGCCCCGTATCTTGCTACGAGTGGGAATTGACACAAACACAAAAGGCCATGCCGCTGGGCATGGCCTTTTTGCTCGAGAATATTGCCGGCGATCACCTAATCTCCCACACGGTTCCCCGTGCAGTACCATCGGCCCAGCGAGGCTTAACTTCCGTGTTCGGGATGGGAACGGGTGATCCCTCGCAGTATGGTCACCGGCAAACTTGAAGGCGCTTGGCGGGTGGTTGCCCGCAGCGTGCCGCGGCATCTGCTTTGGCCCGGATGGTACCTCCCGGAGTCCTGCAGGAACGTGGCTGCAATCTGGCGCCGAAAAACTCTGCAACGAAAACTGATTGAGCGACAAGGCTTGAAGAATGTCCGCTGTACTGCGCGGAGTTAATTCTATGGACAAGCCGAACGGGCGATTAGTACTGGTTAGCTACATGCATTACTGCACTTCCACATCCAGCCTATCAACCAGGTGGTCTTCCTGGGCCCTTCAGGGAGATCTCATCTTGGGGCGTGCTTCCCGCTTATATGCATTCAGCGGTTATCACAACCGAACTTCGCTACCCAGCCGTGCCCTTGGCAGGACAACTGGAACACAAGAGGTTCGTCCATCCCGGTCCTCTCGTACTAAGGACAG
>JAKAFB010000016.1 GCA_021818105.1 Acidobacteriota bacterium
AGTTCACCTCGCCGATCACCTTCTCCCCGGCAACGTCCACCACCACCATCTTTGAGCCGTCCGTGCCGGGCTCGCC
This sequence comes from Acidobacteriota bacterium, assembly GCA_021818105.1. Taxonomy (GTDB): domain Bacteria; phylum Acidobacteriota; class Terriglobia; order Terriglobales; family Acidobacteriaceae; genus Telmatobacter. The sequence goes on from JAKAFB010000016.1 coordinate 77, forward strand.
CACACCGGAGTCGCCATAGATCGGCACATAGGCCAGCCGCCCGTCCGGCGAGGCCGCCACCTCGTGCCCGGTCTTTGCGCCCTCCGGGACTGAGAAGATCACCGTGCCCGTCTCCGGATCCACAATCCCCAGGCTTTGTAACCCCTTCTGCGCCACCAGCAGCCTCGCCTCCTGCGCCATCCCGCCCTGCGCTCCCAGCAACGCGCACGCCGCCAGCGCAACCCTCCATCGCCCAGCCGTCATTGCCACCTCCCGCACAGCTCGCTACGACTCTAACCCACCTTGGACGCAGCGCGCGCCCTTTTCGCCTCAGTCCCGCCCGCCTCCGGTATCCTTGCGGCAGATGCCCTTGCCAGCCGGTGACGCCGAACTCGTACAAATCATGGACGCGGCTCTGTCCGAAGCCGCCCGTCGGGCAGGGAACTGGCTCGCCTGCCGCCCCGGCTGCACCCAGTGCTGCCACGGCGCCTTCGCCATCAACGCTCTCGACGCCGAGCGCCTGCGCGCCGGCATGGCCACCCTGCGCCAAACAGACCCCGCAACCGCCGAAGCCATCGAGACCCGTTCCCGCCAATGGCTCCGCGAATACCTTCCCAGCTTTCCCGGCGACCCTGCCACCGGCCTGCTCGGCACAAGCAACGAAGACCGCGCCCGCTTCGACGCCTTCGCCAATGACGCCCCCTGCCCCGCACTCAACCCCGCCACCGGCCTCTGCGACGTCTACCCATGGCGGCCCATGACCTGCCGCGTCTTCGGCCCGCCCGTGCGCATGGGTGCGGGCGACGCTCTCGGCTGTTGCGAACTCTGTTTCGTCGGCGCCACCGAGGCCGAAATCGCCGCCTGCGAAATGCCCCTGCCCAACGCTCTGGAAGACGCGCTTCTCCGCGAACTCGGCCAGTCCGCCGAAACCGTCGTCGCCTTCGCTCTGCTGCCTCACCCTCCCCAATCCGACAAGTGACAGTGCCGGGACGTGTATATCCTATGTCTTGCCTTCTATAATCTCTGTATTCAACAGACCCCGCGAATCGCCCGGCGATCGAAACGGTGGTTATGAATTCACATCTGCATCTTTTGGGAGCTGTAGGGATAACAGCCATGCCACCTGTCCGTATATGTGCGCACTGCGAGACGCTACTCACCGAAGCCTCCCAGGAGATTCGCCGTCACGCCGGTGTGATGCACACAGCCCTTGACTGGGTCCGAAGAGGTGACACCGACAAAGGGCGTCACGAAGAGTTCGTCGCGATGCTTTTGGAATCCTTCAACCAATCCCAATCGGCGTGGGACGCCTACCGCGAACACCTGATCCAGCACGGCTTGATCCTGCCCTCAAAATGATAGGCGCAGCTCGTGGATCACTGCCCCACGTCATGCTGTAACCCCAACGCGTGGTAAGCTGTGGCCCAGCCAGTGTGAGCAGCCTCCATTCCGCGTCAGGCCCGTGCCACCATGCCCGTTGCCCATCTCACCCTCGAAATCCGCATTGAGCACGCCCAGTCGCTCAAGGACCGCCGCCACGTCGTCCGCTCCATCAAGGACCAGCTCCGCCAGGGCTTCAACGTCTCCGTCGCCGAAATGGACGAGGCCGTCACCTGGCAGTCGGCCACCCTCGGCGTCGCCGCCATCTCCCGCTCCCGCGACTACCTCCACGGCCTCATCGAAGAAGTCGAGCGCGCCGCCAGCCGCATGGCCACCGAGCTCGGTGCCATCCTCGCAGATGCCTACTGGGACTACGCCGAGCCATAAGCCGTCCGCCGCCTCCTCTGCTATCCTGAGGGGTTTACCCCAGGAGGAATGAAGGTCCATGCCGGAGCACAGGGCGCGCAAGCACCATCAGAACCGCGTGGCAGAGACGCTGCGTGAGGAAATCAGCGCCATGATCGAGGGTGAGCTCTCTGACCCGCGCATCGCTTTCTGTCATGTCAGTGAGGTCGTCCTGAATCCCGGCGGCAAGTCAGCCCGCGTCTACGTTGCCGTGGACAACACCGTGCACAATATCGCCCATGCCGAGGAGCAGACCATTGCCGGTCTCGAAGCCGCCAAAAGTTATATCCGCTTTGAATTAAAGGAGCGTATGGGTGTCCGTCACGTGCCCGAACTCAGCTTTGTTGCAGACCGCTCCGGCCGCTTTCAGGCACGCATTGAGGAACTCATGGGCCGCGCACGCCGCCGGCAGAAAGGCACATCAGAGTAGCTGCCCATGGAACAGCCGCGTGCCATCGCCGCCGTCACCTCCGCCGCCACCGCAGACCCCGTCGAGGCCATTCTCCAGGTGCTGCGCTCCGGTGAGCGCTTTCTCGTCTGCTCCCACTCCCGCCCGGATGGCGATGCCGTCGGAAGCATCCTCGCCATGGGCATGCTCCTTCAGCAGATGGGCAAGCGCGCGGACCTCGTCACCGCCGATCGCGTTCCTGTCATCTACCGCTCCCTGCCGCAGGCCGGCTCCATTCACACCGCGCTCCGCGTCCACGGACCCTACGACGCCGCCATTCTCCTCGAGTGTGACGGCCTCGGCCGCACGCGCCTCCGCGGCCTCGATGAGTTCTTCATCATCAATATCGACCACCACGCCAGCGGACGTCCCTGGGCCAACCTCAACTGGATTGACCGCGAAGCCTCCAGCGTTGGCGAGCTCGTCTACCGGCTCGTCAAAGCTGCCGAAGTCACCGTCACACCGGAAATGGCCTCCTGCCTTTACGCCACCGTGCTCACGGATACCGGCGGCTTCTGCTACGGCTCTACCCGTGCCTCCACCTTTGCCCTCGCCAGGGATCTCGTCGAAGCCGGCGCCAACCCCATCCGCATCGCCCAGGATGTCTACTTCTCCGCAGCCACTTCCAAAATGCTTCTGCTCGGCGCCGCCCTCGGCAACCTCCATCGCGAGGGCAGGCTTGCCTGGCTCTGGGTCACACATGACGACATGGTGCGCACCTGTGCCTCTGAGGAGGATTGCGAAGGCATCGTCAATTACGCGCTTTCCATCGCCGGCATTGAGGCCGCGGCGTTTCTCCGTGAGCTGCCCGAGCGCCGCATCCGCCTCAGCCTCCGCAGCAAGGGCAAGGTCAACGTTGCGGCCATTGCCGAGCGTCTCGGCGGTGGTGGTCATGAGAATGCCGCTGGCTGCACGCTGGAAGGCCCATTGAGCCGCGCGCTCGAGGAAATCCTCGCCCAGTTGCGCCTCGGCGTCGCCGCTCTCGGCCCCGGTACGGGTTGAGATTCCGCCCGAATCTGTTAGCCTTGTCCCTGTTGAAGCGTGACAGGGTCGCGCCCGCACCATCTTTTTTGCACCTGCACTCTTGCCCGGCCGTAAGGGGCTTGTTTGCCCTGCTGGACTGCCTGAGCTGCCGGCGCAATGCACGCGCAGCCAGCCCGTTGGAGAATCGCTAGAAGTGGAGAGCTATCTGCAATCGCCTGCTCCGGACCTGCCAGCAAACCGGCGCAAACGTTTGCCTAAATGGTCCACCGTTGCTGAGGTGGCTGTCTTTCTCTTTTTCGCCATCTTCTTCATCCTCTACGGCCAAACTCCCCGGTTCGGCGGTGATGGCCTTGGCCTGGTCGGTGCCGACGAGCCCCGCTACGCGCAGATCGCCCATGAGATGCTGGTCCGCTTCGACTCAGCACACACCCTCAAAGGCCGTCTCAGCGCCTGCGTCACCCCCTATCTTTACGGTCGCCCCTGGCTGGAAAAGCCCGCCCTCTACTACTGGCGCGCCATGTTCGTCTTTCAGGACTTCGGCGTCCACGACTGGAGCGCCCGTCTGCCCTCGGCCACCTTTGCCTTCATCATGGTGGCGCTCATCTATCTCCACATGCGACGGTTCCGTCGCGGTGGCCAACTGGACGCCGCGCTCATCACCGTCGCCTGCGCCGGCATCATCGGCTTCTCGCGCGGCGCCTCAACGGACATGCAGCTCGCCGCGCCTCTCTCCATCGGCCTCCTCGGCTGGTATGCCTGGTATGAGACGGATTCCAAGTTCTGGCTCTTCGATATCTACTTCTTCACCGGGGTAGCCACGCTGGCCAAGGGCCCTGTCGCTCCCTTCCTTGCCATCCTCATCATCACGGCCTTTGCCTTCCTCCGCCGTGAGTGGTCCATCGTCCGGCGCTCCTTCTGGTGGCCCGGCGTCCTGCTCTATTTCGCCATCGTCCTTCCCTGGTTTCTCGCCGTCCAGCATCAGAACCCCACCTTCTTCCGCGAGTTCTTCCTCGAGCACAACCTTGAGCGCTTCGCCACCAACCGCTTCCAGCACGAGCAGCCCTTCTGGTACTACCTCGTCGTCGTGCTCCTTGCCGTCATGCCCTGGACCGTCGTCGCCGTCCGCGCGCTCATTGACGGCGTGCAGACCTCGGTCGCAGAGTGGCGCCTGCGACATTCCTCGCCCCAAAAACCCGCACCCAGCCGCCCCGGTGATGCCTTCCCCGAATTCCTCGTTCTCTGGGCGCTCATTCCCATTGTTTTCTTCACCTTCTCGGAGTCCAAGCTCCCCGGCTACATACTGCCCTCCATTCCACCCATCACCATCCTCACCGGCGACTACCTCTTCCGCCGCCGCGTTGCGGGCCTCAACCGATGGGAGCTCATCGGCCACGCTGCCGTCAGTGCTGTCATGGTCATGTTCGCCCTCCTGCTTCCATGGTTTGTTGTCCACGGAGCGCACATCCCACCCACCCGGGCCGTACTCACCGCCTTCATGAGTGCCTCCGGCGCAGCTCTCCTGATTCTCGTTGTCGTCCAGGCCTTCGGCGTTGCCCGCCTGCGCCTCGCCACCAGTGCCGTCCTCATGATCCTCGTGCTCTACATGTATGGAATCGGTCCACTCTTTGGCATTCCGCCCGTGGCGGCCAGCAAGCGCGTCATCCAGCTTCTTGATCGTTACTACTCCGCGCGCCCGCTGGCTCAGCGGATTGCTGTCATCGCGCCACCCAATGAGACAGTTGCCGTCTTCCGCGTTCGCCGTGACGTGGAATACGGTCTTTCCTTCTATCGCAATCACGAGGTGGTCAACTATGAGCAGAGCGGTGTCCCTGCCGAGCAGCACTTGCTCGTCGCCCGCATCTCCGGCCGCGGCGGCATCGACCTCCACACCCAGGATGCGCTCCAGGAGTACCTTGACGGCCGCCAGTACGAGCCCCTCTTCAGTTGGCCCGAGCAGAGCCTTGAAGTCTACCTCGTGGGCCCCAAATAGCCCGCCGCGCACTCAGGTCAACGTCCGCAACCGGCATTCCCACCACAACTTGTAGTCTGTTACTCTTCATGGCACAGTGTCCGCAGGACACACGCAGCCGTGGTGTGTGCCGGGCATCTTCAAGCCGGACCGGCAGAACGCAGTTTCTGAATGGCTGTCTGTCCAAACTGATGCACGCAAGCCGATGTGGCCTGCAACCAAGGGGCATACCATGACGCCCGGCATTTCCACTGAGATTCTCGACCTGCGGCATTTCGGCGCGCCCATGCTTCGGCCCGTCCTCGATGCCGAGTGCGAGCTCTGGTCGCAGCGCCTCCACTGGGACTACCGCAACTCCTGCCGTCCCCTCTTGCAGTACCTTGATAACCACATGCTCCCCGGCTACGCGGCCGTCGAGAGCGGCGTCGTCACCGGCTACACCTTCTGCGTCTACGAGGAAACCAAGGCCATCATCGGCGACGTCTTTGCCTGCGCCAGCCCTGTCTCCGACGAAAACAGGACCGCATCCGCCTCTCCCCATGCGACCGAAGAGATGCTCCTGCGGCACCTCTTTGAAACCCTGCTCAACTCGCCCCAGGTCGAGCGCATCGAGTCCCAGCTTCTGCTGCATCCCTCCGGAACTCATGCTGACGTCTTTCGCGGCGCGGGCTTTGATCTCTACCGCCGCCTCTTCATGGTCCAGCAGCTCATCGGCCGCTGGGGCAATCCGCACGCCCATCTTGCCCCTGAGCTCGAGCTGCGCCCCTGGCACGACGACGACCTCAGCCCCGCCGCCCACCTCATCTCCCGCGCCTATCACGGACACGCCGACAGCCTCATCAACGACCAGTACAACTCCGTCTACGGTTCCATGCGCTTCCTCAACAACATCGTGCACTACGCCGGCTGCGGAAGTTTCTCGCCCATGGCCTCGCATGTTGTCGTGGAGCGCTCGAGCGAAGAGGTCGTGGCGCTCGTATTGTGTTCCCGCGTCAGTCAGCAGAGCGGTCACATCACACAAATCTGCGTGGACCCCGCATGGCGCCGCAGGGGCATTGCCCGCCAGTTGCTCTCCATCGCTGCCGCCCAATTCCTCCGCCAGGGCGTCAGCGAGGTCTCCCTCACCGTCACTGAGGCCAACACTGAGGCTGTCGAGCTCTACCGTTCTGAAGGCTATGACTGCGCCCACACCTTCGACGCCGCCGTCTGGCTCCGCAACGACGCGCGATAAAGCCCCCCACTCGACGCACACCTTCTGCGTACAGGCTCGCTAGGGGAAAAGCGTCTCCTGCTTGGCGGCAGACTCTTCCTCATCTCCCAGCCACCCGCGCGTATTCAGCAGTTGCCGCAGGTCCAGCGCCCACACCTTCCCCGTGAGCTCATCGGACGCCTTGCCCTCGCGCGCGCACTTCTCAAATTCACCAATCACGGCCTGCATCTTCGCGTCCAGATCGTCCATAAAGTTCAGCACCAGCGCCTCGGGAATCATCGGCAGCTTCGGCGAACCGAACTCCAGCTTGCCGTGGTGCGACAAAATCAGGTGCAGCACCAGTGGCTTCAGCCGCGGGGGAAAATCCGGCAGCCGGTCGATCGTCTGCTCCACCAGCGCCATGCCCATCTGGATGTGCCCCAGCAGCATCCCTTCCACCGTGTACTCAAAACCGATCTCCCAGCTCAGCTCGCGTACCTTGCCAATGTCGTGCAGTATCACGCCCGTCAGCAGCAGGTCGCGGTGCAGCATGGGATAGTGCGGCGCCACGCGGTCGGCCAGCGTCAGCAGGCTCACCACATGCTCCAGCAGCCCGCCCAGCCATGCGTGGTGCAGTTGCTTGGCCGCGGGCGCCTCGCGATACGCCTGTGCTATCGCCGGATCGTCCAGCAGCGTATTCAGCAGCAGCTTCAGGTGAGGGTCCGTAAAGCTCTCCACAAATCCGCGCAGCCGCTGCCACAGTTCGTCGATGTTGTGCGTCGTTGCGGGCAGCAGGTCGGCCCGGTTCGCCTCGTTGGCGGTTGCCTTGCGCAGTTGCTCCACCTTCACTTGCAGCCGGTCGTCAAAGCGCCCTATGCTGCCCCGCGCCTTCACCACGTCGCCTTTCTCTACGTCGCGTGCAATCCGCGGGTCTGAGGGATCCCACACGCGGCCCTCAATCTGCCCCGTCTTGTCGCCCAGAATCAGGTTCAGGTATGGCTTGTTGTTCTTCGTCGAGCGTTGCTGCTTCTGCAGCACGAGAAAGAAGCTGTCGAATACACGCCCTTCCTCAAAGCCCGCAAGATCGGCAATAAATATATCTTTCATCCTGCCCGTCAGCTTACAGCAAAACCTTGGGTCCCATCTTCCCGGGCCGCATCCTCTCAAGGAACGTGACCGGCACGCGGCGGCAAACTCAAGCAGAAACTCACAAGCCGCTCTGCGCCTTTTCTCGCGCGAACCCACAACGCTACAGCAGCCCAAACACAAGTCAGGCCCGGGAGCGTATCCCGGGCCTGGCTTGTTGCCTGCGGAGAATCCCGTTATTGCTGTGGAGCCTGCGTGGATGAGCCTTGCGGCGTCTGCTGCGCGTCCGGCTGCGCCTGTTCTTCCGCCTTCCGGTTGCGGTCGCTCATGCGCGTCTTCTCGCCGGTCGTCGTTGCTTCCTTTTTCTTCTTCTTGCTGTCCACGTTGTCGCCCAGCCCCAGCGGCGCAGACTGCACCTGCCGGTCCGCCACCTCCGCCGCATCCGGAGGCTCAGGCGCCAGAACATCCTTCTGTGCCTGCGTCTTCTTCTTTTCCTGTTCCTGCTTTACCTTGTGCTGCTTCTCCATGCGCGCGCGATCGCTGAAGCGTGTCTTCTTTTCCGGCGCGGGGGTCGGCTCCAGCGGATTCTCCGGCACAAGGGCATCACTCTGTGCCGTCCGCGCCACCGCTCCGGCATCCTCGGTCGGGCTCGCTGCCGCATTCGGCAGGGTCTCCTGCGGAGCCTGGCCATAACGGATCTTCTCCTTCTTGCCCGGCTTCATCGCAGCCTGTTCCTTGCCCTGCTTCTTCTTGTCGGGTTTCTCGTTCGTGGCCGTCTTCGTGGCTCCCGAGGGCTCCAGTTGCGGAGGTTTCTCTTCGTAGCCCCGCGCCGTCTCGCGGAAGCGTGTCCGCTCCACCTTCTTCTTCTTCTTCGGCGCCGGCGGCGTGTAGGCAGAGTAGGCAATCGGGAATACGCGCTTGTTCGGGCTCAACCCCGTGTCCACGTAACCCGGCTTAATCTCGATGAAGGCCTCGTCGCGCAGCTTCGTCAGGTAGTCGCGAATTGCAGGCTCCATCTTACTCATGTAATAGGTCTGCTCCACGTCTTGCTGCACATCCTTATACGGAGGAATCCCGCCCGGCGTGTGCTGTGTGACCTTCAGAATCACATAGCCCTGCTTCGTGCGAATGGGGGCAGTCCATTCCCCGGCCTTCAGCGCAAATACCTCATCTTCCAGAACCTTGGCCAGCGCACCGCGCTTGAACTCGCCCAGGTCGCCGCCGGCTGCCGCCGTCGGGCCGTCGCTGAACGTTTTGGCCATATCCGCAAAGTCGCCACCAGCATGCAGCTTGGCCTCAATCTCTTCGGCCTTGGCCTTGGCTGCCGCGAGCTTTGCGGGATCCGTCGCCTGCACGCCGCCCGGCTCTGTCGCTGAGGGTGCCGGCGTGCCCGTCGAAACTAGAATCTCGCTCAGTCGCACGCTTTCATCCCGCGCGTAGTTCTGCTTGTGCTCCTCGTAATAGCGCTGCACCTCGCCCGGCGTAATCGAGATCTTGCGGCCCACCTCGTCGCGCATCACCTGCTGCGTGATGATTCCGTTGCGAATGTTCGCCTTGAAGTCCTCGTAGGAGACGCCCTGCTCCTGCGCCGCCTTCTCCAGGTCATCGAGCGACGCCAGATGATACTGCTTGCGAATCTCGTTCAGCCGGTTCACCAGTTCCGTCTCGCCCGTAATTCCCAGCTCCTTGCCCTTTGAGAGCCACAGTTGCTGGTCGATCAGGTTTCGCAGCAGGTCCTTGCGCGCCTCGGATGCTTCCTGCATCGTGGCGCCGCGCTGCCGCTCCTCCTGGTCCAGTTCCTTCAACGCGCGCTCGTAGTCTGAGCTCGTGATGATCCGGTCATTGATACGGGCAATAATCTCCTCCACAGTCGTGCCGCCATACGGGCTGGCTGGAGCCGAAGTGCGTGACTGTGCGAAGGATGGCCCTGCAAGCAGCACCGTGCCGAACACGAACGCCGCGGGAATACGAAGAAAATTCAAAGTCATAGGTCGGCACTGGGCAGGCGGCTATCGAACACCGCCTGAGACATAGACGCTATTGTAAATGCCGGGAGAGCACTCGCGCGATGCCCGCCCCATTTCCCCCTCCTATTCCTCCACTCTGCATGCCCATATCGCCCCTCCGCTACCCCACGGAGCACCCCCGGCGTCCAAGTAACTGAGTGGTATACTCTACCCCAAGACCGCCTTGCGAGGCCCCTTCCCGGCGCCTGTCGCACCTGCCGTCCGGAGGTTCTTTCCGCCTATGACTCCCCGCGCCCGCCGGGCCTTCTTCTCTCTCATCCTTTTCTTCACCATCAGCGCCGTCGTGGGCACATTCATGCAGCGCAAGGTCGGCGCGCAGTCGTCTCAAAATGAGTCCCAGATTCGCGATAACCTCAAGGCCTTCACCAGCGTTTACGCCCTCGTCGAGCAAAACTACGCCGAGCCTATCACCAGCGACAAGGCAGACACCGCTGTCTATGACGGCGCCATCCCCGGCATGCTCCGTGTCCTTGACCCCCACTCCAACTTCTATGATCCCAAGTCCTATGCCCGCATGCAGGAGGATCAGCGCGGCCACTACTACGGCGTTGGCATGGTCATCCAGCAGCAGGGCAACAAGGTCTACGTCATCACGCCCTACGAGAACACGCCCTCCTTCCGCGCCGGCATCCGCCCCGGTGACGTCTTCTCCGCAATCGACGGCAAATCCGCCGAGGGCATGACCTCCGATCAGATCGCCAAGGCGCTCAAGGGGCCAAAGGGCACCCACGTTCAGATCACCATGATCCGCGAGGGACAGCCCAAGCCACTGGTCTTTGACCTCATCCGCGACGAAATCTCCCATCCCTCCGTCGATCTCGCCTATGAAATTCGCCCCGGCGTCGGCTATATCCACCTCGCCCAGTTCCAGGAAACTACCGGCCGTGAAGTCCGCGATGCCATCGGCAACTTCGGCGATCTCAAGGGCCTCGTCCTCGACCTCCGTGGCAACCCCGGCGGGTTGCTTAGCCAGGCCGTCGATGTCTGTGACCACATGCTCTCCAAGGGCCAGGTCATCGTCTCCCAGCGCGGCCGCGCCTACCCGGATCAGGTCTACACCGCCACCCATGGCAACGCCGGCAAGGTCTTTCCCATCGTCGTCCTTGTCAACCGCAACACCGCCTCCGCCGCTGAAATCGTCTCCGGCGCGCTCCAGGACCACGACCGCGCCCTCATCGTTGGTGAAACCACCTTCGGCAAGGGCCTCGTTCAGACCGTCTACAACCTCAGCCAGAACACCGGCCTCGCGCTGACGACCTACCACTACTACACGCCCTCAGGCCGCCTCATCCAGCGCAACTACGCCGGCGTCTCGCTCTACGACTACTACTACAACCACGCCGGCGCCCTGCCTTCCAACTCCACCAACCGCGAAGTCAAATTCACTGACTCCGGCCGTACCGTCTACGGCGGCGGAGGCATCACGCCCGATGAAAAGCTTGACTTCCCTAAGAACAATAACTTTCAGGACGAGCTTCTCTATCGCTCCGCCTTCTTCCACTTCGCCGCGCGCTACCTCGCCAACCGCACCGTCGATCGCAACTTCCAAGTCACTGACGATGTACTCAAGGACTTCAAGGATTACCTCACCAGCGAGAAAATCCCTTGGACCGAGGCTGACATCAACGGCGTGCTCGACTGGGTGAAAATCAATATCAGGGAGAAGATCGTCACCAGCCAGTTCGGCCAGCTTCAGGGCCTCCGCGTCGTTGCCGACTGGGACCCCCAGATCCAGAAGGCCATCGGCTTCCTGCCTGCGGCTCAGGCCCTCGAAGACAACGCCCACAAGGTGATGACCGAGAAGGCCGAAGCCCGCCGCGCTGCCGCCCAGAATCTTGCGCAACAGCAGCCGCAGTAGGCAGACTCATGCATCCATGAGTCCTCAGCGCCTTAGAACAATAGTTTTAGAAGGCGTAGGATAAGTTCTTCGGGGGACCAAACCGTCAACAGTAGCGGCGCAAACGGAGCTGCGGTCGCCGCAGCTAATCGTGTAATGTCAGCGAGCTTGAAGGGAACAGCCCGCATGTCACTGATTACGCTATAGCAGTTTGCCAGGTCGGCCAGCGATTGAATCTCCCCGCTGTCCAGAAGGTTCTCGCTAGGCTCTGGATCGTGATGGATCCACTTCCGATCAAATCTCTCCACAGATTGCTGCCCAAGTTGACCGTACTCGGCCAATCCTTTTCGTTTGGCGCGCGACATTTGCGGTGTAAACATCACCAGGGGCAACAGAATGATAAACACGAAAAAGGCGATTACGCCCCCAATCTGCAGTTTGAATGAGACGAGGCTCTGGCCCCCGTAAAGCACCCGGCTCGCCATCACCCCGGCGAGCATGGCGCCTTGCGCGAAAAGCAGAGGTCCGAACGCATAGGATGATCTGCCCAGTAAGGCAAGGCCGGCGCACCGGTCCGGATGGGTGGGTATGAGATTTAAGTTGATCCTCGAAACATGCCACAGAAAACGGAACCAGATAAAGAGCCTCAGATACCAGCGCAACAACACAAACTGTGCGATGGGGATGCTGATGAACACATACCAGTAGCCCGCCGCCGTCAGGTTCCACCGCCCGCCGGCCATGCTATACCAGGTCGCGGTGTCAAAGGCGATACGGTTATGCCACAGCCACAGGCCAACTGTGTACACAAGCGCCAATAATCCAATCTCAACGCGAACGGAATTGCGCAGCCGGATTGCAGACTCGATTGCCCGCTCAAAGCGAGGCATGTCCTCGGGGAAGATGACCCGCTGCTCAATGAAGCGGGAAACTACCGGGGTCAGGCGGGCATGGACGATGACTTCGGCAAAAATAAGCAGCGGAAGGGCGACCAGAAAACGTACGTGCACTTCCACATCGGTGAAGAAGTTGGTGCCGCTTGCGCCTCCTAAAAAAATGCGCGTCGTCGAAAGGAGCAACAGAGGCAGCCATGCGATAGCCGTGATCGCAAGAACGCGGCGATACAGGAGTTCCATGCCCGTTCCGCTGAGATGTGCTCTGCGAAAGAGTTGGAAGAGCGGACCACCCACCACTAGGGAAAAATCGGGCGCACTGCCGCTGAAGTGGGAACCTATTTCTGCTGCGCTATGCCTCGGCTGTTCTTCCACCGTTGCCATGCCTCAGGACCTACGGCCTGTAACAAGCCCATTTTGTGCAGAATGTTAGCGTTCGGGCGCACTCGCGAACACTCCCAATTTTTCTAGCCCGCTCTTCATTCAGGACCTAGGAGGCACTGTTCACATCATTGAGGAATGTCAGCTTGTGGGAGGATTGTTGCGTGACCGGAAGCTGCCGGGTGCCCTAGGTCTCGCCTCTGAGACCTGGGATTCCACGAACTCCCCCGCACCCCCGCCTCATGCCAGGCCAAGACCCCAGCCGCACTGAAAACACCACCCCTCACCAAAAGCCTTGTCATCCTGAGCGGAGCACGCTTGGGGCTCCGGCGCGCGCAGCGCGTTGCCCAACCACCCTCGCCTGTCCGCCCTCGCCACGGTCAACGTATACGCCAGCGCAATAGTCCCTAACCCACTCATTCTGCATGCCCAATTTCTCTTCGCCGCTTTGCAGATAATTTCCCCGCCCCGTCGCACAATGGGTACATGAGAAGCCAAAGCTCCACCTTCATCGGGCAGTCCCGGCAGGAGTACCCCACCCCTACCCCCCCTTGAATATTTTTCTTTTCCACAGAAAGCTTGCAGATAATTACGCGGTCTTGTGAAACACGGAATCGCCTACGCTCTCGCATCTCCGCTGCGCTTGCGAAACACGACCTTCAGCTCGCGCCGCCAGTGCTCGCCCAGCGCAATCAGCTCCCACTCCACGCGCGCATCCAGATACCGCAGCACCGCCTCATTCGCCGGATGAATCCGCAGCGCCGGCCCCACCAGCAGCAGCCGCGGCTCCTGCTCTGAGACTTCGGCTCCGGCAAAGTAGCCCTGCCGCTCAAAGGCTGACGTCGCCCGGCCGCCGCCCGCAGCCTGCCGGTCCGCGTTTAGCGCTCGCACGCGAATCCAGTAGTCCAGCGCCTGCAGTGGCAAATGCAGGTCCTCGTCCGCCTTGATTTCAATCACTGTCAGCCGCCCGTTGCGGTCCAGCGTCAGCAGGTCCAGCATCCCACGCTCGCCGCTCGCCAGCGTCGGCACCTGCGAACACATCACGTCGCCGCGCAACCCCGGCAGCACCTCCGCAATGTTCATCCGCAGCCGTGACTCCAGCCACCGCTCCGGCTGCATCCGATACAGTGCGTCCGTGTGCGCGCCATCGGCATGCCTGCTCAGGAACAGCCGTTTCAGCAGCGCGCTGCACAGCTCCTCGTTCTCCACCGTCAGCGGAGTCTCATTCGCTCCCGCGCCAAACGTCACCTCATCCTCGCGCGCAAACGAGTGCGTCGTCACGCCATGCCGCACGCGCGCAAACTCCAGCCCATGCAGCAGCAGCGCCACCTCCGTCGCCGACCGCGCCCGAACCTCAATCCGCTCTCGCGCCGCCGCGGGCGTCAGCGCCAGCACGCGGTCGAGGCCCGCGCTACATCGCTCCAGCGCCGCACCCGCGTTGAACGCATGCACCAGCAGCGACTCCACGTTCCCCGTATCGCGAAAGTCCACCGCCGTCAGTTCTTCGCTGCGCTCATCCAGCGTGTAGAGCTGAAAGTCTGCCGCCGCATGATTCAGCCACGCCATGCGCTCCGCCGTCGTGCGCCACGCGTCCGCGGGCACAATCACCTTCAGCCCGCCAAAGTGCCGCCGTGCGTCTCCATGCTGGCGGCAGTAATCCAGCCACAAAATTCCCAGCGTCAGCACGCCGTCAATCGTCGCCGCAGCCTCCGCCGCGCCCACGCCAATCACCGCCTCCGCTGCGGTCCCGCGCAGCAACCGCCCCCGCGCATACGCCGGCCCAAAGCTGTGCTCCAGGTCCATCGCCGAGCGCATGCCGTCCACCTTGCTGCCAATGAAGTTCCGCTCGAGCGCCCGCTCCAGCACGCGCTGATACGTCTTCCGCGCCGCATCGCGCACCGTCGGCGTTCTTCGGTCGCTCGTCGGAACAAGCTCCAGCGCCTGCGGCCTCGGCGCTCCCATGCGCCGCGTCATCACCCGCAGGCTGTGCGCGCGCGGCTGCGTGTCCACCACCGTGCGCATCAGGTTGCGCTCGTCGCTCCACAGTTGCAGCAGGCAGCGCCCATGCTGCTCGCTCACCGCATAACGGGCCGTGCGCATGTCAAAGAGCACCCGGCCGTCCTCAAGCACCGCGGCCGCCGGGTGCTCTGTCAAATATTCTTCAATGTCTTGTGCCAACCGTCCGGCGGAAGGCGATGACTCGCCCGGACTCATGCGTTATTCCTTACCAGGACTGCCGCGCGCGCAGGCTCGTGATGTGCGCCGTGTGGTGGCGTGAGTGCCATGCATACAGCGCCAGCACGCGCCCCAGATCCTGCCTGCCCATCTCCGGATGGTGATAGCCGCGCTCAAAGTCCTCCGCTGCAAACGACTCCAGCAGTGCCACCCAGCGCGCATGCAGCGCCTCAATCAGCGCAAGCGACACATCCACATGCAGCCTGTTGTCCGCCAGCTTGGCCCATGCAGCCTCGTCATACGGCTTAATCGTCGGCCAGTCCTCGGTCATCGCCAGCTTGAAGCGCACATACGCATTCGCATGGCTGTCCGCCACGTGATGCACCACCTGTCGCAGAGTCCAGCCGCCCTCGCGATACGGCGTGTCCAGTTGCGCATCGCTCAAGCCAGCCACGGCAGCACGCAAGCGCCCCGGCAACTGGCGCAGCGTTTCAATCTGTTCAATACGCAGCTCCGGCGTCGAGGCCGTAGGCGGCGCAAAGCGGCCCACAGGAAAACGGAGAACATCAACCTCAGACATGGCACACCCTTGGTTCAGGAATCTACAACCACTTGCATTGTGCCACGCGCCATCATTGTGCGGTCGGCGGTCTCAGGCGTGCTTTCTTATGGAAATGTGGGAGCAGGTGAAAGTGGTGAGGCGCCCGGTGGTTCGGGTGCTTGATGTACGGGTTCGTCGGGTGCACCGCCTTCGGATGGTGGGGCATACGATGCTTGGTGGCAAACGCCGGGGAGGCCAGAGCCATGCACAACACCAGGGCGGCAGCTATCTTCTTCATGGCCCGACTCTAGCACGACTACGCAGCAAACGGTAGAGTCCGAAAGTCCCAGCACCAAGACAGGAACGTTCGCACCCGCGCCAAACCCAAAACCCGATCCGGCGTACACTGGAGATACGATGACGCATCCGGCTGCTTCCCCGGCACAGAGCCACAAACGCTATTTCTTTGAGAAGTTTGGCATCACCGAGCGGCTGCTTGAGCGCTGCCTGGGCGAGGCGCTCTCCGCCGGCGGCGATTACGCCGACCTCTACTTCGAGTCCGTCACCGCCACCTCGCTCGGCGTCGACGAGCAGATCGTCAAGTCCGCCAGCCAGGGCACCAGCGCCGGCTGCGGCGTGCGTGTCATCTCCGGCGAGCGCACCGGCTATGCGTACACTGACAATCTCAGCCCTGAGCGCCTGCTGCACGCTGCACGCACCGCCGCGCTCATCGCATCCGGCCCGGCAAAGCAGCCCGTGCAGGGTTTCATCGAAACCCCGGCCGCGAACCTCTATCCCGTCCCGCTTGGCGGCTTTGACCTCGACCTCGCCGCGCGCCTTGAGCTCATCCTGCGTGCCGATCGCGCCGCCCGAGCCTTTGACCCGCGCATCGTGCAGGTTCGCGCCGGCTACAGCGAAGATCTGCGCCGTATCCTCATCGCCGCCTCGGACGGCGCCTTCGCCAGCGACACGCAGCCTTTGTGTCGCCTCAATGTTTACGCCATCGCCCAAGACGGCGCCACCACCACGCGCGGAGCCGCAGGCGGCGGCGGCCGCGCAGGACTCGAGCAGTTCACCGGCTCCAAGAGCCCCGAGCACCTGGCCCACGAGGCCGCCCGCGGAGCCATCCTCCAACTCGGCGCCGTGCCCGCGCCCGCAGGCGAAATGCAGGTCGTCCTCGGCCCCGGCTGGCCCGGCATCCTGCTCCATGAGGCCGTCGGCCACGGCCTCGAGGCCGACTTCAACCGCAAGGGGACCTCGGCCTTCGTCGGCCTCATCGGTCAGTCCGTCGCCAGTTCCAAAGTCACCGTAGTAGACAACGGCACCATGGCCGGCCGCCGCGGCTCACTCAACGTGGACGACGAAGGCTCCGCCACGCAGGAGACCGTACTCATTGAAAACGGCATTCTGCGCGGCTACCTTACTGACAAGCTCTCCGCACGCCTCACCGGCGCCGCCAACACCGGCTCCGGCCGCCGCGAGAGCTATCAGTGCATTCCCATGCCGCGCATGACCAATACCTACATGCTCAACGGCGACGACTCGCCCGAGGACATCCTGCGCTCCGTCAAGCGCGGCCTTTACGCCGTCAACTTCGGCGGCGGACAGGTGGACATCACCAACGGAAAGTTCGTCTTCTCCGCTTCAGAGGCCTACCTCATCGAAGACGGCAAAATCACCGCGCCCGTCCGTGACGCCACGCTCATCGGCAATGGCCCCGAGGCGCTGAAATACGTCTCCATGGTAGGCAACGACCTCCGGCTCGACGAAGGCATCGGCACCTGCGGCAAGGACGGACAGAGCGTCCCCGTCGGCGTCGGCATGCCCACCATCAAGCTGGACAAGATGACCGTCGGCGGCACCGGGCGCTAGGCTCACTCGCTTCCAGCGACGCTACTTCTTGCGCGCCGCCAGCCACTTGCTCACGCGCTGCTGTTCGGCAAAGAGCTGTGCCGGCGTCAGCCGCGCACCCACTTTGTCCCGCGCGCTGATGGCCTGCTGCTGGTGTGCGCCGTCCCACGTGCTGGCCGCCAGCGCCAGCCAGTAGTAGGCCTCCGCAAGATCGCGCGGTACGCCATCGCCCGACACATACATCGATCCCAGGTTGTACTGCGCGCGCGGCACTCCCTGGTCTGCAGCCTTGTTGTACCACTTCGCGGCCTCGGCATAGTTGCGTTCCACGCCCTGGCCGTTGTCATACAGCAGTGCCAGATTGAACTGCGCTGAGGCATTGCCCGCCGTCGCAGCCAGCCGATACAGGTCCACGGCCTGCACGTAGTCCTGCGGCACGCCCAGTCCGCGCTCGTAGAGCGTGCCCAGGTTGTACTCCGCCTCGGCGTTGTTCTGTAGCGCGGCCTTCCGATACCACTCCGCCGCCTGCATATAGTTTTGTGGCACGCCTTCGCCGTGATCGTACAGCGCGCCTAGGTGCAGTTGCGCAGCTGCGAGCCCCTGGTTCGCCGCCTTCAGGTACAGCCCTGCCGCCTGCGTGTCGCTCTGCTTCACGCCTTGCCCCGTATGAAATAGCACGCCCAGTTCGTACTGCGCCTGCGCGTTGCCTTGATCGGCCGCCTTCTGGAACCACTCCGCAGCCTGCGAGGAATCCTGCGCCACGCCCTTGCCTTCCAGATACGCCTGCCCCACAAGGAACTGCGCCTGTGCGTCACCCGCCGTCGCCTTGCCCAGCAGCGTGGGGTCTATTTTTCTAATCTGCGCGCCAGCCGCAGCCAGCGTGACCACAAAGCCAACCACGATAAGCAACCGCTTACCCTGCATCTTCACTGCACCTCTGCCAATCATCCTCACCATAACAAACCGGCCCCGCCGCACGATGTGACGCAGAGCGACTTACGCCGCCTCCGTGCGGGTGCAGGCAAGCCTCGCAGTTTGTTACTGTGGACCCATGCCTGAAGCCACTACCCAGCCCGGTTCTGCCGTACTCAACCTCGAATCCCTCGCTGCCGATGTGGTGGCCCGCGCCATGAAGGCCGGCGCCAGCGACGCCGAGGCCGTTGTACGCGAGGGCGACGAGTTCAGCGTGAACGTTCGCATGGGGCAGGTGGAGACACTCAAGGAGTCCGGCTCCCGGGGCCTTGGCCTGCGGGTGTTTCTTGGCAAGCGGTCGGCGTCGGCCTCCACCAGCGACCTTACGGAAGACGGCATCCGCCAGCTCATCGACGGCGCAATGGCGCTCGTCAAAGTCACAGAAGAAGACCCATTCACCGGCCTGCCCGAGACGGATGAGTTTGGCGCCGTCGAGGGCGACCTGCACCTCTACTTCGACGATGTCTTCTCGCTTCCTGCCGCGGAGCGCATCGAGTGGGCCCGCCGAGCAGAAGCCGCCGCGCTCGCCGTAGATCCGCGCATCACCAACTCCGACGGTGGCAGCTTTGACGCCGCAACCGGCCGCAAGGTGCTGGCCAACTCACGCGGCTTCGTCGGCGGCTACCGCACCAGCTACGTAGGCGTCTCCGCCGCTCCACTGGCCAAGGACGCCAACGGCCAGATGCAGCGTGACGGCTGGTGGTCCAGCGCCCGGTGCTTCGCGCACCTCGAATCCCCAGAGGCTGTCGGGGCGGAAGCCGCACGCCGCACCCTGCGCCGCCTCGGGGCGCGTCGCGTGTCCACGCAGCGCGTGCCCATCGTTTTCGCGCCGGAGGTCGCTCGCTCACTCATAGGCTCGATCTTCGAGGCCGCCTCGGGCGACGCCATCTGGCGCCATGCCTCGTTTCTCGCCGGGAAGCTCGGCGCGCAAATCGCCACACCCAGCCTCACCATCATCGACGACAATCTGATGCTGTTGCCCTCCGGCGCCGGCGGCTTCGGCACCTCACCCTTTGATGGTGAAGGCCTGCCCTCGCGCCGCACCGTCGTCGTGGAGAACGGTGTGCTGCGCAACTACCTGCTGAACACCTACACGGCGCGCAAGCTGGGCATGCAGTCCACGCACAACGCCTCGCGCGGCCTTGCAGGCACGCCGGGCATCGGCTGCGGCAACCTCTATCTGGAGCCCGGCAAGCTCAGCCCCGACGAAATCATCGCCGCAGTTCCCGCGGGCCTCTACGTCACCAGCCTCATGGGCTTCGGCGTCAACGTTGTCACCGGCGACTATTCGCGCGGCGCCACCGGCCTGTGGATTGAGAACGGCCAGTTCACCCATGCCGTCGAAGAGATCACCATCGCGGGCAACCTCGCCGAGATGCTCCAGAATGTGACCGCCATCGGCAACGACCTCGTCTTTCGCAGCGCGGTGGCCTCGCCCACTATCCGCATCGACGGCATGACCATCGCGGGAGCCTGAGGCAGTGCGCTCATGACGCAGCCGATGCAATCCATTCCCTTTGCCCCAGCCGACCCGAGGGCGGCGCTGAGCCAGTTGCCCGCCAGCCCTGCGGTCTTCGCGCTCTATGGCGCAGAGGCGCATCTCGAGCCCTACATCGGCCACACGCCCAACCTACGCTCGCGGCTGGAGCGGCTCCTGCAGCCCTCGCCAATACATCCACGCCGCCTCCAGCTCGCAGGCCGCGTGCGCCGCATCGACTATCAGCTCACCGGCTCGGAGTTCGAGTCGCTGCTCACGCAGTTTTCTCTTTTGGAAGATGTCTATGGCGCCAAGGCCTTGGAGCGCATGCACCTGCGCGCGCCGGCCTTCGTGCGCTTTCTGGGCAGCAACGCGTATCCGCGTCTGACCGTCACGCACCGGCCCAGCCAGCGTGAAGCCGACTGGGCCTACGGGCCATTCCCCTCGCGCGCCGCCGCCGAGCGTTACGTGGATGAGGCACTCAAGCTCTTCCTGCTGCGCCGTTGTACCGATGACCTGCACCCTGACCCGAGCCACCCCGGCTGTGTCTACTCTGAGATGAAGATGTGCCTCGCGCCCTGCTACAAGGGCTGCACGGACGCGCGTTATGTAGAGGAAGCTGCCGCAGTCGAAGCCTTTCTGGCCACACGCGGCGAGAGCCGCCTGGTGCAACTGCGCAGCCAGCGCGACGAGGCCTCAGCCAATCTCGAATTTGAAGCCGCCGCAGCCCTCCATGCGCAGGTGCAGCGCGTGGAAGGCGTCCGCGCTCTGGCGCCCGAGCTTGTCCGCCCCTTGAGCCAACTCCGTGCCGTCATCCTGCAGGCCTCGGCCAATCCGGACGAGGTTGCCGTCTTTCTCTTCGAGCACGGCCGCCTGCGCGGGCCAATTGGTTTCTCCACCGTTGGTATGCGCATCCAGAATGAGCAGTCCGGCTCCAGTTCGCTCTTTGCGCATCCCGTCGCGGTTCAGCCTATTCCTGAAGCGCCAGGCCCAGAGGCCGCGCCGCACGCTGCGCCTGAAGCGCCCGCCAAACTCGCGCGCGGCATCCTCGAAAGCCGCATGGAAACCGTACTCGCGGCCCTCAGCGAATCGCACGAGGCGCCATCCGCGACGCTGCGGCAGGGGCATCTGGCCCTGCTCAAGCGCTGGTACTACCGGCCGGAGGCGCGCCGCCCCGGCGAGATCTTTTTCCCGGACGCTGAGAACCACTGGCCCGTGAAGGCGCTCCTGCGTGGCATTGGACGCGTTGCGGCAAAGGCGTTGGGCGTGGCGGCCGAGAAGCAGTCCACGGCTGTTACACTGTCCGGGCAGGGAAACGCCCCCGCATGATGCCCATGGTTGAGCTGCTGCCCTCCATTCTTTCCGCCGATTTTGCCCGACTGGCCGATGAAGTTGCCGCGGCCGAGCGAGGCGGTGGCACCGTCATCCACGTGGATGTGATGGACGGCCATTTCGTGCCCAACATCACCCTCGGGCCGCCTGTGGTGAAGAGTCTGCGCAAGGCGACAACGCTGCCCCTCGACTGCCACCTGATGATCGAGAATCCGGACGAGTACATTCCCGCGTTCGCCGAGGCGGGAGCCAACTGGGTGAGCGTCCACTATGAGGCCTGCCGCCATCTGCATCGCTCCCTGGAACTGATTGCCCATCACGGAATGAAGCCCGGCGTCGTGCTGAATCCGGCCACGCGCGTCAACCTGCTTACCGACATTCTGCCCATGGTGCACCACGTGCTCGTCATGAGCGTGAATCCCGGCTTCGGCGGGCAGCAGTTCATCCCGTTTTCGCTGGACAAAATCAGGCGGCTGGTGGAATTGCGGAAAGAATTGGGGCTGGGATTTAGAATTGAAGTGGATGGCGGGGTGGCTCACGACACAATCGCCGCCATCGTCCAAGCTGGTGCGGACCTGTTGGTGGCCGGCAATGCTGTTTTTGGCGGAGGCCATCCTGAGCGGGATGTGCGTGCTTTGCTGATGACTGCCCGCGAGGCCGCCGGTGAGCCGGTTCAGTAGAATGAGCAAGTGGATGGTGTGCGGCCTTTCGACGGGCTGCAGGCCGCAATGAGGTGGTATGAACCTGTTGTCAAAGAAGTTAGCAGCCGCTGCACTGGCGGTTCTAGTGTTGGGTGGGGCTCAGGCCTATGCGCGCGAAAAGCAACCCAAGCACAAGAAGAATCAGGATTTGAGTGCAAATCCTCTGGCCGACGTGAACTCCAAGCAGCCGGATAAAGTGCTCTTTGACAAGGCCATGGTGGCACTCAAAAAGGGCCGCTATGACGTGGCTCGGCTGACTCTGCAGACCCTGCTGAACACCTATCCCGACTCGGAATACCGGATGCGGGCCAAGTTGGCCGTGGGTGACACTTGGTTCAAAGAGGGTGGTGCCGCTGCTTTGACGCAGGCCGAGGCCGAGTACAAGGACTTCATCACCTTCTTCCCCCAGGCTCCAGAGGCTGCTGAGGCGCAGATGAAGGTGGGCGACATCTACTACCAGCAGATGGAGAAGCCCGACCGCGACTACACCAATGCGCAGCGTGCCGAGGAAGAGTACCGGAACATGATCAACCAGTTTCCGGATTCTTCGCTGATTCCGCGGGCCAAGCAGAGGCTGCGAGACGTGCAGGAGGTTCTGGCCGAGCGTGAGACGCAGATCGGCCTCTACTATGCAAGCCGTGAAAATTACCCGGCGTCCATAGCTCGCCTGCAGACCGTAGTGGATACCTATCCGCTGTACTCCAAGAGCGACCTGGCACTCCTGACCATAGGCGATGCCTATGCCGGTGAGGCGCACGCTGTGGACCTTGCGCGTGGTCTATCGGGTGCCGTGAAAGAGCGGATGAAGGCGCTGTATCTCGACCGGGCCGCCAAGGCATACGGCCGGGTGATTACTCGCTATCCGATGGCTCCGCACGTGGAAGACGCGCGTGACCGTCTGATTGCACTGAACAGGCCGATTCCTGAGCCGACACAGGCTGCTATTGCTGAAAGCGATGCTGAGGAGCGCAGCCGCCAGCCTTTGCGCTTCACTGATCGCACGCTGGGATTGATTCAGCGTGGCCCCTCCGTGGTGGAGGCTGTGCACGTAGGCGAGCCAAGTTTGGACGATCCCAAACGCACGATTGCGCCAGACATCACCAAACAGAACATCGCCTTGTTCAATGAGGCAGTGACCGAAGGGCGCCCTGCGCAGCCGGCAGTGGCAGCCAAGCCGACAGGCATCAACGAGCCGCCGCGCAGCGATCAGCCCTCCGAAGCGCCGGTTCAGATGGCAGCTCCAGGGGCAGGCAACAGCCTCGGTGTATCCGTGGTGAGTGCTCCGTCTGCCGCGCCTGCCGGTGCGAACTCCAACGCGGTGCTGAAGCCGGTTGGCCCCACCAATACTACGTTGCCCGCGGCAGAAAAGCCCGCCGAGGCGCCGGAGCAGGTGAACGACATCAAGCCTGGATCCGTTCCCACCCAAGGGCAGGCTGTTGCCAGCGGGAAGAAGCCCAAGGCGCCCAAGGCGGACCTCAGCAGCGAGTCTTCCAGCAAGAAGAAAAAGAAGAAGGGCCTGGGCAAGCTGAACCCCTTCTAGGCTCAATCCAGATGGACGCAAGGGCCGCACCTTCACCCGGTGCGGCTTTTGCTTTGCTCCGTGTGTTGCTGGCTGGCGCTGACCTTCGGCGTGCATCTGGTAAAGTGAGGAGTGGCCCTTTTCGCTCAAAACCCTCTTGTTATGGGAGGTTTGAAGCAAACTCCGGGGCCCGGCTGACAACCCCCAATGCCTCACGACCTGCCGAAAGCCTACGACCCCTCCGCCATTGAAGATCACTGGGCCGAGCACTGGGTGCGCGAGAACCTCTTTGCGCAGCCTACGCCCTCTGCGGACTCTCCCGCCGCGGGCGAGCCGTTTACGATTCTGCTGCCGCCGCCCAACGTGACCGGCCGCCTGCACATGGGCCACATGCTGAACCAGACGGAGATGGACATTCTCACGCGCTGGCGGCGCATGAGCGGACGTCGCGCGCTGTGGCTGCCCGGCACGGACCACGCGGGCATCGCAACGCAGATGATGGTGGAGCGGCAACTGGCCAGCGAAGGCACGAGCCGCCAGCAGTTGGGCCGCGAGGCCTTTGTGGAGCGCGTGTGGGAGTGGCGCCGCGAGTATGGCGGCGCAATCCTCCAACAGATGAAGCGCCTCGGTGCGTCGGTCGACTGGCAGCGCGAGTACTTCACCATGGACGATCGGCTATCGATCGCGGTGCGCGAGGCCTTCGTCAAGCTGCATGAGCAGGGGCTCATCTATCGCGGCGCGTACATTGTGAATTGGTGCCCGCGCTGCCAGACCGCCATCAGCGATCTCGAAGTGGTCTACGACGAGCACAAGGGGCACCTGTGGGAGATTCGGTACCCGGTCATAGACGCTGACGGAAAGGATACGGGAGAGTTTCTTACCGTGGCCACCACGCGGCCTGAGACGATGCTGGGCGACGTTGCCGTCGCAATTCACCCGGAGGATGAGCGCTACCTGCACCTGCACGGCAAGCAGTTGCGCCTGCCACTGGTGGGCCGCGTCATCCCCATCATCCTGGACGAGTGGGTGAGCCGCGAGTTCGGCACCGGAGCCGTAAAGGTGACGCCGGCCCATGACCCCAACGACTTCGCGCTGGGCCAGCGACACAATCTGCCCTCCATCAACGTCATGGATGACACCGCGCACATCAACTCTGAGGGCGGCGTGTACGCAGGCATGGAGCGCTACGCCGCGCGCAAGAAGATTGTCGCGGATCTCGACGAGCAGGGGCTCTTGGCGGGCATCAAGGACCACGTGCACAACGTTGGCCACTGCGACCGCTGCAAGACAGTCGTGGAGCCGCGCCTCTCGATGCAGTGGTTCGTCAAGATTCAGCCGCTGGCAGACAAGGCGATTGAGGCCGTCGAAAAGGGCTACATCAAATTCACGCCGGAGCAGTACGCGAAAACGTACTTCGAGTGGATGCGCAACATTCACGACTGGTGCATCTCGCGCCAACTCTGGTGGGGCCATCGCATTCCTGCGTGGCACTGCGCAGACTGCCGCAAGGTGACCGTGGCGCGGCAGGATCCCGAGGCGTGCTCGCATTGCGGGTCGGCAAAGATCACGCAGGAGACCGACGTGCTGGATACATGGTTCTCGTCGGGACTGCTGCCTGTGTCAGTCTTCGGCTGGCCCAATGTCACGGCAGAGACGCGCGGGGATTTTGATGCGTTTTACCCGACGAGCCTTCTGGTCACGGGCTTCGATATTCTCTTCTTCTGGGTGGCACGTATGATCATGCTCGGCTGCTGGTTCGCCGCCGACGTGCCCCTGCCGGACGGCAGACCGCGCTCGCTGGCAGACTCGGTGCCGTTCCGCGAGGTCTATATTCACGCGCTCGTGCGCGACGCTAACCGCGAGAAGATGTCGAAGACCAAGGGCAACGTCGTCGACCCGATCGAGATTGTGAAGCAGTACGGCACCGATGCTGTACGTTTTACTCTGGCCTCGATGGCTTCGCCGGGCACGGACATTGCCTTCAACGTGGCCCGCACCGAGGGCTATCGCGCCTTCGCCAACAAGATTTGGAACGCCGCGCGGTTTCTTTTCATGAACGTGGATCGGGCCGCGGAGATTGGCATCACGGTAGATCCGGCGATGTTGGGCGGCATGCCCACAGTGGCCGCCGATGCGCCGCTCGAGGCGCGCTGGATTGTGGCCGAATTGCACGCCACCGCGGCCAAGGTGAACAAGTCGCTGGAAGACTACCGCTATGACGACGCTGCCAATACGATTTATCAATTTTTCTGGGGCAGCTTCTGTGACTGGTATCTGGAGATTGTGAAGCTGCGGCTGAACTTTGCAGCCGGTCAGCAAGAGAGCGAGTCAGCAAGTCAGCGCGCGGCTTTGATGACACTGGTGCAGGTGTTTGAAGCGGCGCTGCGGATGCTGTCGCCCTTCATGCCTTTCCTGACGGAAGAGATCTGGTATGCACTCTATGATGGCAAGCCACCGGCGAAGTCGATTGCGCTGACGCGTTATCCGCAGGCCGCAGAAGCGGCAATCGATCAATCCCCGCTCGATCAGATGGCGCTCGTACAAAACCTGGTTGTCGAGGTGCGCGCCGCGCGCAAGGAGATTGGCGTTGAAGAGAAGGCGGTGGTGCCAGTCCAGGTGCGGACCAATGAGACGACCCAATCCGTGATTGCCGCGAATCACATCATCGTGGAACGGCTGGCGCGTGTGAGTGAAGTCCGCTTTGTGGAGCAGATTCCCGACGGAATGTCGAAACATCACACGCCCGCCTTCGACGTGGCTGTTGCCTACGAGCGCACTGTTGACGTTGCAGCCGAGCGTGAACGGTTGACAAAGGACATTGCAAAGTACGAGAAAGGGCTTGCGGCCGCCGAGCGCCAGTTGGGCAACGAGGGCTTTCTGGCCAAGGCTCCGGCGCACGTTGTGGAGGGCCTGAAGAAGCAGGAAGCGGAGACGCGGCTGCTGCTGGAGAAGGCACAGGCAGCACTGGCAGCGCTGCCGCAGAGTTAGCGTGAAGGCGAACCGACATGGACTGGAAAAGCCACCGCATTGAAGCATTGCTGGAGCAGGCACTGGTGGAGGACAAAGCCACCAGCGACACAACAACGAACCTGACCATCGACCCTGCTCTGCGCGCGTCAGCCTCCATCATTGCGCGGCAGGACATGGTGGTGGCAGGCTTGGGCGCGGTACCGCGCTTCTTTGAGATTTTTGCCCGTCTCGACTCGCGCCCCGGCGCGCACAGGCGCTTCGATGTGGTCAGCCATCCTGAGATTTTCGACGGTGTGCGCGTGCACAAGGGCCAAGTGCTGGCTGTGATTCGCCACAACGCATGTGTGCTGCTGAGCTGCGAGCGCGTCATCCTGAACCTGTTGCAGCATCTGAGCGGCATTGCCACGCTCACGCGCCGGTATGTGGATGCGATTCAGGGCACGAAGGCGCATGTGCTGGATACGCGCAAGACGGTGCCGGGCTTGCGCGCGCTGGAAAAATATGCGGTGTTGTGCGGCGGCGGCACGAACCATCGGCTCGATCTGGCTTCGGGCATCCTCATCAAGAACAACCACATTGCGCTGGGCGGCGGGCTGCGCACGGCACTCACGCATGCTCTTGAGCGGCGACAGAAGGGCCAGCGCGTGCAGGTGGAGGTCCGCAACCTGCAGGAGCTGGAAGAAGCGCTTGAGTATGGCGCAGAGGCCATTCTGCTGGACAACATGACGCCCGCCGAGGTGCGCGACGCAGTGGATCGCATCCGCATTGAGAAACGGTGGATTCCGACAGAGGCCTCTGGCGGAATCGTGCTGGAGAATATCCGTGCGTATGCCGAGGCAGGTGTGGACTTCATCAGCGTGGGTGCGCTCACACACTCCGCCAGGGCCGCGGATATCTCCATGACTATCACCGCGGAGCCGGGCTAGGCAGATGTATGTTCTACCGGCGCTGGAGGCTGCGCTTGCGGGCAGCAGCTTTGCAGGCAAGCTGCATTTTTCTCCTGTAACAGGCTCAACGAACACTGATGCTGTGCAGGCCGCGCGCGCCGGTGCGCCGCATGGCTCCGTCTACTTTGCCGATGAGCAACAGGCGGGGCGCGGACGCGGCAATCATGGTTGGCGCTCGGCGGCGGGTGAGGGGCTGTATGTGAGTGTGTTGCTGCGGCCTGCTCTGCCGGCAGCGCGTCTGCCGCTTTTGCCACTGGCTGCAGGGCTGGCGGCATCGCAGGCAATTCGCGCGGCGAGCGGATTAAGCATCGACCTGCGCTGGCCCAACGATCTGCTGATCGGCGAACGCAAGTGCGGCGGCATTCTGATGGAGTCGAAGATTGCCGATGGCGCGGTGAATTTTGCCGTTGTAGGCATTGGCATCAACGTGCACCAGCGAGATTTTGACGAGGGGTTGGCGACACCGGCAACGTCGCTTGATCTGGAATCGGGCTGTCATGTCAGCCGGCAGGCGCTGCTGGTGGCCCTGCTAAAATCGCTGGAGCGCGAGGCGCTTGCACTACAGGCAGAAACAGCAGGCGGTGTGCTTGCGTGTCGACTGGAAGATGCCTCGACGTGGCTCCGCGGACGGCATGTTGTGGTACACGGCCCGCAGGCCTGCGTGGGCGTGACGGCTGGGCTGGATGACAACGGATTTCTGCTGGTGGAAACAGTAGACGGGCGCATGACCGTACAGACGGGCGGGCTGCGCGCCGCGCAGATAGGCTAAAACACGATGCTGCTTGCACTGGATGTTGGCAACACAAACACGGTTGTGGGGCTGTACCGGCTGGATACGGAGCCCATGGAGCTGGCTGCGCACTGGCGCATCACCACGCACCGCGCCCAGACCGTGGACGAATACGGTGTGTTCCTGGTGAACCTGTTCGAGATGAATGGCCGGTCGCCGAGTGAGGTGACGCACATCATTATTTCGTCCGTCGTGCCGCCGGTGGAGTCCACGCTGCGGCAGATGTGCGAGAACTACTTCCGTGTGCAGCCGTTGTTTGTAGAGCCGGGCATCAAGACCGGCATGCCGGTGCTGGTGGACAATCCCGCGGAGCTGGGCGCGGACCGGCTGGTGAATGCCATCGCGGCATTTGAGCGCTATGGCGGCCCGTGCATCATTGTGGACTTTGGCACGGCTACAACGTTTGACGTGGTTTCAGCCAAGGGTGAATACATGGGCGGCGCCATCGCACCGGGGCTCGGCATCAGCGCCGATGCGCTCTTTTCGCGTGCAGCGCGGCTTGGCCGCATTGATATCCGGCGTCCGTCGAAGGTAATTGGCACGAACACGGTCACGCATCTGCAGAGCGGCCTCTACTACGGCTATATCGGACTGGTGGACGGCATTCTGGAACGCATGATGGCCGAGCTTGGCGCGCAGCCACGCGTGATTGCCACGGGCGGACTGGCGCGGCAGATCTCGACAGATTCGCGATTCATCGACGAGATTGACGACATGCTCACGCTGGATGGATTGCGCATCCTGTATGAGCGCAATCGTCAGGCGCGCCCACGCGGGCACGCGCAGTAAGAGCGCAGCCATGCGCAACTACTTCAACTACTTCACGGAGATTGAGGAGCGCTTCCAGCAGCGGCGCGGTTCGCTGCTGCTGCTGAGCACGCTGGATTGGGCTCTGATTGAGACATGGCGTGAGGCTGGCATTCCGCTGGAGGCTGTGCTGCGCGGCATTGACGCAGCTTTTGACAAGTATGATGCGCGGCAGCAGCGCGGGCGCATGCGGCGCATCAATGGGCTGGCATGGTGTGCGCAGGCAGTGATGCAGGCAGCAGAAGAGCTGCGAGAGGCTGCAGCGGGAACGGCACAAGCGGGCGAGGATCGCAAGGAATCCGGCTTTGAGCATGAACGCGTGGTCGTGCATCTTGAGTCGGTTGCCGTGGCATTGGACGGCGCGTTGGTTGCGGCTGAGGCGTGTGCTGCGACCGCTGCACGGCTGCGCGAACTGGCAGGCGAACTGCGCTCAGCGCCCGCAGAAGCAACCGGCACGCGTGAACTGGAAGCGCTGGAGCGCACGCTGACAGTGCTTGAAGAGAAGCTGTATGCCGCGCTAACGGCTGCTGCGCCTGAAGATTTGCTGGTGGCACTCAAGGAACACGCCGCGCGCGAACTGGCGCCTTATCGCAGCCGCATGGGCGCTGTGCAATTGCGGCAGGTGGAGCATCAGTTTGTGCAGAAGCAACTGCTCGTTCATTACGGCCTGCCGCGCCTCAGCCTGTTTTACATGAGCCAGCAATGACGTTCTCTGCGAGCCAAATAGTGCAGATGGAGAAGCCGGTCTACGGCGGTGCATGCCTTGCGCGCATTGATGGGAAGGCCGTCTTTGTGCCGCTTACACTGCCCGGTGAGCGAGTGCGCGTGCGCATTGTGGAAGAGAAGCGCGGCTATGCCACCGCCGAATGTGAAGAGATTGTCGTGGCCGTACCGGAGCGCATTGCGCCTGCGTGCCGCCACTTCGGCTCCTGCGGAGGCTGCCACTATCAGCACACGGATTACGCAACGCAACTCAGGCTCAAGCAGGCCATCTTGCGCGAGACGCTGGAGCGTGGCGGTGTGCGGGCCGCGGCGGAAATTGCTGTGCTTGCGGGGCAGCCCTGGGGATATCGCAATCGCATTCGGCTGGCTGCGGATGCGGCCGGTAGGCTTGGCTATCGCGGGCGTCGCTCACATGCGGTGGTTCCAGTAAGCGAATGCCCTATTGCCGCGCCGCTGCTGATGCAGGCTGCGGTTGCAATTGCGGAAGCGGCGCAGCGGTGTGTGCCAAAGATGCGATTGTCTGAAGTTGCACTCTACTGCAACGCGGAGGAGACAGCGCTGCTGGCAAGTGTGCTCGCCGAGCGCCCGGTAAAGTGTGATTTCGATGCCTTCGCGCGCGACGTGATGGAGCATGTTCCTGCTCTGCGTGGCGCAGAGCTTGTGATGGAGGGCCACACGGGAGGATCAGCCAGGGTGTTGGCGCGCTGGGGAGACGCGGCCATCACATATTGCGCAGCAGGATTCGAGTATCGTGTGGACCACGGGGCGTTCTTCCAGGTGAATCGCTGGCTGGTGGATGCGCTGGTGGAGCGGGTGATCGCGGGACAGCGAGGAGCGCTGGCATGGGATCTGTTTGCGGGTGTGGGACTGTTTGCGCGTCAACTCGCGAAGCACTTTGCGCGCGTGGTTGCGGTCGAGTCTGCTCCGGCTGCAATGCCTGCGCTGGAGGCGAACCTGCGCGGCACGGCAGGCACGGCGGTGCGCGCAGAGACGCTTGATTTTCTTAAGAAAATGGGCACAAGCGAACGGCCCGATCTCATTGTTGTGGATCCGCCGCGTACCGGGCTTGGCAAAGAGATTACGGCACTGCTCGGGGCACTGCAAGCGCCGGCCATGACTTACGTGTCGTGTGATCCTGCGACGCTGGCGCGCGATCTGAGGGCGCTGGTCGCTGCGGATTACGTCATTGAGTCCGTTACGATGGCGGACCTTTTCCCGCAGACCTTTCACCTGGAGACAGTGGTCCAGTTGCGGCGCGCCTGATAGGCTGGAGCCGCAGTAACCTTTCCGCGCAGAATGCCTCCTGAACTTACAACCAACGGGCCCATTGGCGGACGTGCATCCTCCGTATGGCTGCATGCGGTGCCGCTGTTTCATGCGGCGTGGCTGTTTGCGGTGGGCGTTGTGATAGCTCATTACGCATGGCTACGGCCAAGCCTGGTGCTTGTTGCGCTGGTGCCGGTGGCTGCGCTGTGCGGTCTTGCGGCATTGAAATCGCAGCGCATTGTGTGGCTGCCGGTGGCAGCGCTTTGGATACTGCTGGGCGCGTGGTGCGCGGAGATGCAGCCGCAGCCGGCACCCGCACCCGGCGTTGCAGCGCTCTCTGACGGACTGCTGCGCACGGTGGAGGGCACAGTGGTCAACGTTGCGCCCGCGCGCATGGAGGCAGTGGCGAGCGTTGATGCGGCTGCGGCGCAACAGCTTTCGCAGCGGATCGACGTACGCGTGACCAGCATGGAGGTGGTGGACGATGCAATGGATGCGCAGGAGTCTGTGCGAGGCACGGTGCGGCTTACGGCGCGCTGGCCGCAGGGGCAGGCGAGCGCGCAAGCGTTTGGCTGCGGAGAGCGGATTCGCGCGGTTGTTCGGCTGCTGCCGCCGGAAGTGTATCGCGACCCCGGCGCGTGGAGCCGCGCAGACTATCTGCTGGATCAAGGCATCACGTCAACCGCATCCGTAGGTGTGGAGCATGTGGAGCGGCTAGGCATGGAGCCGGGCAGATTTGTCGCGTGTCGTCTTGCCATGGTGCAACACGCCGCAGCGGCACGGCTGCTGGCTTTGCCTGCGGTGATGAGTCGCCTGCCGGCCGCGCTGCGCCTGGATGAAGATGACGCGATCATGTTGGCCGCGATGACGACCGGCGACCGCACGTATCTGACAGATACATTGCGTGTGGGCTTTGAGCGCACTGGTTCCTTTCATATGCTGGTGGTGTCGGGCTTTCATTTGGCGATTGTGGCGGGGTGCCTGCTGTGGATTGCGCGCCGCATGCGGCTGCCACAGGTGCCGGCCACGCTGCTGACGATTGCGGCAACGCTGGCGTACGCGCTCTTTACAGGCTTCGCGACGCCGGTGCAGCGTTCGCTGTGGATGATATCGCTGTATCTGCTGGGGCGGCTGGTGTATCGCGAGCGGAATGCGCTGAATGTGATTGGCTTTGCCGCGCTGTGCCTGCTGGTGGTGAGTCCGCGGAGCCTGTTTGATTCCAGCCTGCAGATGACGCTGCTCGCGGTCGTGTCCATTGCTGGCGTGGTAGTGCCGCTGCTTGCGAACACGGTGCATCCGTATCTGACAGCTGCGCGCGATCTGGAACTGGTGGCGATTGATGTGAAGCTGCCGCCGCGGCTGGCGGAGTTTCGCGTGATTCTGCGTATGATTGCGCAGAGATTGCAACGGGCTGCGTCGCGCTGGATTGGATGGCGGGTGATGCCGTGGGCGATGCGCTTTGCGCTGCGGTGCGTTGAGCTGGTGGTGGTTTCGTGCATTGTGGAGCTGGCGATGACGCTGCCGATGGCGATCTACTTCCATCGCGTGACGGTGTTTGCGCTGCCGGTGAATCTGCTGATTCTGCCGCTGCTGACGGTGCTTCTGCCAGCGGCGCTGCTGACACTGATGGCACTGCTGGCGTGGCCAGCGGTGGCAGTAGCACCGGGCATGGCGGCCGCGCTTCTGCTGCATTTGGGCGTTGGGCTGGTGCATGTGTTTGGCGGATTTACGGCTGGTGATTGGAGGATCCCAGGCCCGCTGGCGTGGCAGTCGGCTGTGTTCTGTGTGCTGCTGGCGGCGGCGATGCTGCTGGCGCGCGGTGGGCCATGGTTGCGCAGATCTGCCTGGGTGGCAATGTTGCTGGCGGCGCTGGCTGCGGTGGCGCCGAGACCGGTGGATCATCCACGCGATGCACTGCTTGTGGAGGCACTGGATGTGGGGCAAGGCGACTCGCTGCTGCTGATTACGCCGGATGGGAAGACGATGTTGGAGGACGGCGGTGGATTTGGGGGTGGGTTGCGACAGGCGCCGCAAAATTTTGACATCGGCGAAGAGGTTGTTTCAGCGGCGCTGTGGGCGCGCGGGATTCGGAGGCTGGATGTGGTGGCGCTGAGCCATGCGCACTCCGATCACATGGGTGGCCTGCCGGCGGTGTTGAGGAATTTTCATCCAAAGGAAATGTGGGTGGGGAACAATCCGCAGGTGCCTGCCTACGCAGCGTTGCTGGATGAGGCGGCGGCGCTGCATGTGCGCGTGCGGCAACTGAGGGCGGGCGAAGGGCTGACGCTGGGCGATGTGCGGGTGAACGTGCTGGCGCCGATGCCGGACTACAAGCCTGGAGCGGAGCCGAACAATAATGATTCGCTGGTGCTGCGCGCGGCGTATGGGGCTACCTCAGTGCTGCTGGAAGGCGACGCGGAGGCGCCGGTGGAAGAGGCGATGCTGGCAGAGACGGGACTGAAGAGCACGCTCCTGAAGGTGGGGCATCACGGCAGCGTGACGTCGTCACGGCCGGAGTTTCTGGCGCGGGTGGCGCCTGAGTGGGCGGTGATCTCCTGCGGGCTGCACAACCGCTATGGGCATCCGCGGGAAGAGGTGCTGGCGAAGCTTGAGGCGGCGAAGGCGCGCACCTACGCGACAGAAGTGGATGGCGCGACGTGCTTCAGCCTGAACGGAAAGAGCGTGACGGCAGAGCCGCTGTGCGGTATGCAGAAGCCCTAGAGGCGAAGATCGCGCGAACCGTGCCGCGTAATTTTCGGCAAACTTTCTGTGGAAAACAAAAATATTCAAGGGGGGTAGGGGGAGGGGGGTACCCTTCGCCTGCTCGCCCGCCCGGTTTCCCTGTGCCTCTGCGTGTGTTCCAACTCTGTTTCCATTGTGCGACAAGTGGGGGAAATTATCGGCAAAACTTCGGAAGGATTTTGGGGGCTGAGGAGCGGATTCCGCGAGGCGGAATGCACGATGCGGGACATCTGAGCGTTGTGGGCGGATAAATCGGTTTGCGATAAAGCCGAATTCAGGCGTGGTTCTGTTGTTTCAGTGCTATGCTTATCGGGCTTCCCGAATACGCAAGTAGGGCCTCCCCCAAAGCGAAGTACACATTTCCCTGCAGTGAAGAGAAGTGAGACGCGTTACGACGCAAGGAGGTTAGAGATGCAGCACGTTCGCATGAGTGGGATGGCGGCTTTTCTTGTCGCCATGGCAGCATTTTCGTCAGGAGCAGGGCCGCGGGCGTATGCGCAACATGACATGAGTCAGGAGACGGGCCCGCCGAAGTATCTGTACCTGAGCAATGCAGAGTTGAAGCCGGGACACAGCAGCGAATTTGCGAAGCTGGAGAGCGAAGAGATTGACGCGCTGCGGGCGGCGAAGATCCCGGGCCACTACTTCGGCATGTGGTCGATCACCGGCAACACCGACAGGGTGCTGTTCTTCCGTGGGTTCGATTCGTATGCGGACCTGCAGAAGGTGCATGACGAGACAGTGGGCAATGCCACGGTGGAAGCCGTGGTGAGCAAGGACAATGCCGCGGAGGGACTGATCTCGGTTGTGCATCACGGCAGCATTTACGAGTACCAGAAGGATCTGAGCCTGAATCCTCCAGCGAGCCTGGAGAATATGCGGTTCATGGAGATTGAGCTGTTTGACGTGAATCCGGGCCAGGAGGGGGCGTTTGAGCATCTGGCGAAGGAATACAAGAAGGCCTATGAATCGTCATTGCCCGCGGCGAACTGGGCGATCTTCCAGAAAGCGCTCGGCAAGGGAAGCGGGACCACGTACATCCTGGTTGTTCCGCTCAAGTCGCTTGGCGACGTGGACACGATGCACGCCAACGACAAGACCTTTACCGACAAGGCGGGGCCGGACCTGCTGGCGCTGCTGCGCGCGCAGGGGACGACGATCATCAAGTCAGAAGAGACAGACCTTTACGCGATGGGTGCGAAGATCAGCTACGTGCCGGATAAGTGGCTGACGGATTCGCCGGACTTCTGGGGGAAGAAGTAGGGCAGCTAACAGCAGACAGCTAACAGCGCATAGTTCACAGCAGACAGCCGAAGGTGGGCTGTCTGCTTATTTTTTGAGCGGCTTTTTGGCGAAGTAGTAGAGCGAGTAGGCGAGCAGGGCGAACGCGACCACCGAGACCCACGTGTGATCGAGGAAGGTGTGGGGGAAGTTGAGAATGTCGCCTTTGTCGAAGGTGGTTTCATAGCCCTTGAGCGCGACGCCGAACAGGCCGACGATGCCACCGGCGGCGATGAGTCCTGAGGCGAAGAGGGAGCCGGGAGAGATTTCGCTTTCGGCGGCGGCTTCGCCGGATTTTTTGGCGGCCTGATCGATGAACCAGCGGATCATGCCGCCAACAAAAATCGCCAGCGTGGTGCCGATGGAGAGATAGGCTCCCACGGCAAACGAGAGCGAGCGGATGCCAAGCAGCTCTACGGCGATGACGAGGAAGACGCCGAGCATGACCAGTCCCCAGGGCAGCTTGCGGCTGAGGATGCCGTTGATGACGGTGGCCATGAGGCGGGCCTGGGGCGCGGCGGCCTTCTCGCTGCCGATGCCCTGTATCCACTGCACCTCAATGCGGCCGGTGGAGGGCGAGTAGAGATACTTGCCGTCGGCGAGTTCGGGCGAGCCGAGGGCGTTGAGGACGACGTATTCGCTCTTGTGGTGGATGGTGGAGGCGTTGCTGGGGCCGAGGACGGGGAACTGGTCGGGGAGGTGGCGGGTGTCGTTCTGAATGGAGACGCCGGGATGCGGGGCGGTGAGGCTCCAGGGCTTGGCGGTGGCGCGGAACTCTTCGAGGCCGGTGTTCATGAGGTTGAGGGTGAAGCCGATGGCGATGGTGGAGACGACGACGCCGATCATGAGGGCGATCTGCTGCAGGCGTGGCGTGGAGCCGACGATGTAGCCGGTCTTGAGGTCTTGCGAGGTGTCGCCCGCGTTGGCGGCGGCGATGCAGACCACGCCACCGATGGTGATGGCGAGAGCGCCGAAGGCGGGGCTGGTCCAACCCTTGACGAGGAAGATGGCCGAGGTGGCCATGAGCGTGGCGATGGTCATGCCGCTGATGGGGTTGGCCGAGCTGCCGATGAGGCCGACGATGCGCGAGCTGACGGTGACGAAGAGGAATCCGAAGACGACGACGAGGAGCGAGGCGGCGAGGTTGGCTGCCCAGCCGACGTAGGCGCCGGGCACGGGCTTGAACTGCAGGAAGAAGAACATGAAGGCGACGAGGAGAATGGAGCCGAGGACGACGACGCGCATGGAGAGGTCATTCTCAGTGCGCAGGGGCTGGGCGCTGGCGGTTGATTTGGAGCGGATGTTTTTGAAGCCTGAGGCAAGCGCGCCGAGGATGGTGGGCAGCGTTTTGATGAGCGTGATGAGGCCGGCGGCGGCGACGGCTCCGGCGCCCATGGGGCGGATGTAGGTGGCCCAGAGATCGCTGGGGCCCATTTGCGCTATGGGAACGGTGCCGGGATAGATGGGGTGCGGCAGCTCCTTGCCGAAGAAGTAAATGAGCGGCATGAGGACGAGCCAGGAGAAAACACCTCCGGCGAAGATGACGCCGGCGACTTTGGGTCCGATGATGTAGCCCACGCCGAGGTACTCCGGTGTAGCGTCAGCCTTGATAGATGCGCCTTTGAGGATGTGCGCGGGGCCGAAGTCGGGCTGGTATTCGGGCGTCGCGGGCCAGGCCTTGAAGATGTTTTCGTTCTGGAAGAGGGTGTAGAGCGCGCCGAGGCCGAGTCCGAAGAAGACGCGGCTGGCGAGGCCGCCGCCGCGCTCGCCGGCCATGAGGACGTCGGCGCAGGCGGTGCCTTCAGGGTAAGTGAGGTTGCCGTGCTCTTCCACGATGAGCTGGCGGCGGAGGGGAATCATGAAGAGCACGCCGAGCCAGCCGCCGATGAGGGCGAGGAGGAAGATGCGGGAGTACTCGAGGTCAAAGCCGAGGAAGATGAGCGCGGGGAGGGTGAAGATGACTCCTGCGGCGATGGACTGGCCCGCGTTGCCGGTGGTCTGGACGATGTTGTTTTCGAGGATGGAGGCGCGGCCGAGGACGCGCAGGATGCTGATGGAGAGCACCGCGATGGGAATGGAGGCAGCGACGGTGAGTCCAGCGCGGAGGCCGACGTAGACCGTAACGGCGCCGAAGATGATGCCAAAGATGGAGCCGAGAAGGATGGCGCGGAGGGTGAACTCAGGGCGTGTTTCGGAGGGCGGAACGAAGGGTTGAAAGTCGGGCACGGATAGCCTCCCAGTGCGAACAGGCGGAAGAGATGCGATGGCCTGAAATGGCGAGTGTAACAGCGCAGGGGAAACAAGGCCCAGTGAGCCTGCTCACATGAGGGTTCGTTGGCAGGTGCCGGCGGCGGGGGAGACCGAAGGCATTTGGGTAGCGGGTCCGGGGAAACGCCACTGCCGCCCGGCCTATCCTGCACCAAGGTAACAGCGAAGAGAAACTTTGGGCTTTTGTTCTGTATGGACACGACGCTCTCTCTTGCCTGACAATCCATCCACGGCGCACCACGCTGGCGCTGCTGAGGGGAACCGCTGAAATTCTGCATTCGAGGTGAGGTCGTGAGTCGAAGCCTAAGGAAAACTATGCTTGCCCTCGTCGCGGTCATGTTGACTGCGACTGTCGTCAGCAATGCGGAAACGGTATTGACGCGCCATGTGCGCGAGGCGACGCGGGACGGAAGCGCACGGCTTCTGGGGCCCATGTCTGCGAGCCAGACCATGCGTATTGTGCTTACGCTGCCCTTGCGCAATGAGGATCAGCTCGACCAGTTCCTTGCCGACATCTACAACCCGAGCAACCCATCTTACCGGCACTTTCTTACTGTGGACCAGTTCACCGCGCAGTTTGGACCCACACAGGATGACTACAACGCAGTGATTGATTTTGCGCAGACGCACGGTCTTACCGTGGCGGGCGTCTCGCGCAATCGCCTGAATGTGGAAGTTGTCGGGACGGTGGCGGCCATCAATAGCGCCCTGCATGTGAAGATGAACCTCTACCAGCACCCGACGGAAGGCCGCAGCTTTTATGCGCCGGACCGCGAGCCCACGCTGGATCTGCCCTTCCAGCTGTGGCACGTATCGGGACTGGATAACTTCTCGATTCCGCGGCCTGCCGGGTTGAACAAGCGGACGGGCTCGCAGCCAAGCGCTACCACCGGATCCGGCCCGTCGGCGTCGTTTCTGGGCAGCGACATGCGGGCAGCTTATTACGGCGGAACGGCTCTGACCGGAGCAGGACAATCGGTGGGACTGCTCGAGTTTTACGGTACCGATCTGGTGGATCTGAACACGTACTTTACCAACGCGCACCAGACGAACAATGTACCGATCACGCTGCTTTCGACGGACGGCACCAGCACCAGCTGCGTGTACTCCGGTTGCGACGACACTGAGCAGACGCTGGATATGACGCAGGCTCTGGGCATGGCGCCGGGCATGGCGGAACTCATCATGTACGTGGGCTCCACGGACGCGTCGATTTTTAATGCGATGGCGACCACGCTCAGTTCGAAGACCGGAAAGTTGAATGCGCAGTTGGCCTGCTCCTGGGCATGGAACCCGGCGGACCCGAACACCGATGACCCTTACTTCAAGGAGTTTGCCGCGCAGGGGCAGAACCTGTTTGTCGCGGCGGGCGACTCCGGCGCCTGGCCCACGCCGCGTAGTCCTTACTACTACCCGGCAGAAGATGCGTATATCACGTCAGTCGGCGGAACGGACCTGCAGACCAGCTCGGCGGGCGGGCCCTGGAGCTCTGAGAGCGCCTGGTCCAGCGGAGGTGGCGGCATCTCGCCGGATAACATTGCGATTCCTTCGTGGCAGGTTTCGACGGCCAGCAGTTGCGCAAGCTGCTCGAAGACCTACCGCAATGCGCCGGACGTTTCAGCCAACGCGAATTACACCTTCTACGTTTGTGCTGACCAGACCACGTGCACGGCAAATTCGTATGGCGGCACCAGTTTTGCCGCGCCCATGTGGGCCGGCTACCTGGCGCTGGCCAATCAGCAGGCCGTGGCCAACGGAAACCCGCCGCTGGGCTTCATCAATCCGAGCCTGTACACGATTGGAGGGGGCTCCAGCTTCGACACGGACTTCCACGACGTGACGAGCGGCAGCAATGGCTACTCGGCGACCACCGGGTACGATCTGGCGACTGGCTGGGGCAGTCCGAACGGGGCAGGCCTGATCAATGCGCTGGCCGGAACCACGGTGACTGCGGGCTTCAGCCTGTCGGCTTCGCCCACGTCTCTCTCCATCCTGCAGGGCGGTTCCGGCAGCTCCACGATCACCAGCACGGTGACTGGCGGGTTCGGTTCGGCGGTTTCGCTGACGGCCTCGGGCGCGCCCTCGGGCGTGACGGTCAGCTTCAGCCCTTCGTCGATTACCGGCAACGGCAGCTCGACCATGAGTGTGACGGTGGGCTCCAACGCAACCACGGGGACGTACACCATTACGGTGACCGGAACGGGCGGCGGCCTTACGCAGACCACGACGGTTACCCTCACGGTTACGTCAACCTCTGCCAGCTTTACGATGAGCGCATCGCCTTCATCGATCACCGTTGCACGGGGCAGCTCGGGCAGCGTCACGATCAGCACGAGTGCGACGGGCGGATTCAATTCAACCATCAGCCTGTCAGCTTCAGGAGCGAAGAAGGGCGTTAGCCTGAGCCTCAACCCTACGTCAATTGTCGGAACGGGCAGCTCAACCATGACGATCAAGGCGAACCGCAATGCGGCAACCGGGACATACACCATAACGGTCACCGGCTCCGGCGGCGGAGTCACGCAGACAGCCTCTGTTTCCTTAACGGTCAAGTAGCAAGGCAGAAAGGCAGCGAAGAGCCCGGGCCATCGATGCCCGGGCTTTTTGCGTGCCCGCCAAAGCAGAATGTGGTGGAGCATTCCGGGTCGCGCCCCACTTGGCGAAGTGTGCCCTGAGCGCGTAGGGTAGTGAGCAATCGAAGAGCAAGCCGATCGGAGAAATCAAGAAAAAT
Source organism: Acidobacteriota bacterium (assembly GCA_021818105.1). Lineage (GTDB taxonomy): Bacteria > Acidobacteriota > Terriglobia > Terriglobales > Acidobacteriaceae > Telmatobacter. The sequence continues at coordinate 39,748 of JAKAFB010000016.1, forward strand.
ATGTCCACTACAGCGACTGCTGCGGAGCCACCCAAGAGGCTTCTTTCTCTGGATGTGGTGCGGGGCATCACGATCGCCTTCATGATCATGGTGAACAACAATGGCGGCGCGGGCTCGTGGCACTTTATGAATCACGCGCACTGGAATGGGCTGACGCCAACGGACCTGGTGTTTCCCACGTTTGTGTTTGTGGTGGGCGTGTCAGTGGTGTTTGCGTTTGAGTCGCGGCTGGCGCGGGGAGCGGCGAAGGCCAGCCTGGCCTGGCACACGGTGCAGCGGGCGGTAGTGCTGGTGATTCTGGGCATTGTGGTGAACAGCTTTCCGTTTTTTGAGCTGGAGCACATGCGGTTCTACGGGGTGCTGCAACGGATCGCGGTGTGCTACCTGGTGGTGGGGCTGTTCTACCTGTGGGATCAGCGCGCATGGACGAAGGTTGTGGCGCTGGTGGCGGCGCTGGTGGGCTACTGGGTGCTGGTGCGGTGGGTGCCGATTCCGGGCGTAGGCGTGCCGGGGCGCGATGTGCCGTTTATGGACATGACGCAGAACCTTGTGTCGTGGGTGGACCGTCATGTGTTTCCGTATCACCTGTACCTGGAGCCGCCACTGCACAATGTGCGCGACCCTGAAGGACTGCTGAGCGATTTGCCGGCGATTGGCACGGCGCTGCTGGGCGTGCTGACGGGGCTGTGGCTGCGCAGCCGCAGGGCGATTCCGGCGAAGACGATAGGGCTGGGCGTGGGCGCGGTGGTGTGCCTGGCGCTGGGGTACCTGTGGTCACTGGAGTTTCCGCTGAACAAAAACATGTGGACAAGCTCGTTTGTGCTGGTGGCCGCGGGCTACTCGCTGTGCCTGATGACACTGGCGCACTGGGCGGTGGAGCAGAAGGGTTGGCGCAAGGGCTGGACGTGGGTGTGGATCGTGTTTGGCTCGAATGCGATTGTGGCGTACATGATCAGCGAGCTTGCCGCGGGCTTTCTGTGGACGATTCGCGTGAAGCCTTCGGGAGGTATCGTGGTGACGTCGGCTGAGCATCTTCCGGCGTGGCAGCCGTACATGTTCCAACACACGTTTGCGCACATACCTGACCCAGGATGGGCGGCGTTTGCGTATTCGGTGACCTTCACTGCGTTGTGCTTTCTTCCGGTGTGGTTCCTGTATCACAAGAAGATTTTTGTAAAGGTATAGGGTGACCTGCGCGGGTGCCTTCCGGTCTACTGAGTGGCGGCCAGTGGAGCGTGTTGGACCCGCGACCGCATTCCTGTGCGGTATGACGATGCAAGCGAAAGCTGAAAACCTGACGGCAGGCGCAGATGCTGCGCGCGCGACGCAGAGGCGCGTGCGCGACGTGGCTGAGCTGGCGGTGACGTATGGGCTGATTCTGCTGGTGATCTGGACGCCGCGGCCGATGCAGCGCTGGTTGTATCTGCTGGCGGTGGGGTGGGTGGTGGCGTCGTTCAGCTTGCCGTTTGCGGGCTGGAAGGAACTGGGATTTCGCGTGGCCGGTCTGCGCCGGTCGCTGTGGGTGGTGGGTGCGGCTGCAGCGCTGGCGGCGGCGGCCGTGGCGCTGGCCGGGCACTGGCATACGCTGCATGCGCCACATGGGGCGGCGGAGTGGGTGCGGTCGTTTGCGGGCTACACGGTGTGGTCGCTGGTGCAGCAGGTGCTGCTGCAGGGGTACTTTCTGCTGCGGCTGGAGCGGCTGCTGCCGGGGCGCGCGGCTGCGGTGATTGCAGCGGCGGGGCTGTTTGCAACTGCGCATCTGCCGAATCCGATTCTGACGCCTGCAACGCTGGTGTGGGGACTGGTGGCGTGCATGGTGTTTGTGCGCTGGCGGAACATCTATCCGCTGGCGCTGGCGCATGCGATCTTTGGCATCTGCATTGCGATCACGGTGCCGGGGCCGGTGGTGCGGAACATGCGCGTGGGGCTGGGCTACGTGCGCTATCACGCGCCGCAGCCGCTTCACCTGAGCCAGAGCGACCAGAAGGTGTCGACAGTAGCGTGGGTGATGGCGGAGGCTCCGACGCGGCGCTGAGCGCGCCAGGCGCGGCCGTAGAAGATGCCTGCGAGCGCGGCCAGCACGACATATTGCCAGTTGAAGAATGTGGTGCGCTTGTTCCAGTGCGCGAGCCCGAAGAGCACGGCTGTGAGAAGAAGCGCGGCGGTGCGGCCGATGCGCCGTTCCAGAAGATTTTGGAGCCAGCCGCGAAAGAAAAGCTCTTCGGGAATCGCGACAAAGAGAAATGTGAACACAAAGGCGCCGATGGCGTGCAGCGGCTGCGGCCACACTGCGTGCAGATGGAGAAAGCGCAGGGCGAGGCCGAGCGGAATGGCGATGGGCGCGTAGAAACAAAACTCGCGCAGGCCGATCAGCAGGTCGCGACGGCGCAGGCGCAGGTCGAAGCCGACGCCGTCGAGCTGGCGAATGGCAAGGAAGCCGTAGATGCCTGCATCGAGCAGGAGGATCTTGCCCAGCGCGGTGAGACCGCGGGGCCAGGCGGGCTCAAGCCAGCGGAGATCGACGGCGAGGCCGAGGGCGAGGAGGAGCAGGAAGTCGCGCCAACTGCCGCGCTGGTCGGGGTCGGCGTCTGCGGCTGCGTTCATGAGCCAGGCAATGAGCACGGGCAGAGCGGCGTAGAGCGCGAACCAGCGCCACTGAAAGATGCCAAAGGATGAGGTGGCGATGGCGTAGGGTGCGCAGAGAAGCGCGGGGACAGCGATGCGCAAGGCTTTGGGCAGCGACTGCACGAGCACCCGTACGCGCACAGGGAAGAAGGCCGCGGCGAGCATCGGCAACAGTACGAACAAAGCGGCGAGGAGGAGTTCAGGACGGAGAAGGAACTGCGGATTCATTGGGAATCTCACGCGCGTGCAGCGGGCTTGACGGGGCGAAAGAGCCAGACGAGCAGCAGCGTGAAGAGAAGCGCGCCGACGGTGAACTTGAGCCAGACAGGCGCGTGGGACGGGGAGAAGAAGCCTTCAAGGCATCCGGCGATGACCAGCAAGGGAATAATGCCGGAGACGAGACGCGTGGCTTCCATGCCGCCCTGCGCGACGGACTCGCGCCAGCGCAACGGGCCGGGAAAGAGCATGGCGTAGCCGAGGCGAAAGCCTGCGCCGCCGGCAATGAGGATGGAGGGCAGCTCAAGCGCGCCGTGTGGCGCGACAAAGCTCCACAGGGCCAGGGACATGCCGTATTGGTGGCAGGCCGCGCCGATGACGCCGAGCATCATGCCGTTGACGTAGAGATAAAAGAAGGTGCCGAGGCCGAAGGTGATGCCACCGGCGAAGGTGACGAAGCTGACGGTGAGGTTGTTGGTGAGGATGTGGCTGGAGGCCATGGGCGCCATGCTGACGACGGAGCGCGTCCACATTTCGTGGCGCTCCATGGTGGCGATCATGGCGGGACCGACGAAGTGGCGCATGAACTCAGGGCGCGCGCTGGTGAGCACTGCGCCGAGCAGTCCCCAGGCGACGGAGACCAGCAGCGATGCAAGGACAAAGGGAAGCTGGCGCTGGAAGATGAGTGGATACTCATCACGCAGGAAGCGATAGAGCGTGGCGGGGCTCGTCTTGCGCTGCGAGTAGATGACGTGATGCGCACGAGCGAGGAGCTGGTTGACGCGGCCGATATGGACGTGCGCGGTGGGGTCCTGACGCAGGGTGGAGAGGTCGGCGGCGACCTGGCGGTAGAGGAGGGCGAGCTCCTGCAACTGGGCGCGCGTGAGCCGGCGCAGGCCGCCGTGGTCGGACTGCGCGAGCAGCGCGGCGAGGCGGTCCCAGTGGGGGCGTCGCTTCTGCAACCATCGGTCTGAGACAATGTGCGCCATGGACCGGAATGGTGATCAGCTTAGCATTGATACCCCGGAGCTGGTGGCGATCGAGATGCCGCTGGCGGGGATCGGCAGCCGCTTTGTTGCCGTGCTGATCGATACGCTGATCTGGTTGCTGGCGATGGCCGTGCTGTCGGTGCTGTTCTGGCTGGTGCGTCCGGGGATTGGCGCGTTCTCGCGGCTCTCAGCGCAGTGGGCCGTGGCGATTTATCTGCTTGTGTTCTTTCTGCTGAACTGGGGCTACTTCACGCTGTTTGAGGCCTTCTGGGGCGGGCGCACGCCGGGCAAGAGGATTGCGGGGATTCGCGTGATTCAGCGCTCGGGACGAGCGATTGGGCTGTTGGAATCGATGGCGCGGAATTTTATTCGCTATATCGATCAGATTCCCTTCTTTTATGCGGTGGGGATGATCGCCATGTTTGCCACGAAGCAGCACCAGCGGCTGGGCGATCTGGCCGCCGGAACACTGGTGGTGCGGGATCGCGCGGAGGAGGCTCCGCTGGAGAGCGAGATGGGGTTGCGGACATTTACGGCTCCGCTCTTTCATGCGGAGTCGCCGCAAGAAGCACCGCTGCCATTTTTGCTGGATGCGGCAGGCCTGGCGCGGCTGTCCGCAGGAGATCTGGAGGTGCTGGAGAGTTTTCTGGCGCGGAGGCTGGACCTTCCGCCGGAGGCTCGCGAGAAGCTGGCGCAGCGCATTGCGGAGGCGGTGCGGGCAAAGTCTGGGCTGGAAACGCCTGCCGATACGGACGAGGAGACGTTTCTGGAAGTGGTAGCACGGCAGTATCGGGATACGGCCGGGCTGCAGGAGCGGTCTGGACAGCGATGGATCTGAAATATCGCAGCGCCGGGGATTTTCCGCTTTGTTAGCCGCTGGCAGGAGGCGCGAGGAACCTGTGGCGTAAACTCCTATAAACACAACATTCAAATGATGTTAAAGGACATACTGCGCGGATGTGTGGCGGTTGATGGAAAGCGTTTTGGAGCGATTTGTAACTCGTGCTTGACAACCATTGTTTCTTAGCGTTTTAATCGGTTCCGGTTTTACGACAGCTATTGTCCGCTTCTCCTGCTCAAACGTTTGAGCGATGAGATTCCAGATTGTGTAGATAGGTGGAACCTTACCTTCAGGAATGTGGAGAATTGGCGGCGGTAAGCGGTGGTTTCGCTCGCGAGCTGGAGCGAGGCTGCTGGTCAGAGGCAGTGTCCTGCGGATGTACTGAGGAGCGCATCTGCAGCGAGCAGGAACATCAACCGACCCCGCATACCGGCACATTCAGATGCCGGCGGCATGGCGAAGAAGTGATTCAGAGCCAAGGTCCTGGAGACGGGTAAATCGGCGAAGATGCCAAGTAAAGGGATTTTCTACTTGACATTCTTCGTTCCGGACGCATTAAATGGCTCGGTCGCTACAATCAGGGCCAGCTGGAAAATCGATGTATTTAAGCGAATCGTATGTGTTTGCCCCGCAGCTGTCGCGGCGCCCTGCGAAGGAACTGGGCACCGGGGTGGCGTTTTGCTGTTTGCGGAGTGCGGCAAGCGAACACTCGGATGGAATGCATCGGGTTTCAGCTCTGAGATGTCGTAACCGGGAACATGATGCGCAACACCCGGCTTTATGCCTACCAGATGGGGAAGCGATAGCAAGATGAACCAGAAGCAGTACAACCTTGAAAAGGAAGGTCACATGAGACACACGAGATACAGGTTCTTCCTGTTGCCGTTGTTCTTTGTGCTGGCGTGCGTGGGAGCATTTGCGCAGGCCAACTCAACGCTCACCGGTATCGTTACGGACCAGACAGGAGCGGTGATTCCGGACGCACAGATCGTACTAACGAATCCGGCGACCGGCTTTACCAATACGACCGTCAGCAGCGCGACGGGCCTGTACGCCATTGGCGGCCTTAACCCTGCGAACTACAACCTGAAGGTTACGGCGAAGGGCTTCCAGAGCTTTTCGCAGACGGGCATTGTCGTCAACGTTTCTTCGACGGTGCGCGTGGACGTAAAGATGAGCGTGGGCTCTGAGGCTCAGACCGTGACGGTGCAAGCAGACGCGCTGACGGTTCAGGCCGACTCGAACGTGGTCAGCACGCTGATCAGCTCCGAGCAGATTACCCAGATCGCAACCGAAAACCGCAACTTCGCAGCACTGGCTGCATTAGGCATGGGCGTAAGCTCCGCTCTGCCTGACAGCAACACGCCGACCTCAGTGGCAGCGAACTTCACGATCAGCGTGAACGGTCTTCGCCAGAGCCACAACATCTGGCTGATCGACGGTGGTGAGGCGGATGACCGCGGCGGCGCGGGCGGCATGAACATCATGCCTTCGCAGGAAGCCATTGCCGAGTTCAGCATGCTGACATCGAACTATCCGCCGGACTATGGTATTTCTTCCGGCGCGACGATGAGCCTTTCGCTGAAGAGCGGCACGAACAAGTATCACGGCGAACTGTGGGAGTTCAATCGTACGTCTGCGTATAACGCGAAGGAACCTATCTCGCAGACTCTGACGAGCGTCCACTACAACATCTTCGGCTTCAACCTTGGTGGACCGCTGACGATTCCCAAGGTGTACAATACGAACCGCGACAAGACGTTCTTCTTCTGGAACGAGGAGTGGCGCAAGATTATTTCGGCAGCGGGCACGACAAACTCTCCGACGCTGCCGCTGGCCGACCACCCGGTTTCGGGACAGGACCTGGTGTACCATGCTCCGGGATTTGCCTCGAGCACGGCGCTCCGGGTGCCTACGGTGGGCGACCCCACATACAATGCGCAGCTCACGGCCCTGGGACTCACGCCTGGTCAGCCGTTCCCGAACAACACGATTCCGCACCAGCTGTTTGACTCGAATGCGGTGCTGTACCTGAACTCGGGTATCATCCCGAACCCGACCACGGCGGACGATCATGCCATCGCCAACGTTTCGCCCAAGACGGACGTGCGTGATGACATCGTGCGTGTTGACCACAAGTTCAACGACAAGTGGCAGATTCTGGGCCACTACATGCACGACTCCGTGACCCAAGGCAACGGCCTGCCGTTCCTTGGCTGGCTGTGGGCGAGCTACAACACCGTCACCAGCACACTGTCGAACCCGTCGAACAGCGCAGCCCTTAAGCTGAGCGGCACGATCAACCCGAACCTGCTGGTGGAAGCCAGCATGAACTACGACGGTAACATCATCGACATCACGAACAGCGCACTGGCAAACAAGCCGGCGGGCTGGAGCGTGCAGCCCTTCTTCAACAACGGGTCCAAGCTTGTTCCCGGTGTGGGTGGAGGCTGGGGTGGTCCGTACTACGTGGCCGAGGACATGGGCTCTGCTCCGTGGCACAACGCGGCCCAGGACTACATGCCGAAGCTGGATGTGTCCTACACCAAGGGCAAGCATGCCATGAAGTTCGGCTTTAGCTACAACCGCTACACCAAGAACCAGCAGTTGTTCGGCGACACCGAAGGCAACTTTGGTTTCGGCAACCTGTCGAACGACTCGTTCATGGACATGTTGATGGGTATCGCTGGAAGCTACTCGCAGTTCATGGAGGGCTCCATCCGCCACTACGTGAACCAGACGCCGTCAGTGTATGCGATGGACAACTGGCACGTGACCCCGCGCCTGAGCCTGCAGCTTGGCCTGCGCTATGATGCTCTGCCGCACGCGTGGGAGCGTCAGAACTATGTCTCCAACTTTGACCCGAGCCTGTACTACACCAGCCAGGCGCCGATCTGGAATGCAGACAACTCGATGGATCCCAATGGACCGGGCTTCCAGAAGGTCAACGGCATTTCCTATTACCTGAACGGCATCGGTCTTGCAGGAGTGAACGGATTCCCGCACGGTCTGGTCAACAACGACTACAACACGCTGCAGCCTCGCGTAGGCTTCTCTGAAGACCTCTTCGGAACGGGCAAGACCGTTCTCCGTGGTGGCTTTGGAACCTTCTTCGAGCGCATGCAAGGCAACGACATCTACAACGCAGCAACGACGCCTCCGTTCGCTTACAACCCGGGTGCGTCCAACGTGTACCTCACCACGCCGAGCAAGAGCTGGGTTACGGGCCAAACGGCTTCGCTGCCTGTTTTCCCGTCCGGCCTGACCAACCTGGCCCATACGTACAAAGCTCCTGCGGTCGCCATGTTCAGCCTGGGCGTGCAGCATGAGCTGGCACCGTCGGTTGTGTGGGTTATCCAGTACGTGGGTAATATCGCGTGGCATCAGAACATCGAGCGTGCGATCAACACTTACTCGATCAACTCTGACCTCAGCCTTCGCTGCAACGCGGGTGACGGCAACAACAACTACGCTGGTGACAACTGCAGCAACCTCGCCAACCCGAACTTGTATCGCACTTACCAGGGCTTTGGCGGGATCAACCAGCAAGAAAACACCACCAACGGCAACTACAACGGCTTCCAGACCGGCGTTCGTCTCCAGAACAAGTGGGGCCTGAGCGGCGAGGTTGATTACACTTGGTCACACGAAATCGACATCACCAGCTACGACCTTGGCACGGTTTCGAACCCCTGGAACCTGAAGTATGACAAGGGCTCCGGCGCGCTGGATCGTCGCCAGATGCTCAGCATCAACTACGTCTACAACACGCCCTTCTTCGCGAATAGCAGCGGCGCGACCAAGTACATCCTTAGCGGATGGACGCTGGCCGGCACTGCAATCGTCGAGGATGGCACGATTCCTGCGAACCAGGGTCCCGGCCTCTCGCTGAGCTACGACCCGATCGGCTTGGGTGGCGGCTACACGAACCGCCCGAACGTGAGCGGGAAGATGAAGTACCTCAAGAAGCGGGGTGAGTGGTTTGACACCTCGATGTTCTCTGCTCCGACTCCGGCCTGGGCAGGCGGACCCAACCAGGGCTTCGGCAATGCCGGCAAGGATTCCGTGGTTGGTCCGGGGCGTGTGAACTTCACCACCTCTCTGTACAAGTCGTTCCCGGTGACAGAGCGGGCACACTTCGAACTTCGCTTCGAGTCGTTCAACACCTTCAACCACTTTGAACCGAATGGCCTGAATGCAAGCTATGGTTCGAGCCAGTTTGGCCAGATCACGAGCGCGTGGGATCCACGCAACCTCGAACTGGGCGGCAAGTTCGTGTTCTAAGTGAACCCCTAACCAGGGCGCGGCGGGCAACCCCTGCCGCGCCCTTTTTCTTTGCTTGAGAGAATTGCCCTAGTGGTTTGCGAAGAGAGAAAATGGAGGAGTGACGGCGCGGGGCGAGGAAGCCGTACGGACGGCGGCCTGTTGCGCTTGAAGTCACAATGCAGAAAGAGGATTGTGTGAGACGGGTTGCGGGTTTGGGGATTGCACTGGTGTGGCTCTTTGCCGGGATGGGATGTTGGGCACAAGCCGCATCGGGGCCGAATCTGCGGCAGTCTGCGCTGGCGCTGGAGCAGCAGGGCAAAAACGCTGAGGCTGAGGCGGCGTGGCGCGCATTGGCAAAGGCGCATCCTGCGGACCCCGAACCGTATGCGCACCTGGGACTGCTGGAGGTTCGGCAGGGACGGTATAAAGAGGCAATCCCGCTGTATCGCAAGGCGCTGACGCTGGGACCGAAGCTGCCCAGCGTGGAACTGAATTTGGGACTGGCGCAGTTCAAGGCTGGCGAACTGAAAGGCGCGATTGCCACCTTTGAGCCACTGCTGAAGGTGGAACCGGCGACGTCGCCCATGGCGCTGCAATTGACGACGCTGCTGGGCATGGCGCACTACGGGCTGGCCGACTATGCTGGGGCGGCGCCGTATCTGCAGAAGGCGGCGGATGCGGACGCGACGAGCCTGCCGCTGCTGCTGGCGCTGGCGCATAGCTACCTGTGGTCCAAGCAGTCAAAGAATGTGCTGGATGTGTACAAGAAGATTCTGGAGATCAATCCCGAATCAGCCGAGGCGGATATGCTGGCCGGCGAGGCGCTGGATGAGATGAAGGACAATGCCGGCGCCACACAGATGTTTCGAGCGGCGGTAAAGGCCAACCCCAGGGAGCCGAATGCGCACTTTGGGCTGGGATATCTGCTGTGGGCGCAGAAGCAGTACCCGGAGGCGGCAAAGGAGTTCCAGGCAGAGCTGGACAACGATCCGACGCATGCGCAGGCGATGCTGTACCTGGCGGATGCGGATATCCAGATGAACCAGATGGCGGCAGCAAAGCCACTGCTGGAAAAGGTTGTCAAAGTGGCTGCTACGAATCCGTCGTTGTCGCTTGCGTATCTGGACCTCGGAATTGTCTACAGCGAGACAGGACACAATGAAGAGGCCTTGCGCGTGTTGACCGAGGCGGCGAAGCGCATGCCGGATGACGTGAACGTGCACTGGCGACTGGGACGGCTCTACCGCTCGATGGGCAGGAAGGAAGAGGCCCGGGTGGAGTTTGACAAGGCGAGCAAGCTGAACAAAGCTGCGGATGAGGATCTGTACAAGAAGATCGCAAACAGCAACGCGCATCCGCCGCAGTCGCAGGCTGCCCCAGCGGCCACGGCGGACAAGTAGCGTCAGCTTCGGTGGACGAGCGAGCGCGTGCTGTTACGACTCGCCAGCATGAGCGCCAGCGCCTTCTCTGGGCATAGATGCTCGGCCTCTTCCAACTCCAGCTCTTCGGTGGTTTGGACTGCTGTGGCGATAGTCATGAAGCAGTACAGGCAGCGCGTGTTGTAGGTGCCGTTGTCGTTCTGCGTGCGGCTGTACATCCCTGCCACCTCCGGCGAGAAAGATATCCGATGGTACCCCCAAAATCATGTGCGCGGGATGTGAGCGTGGTCACGCTGTCTTGTGAGCGAAGAGTTGTGATGGTGTGGGACACAACAGCTAGATTTTCAGGCCCTGATCAGCATTGCGCCGCACCTGCCAGCAAGGGCTGAGAGCGCCCTGCGGAAACAGCGAGCGGGCACAGGTGACGGTCATGGTGCCGAGGTAGTCGTACTCCTGCTTGTTGCCCTTGAGCGGAACGGAGAGGTAACGGTTGACCGTGATTTGTGCATTGGGCGTGCCGCGAAGGTGATACACGGCCCAATCGCCGACATACACGGCCACAAAGCCCGCGATCAGAATCACGACTACTCTTTGCAGCCAGCGTCTTATCAAGACCCGCCTCCATTGAAGCGCTGCTTGTGCGCGCAACACAGCTTGCATTAGCCTATCGGATTTTCGGCCGATGCGCCGAGCAATGG
>JAKAFB010000093.1 GCA_021818105.1 Acidobacteriota bacterium
CATCACCAGCATCACCTGCGCCGTCAGGATCAGCATCCACACCGTAAACACAGCTGCGTGCACATGCACAATCAAAGGCGCCGGCGGCTTCTCACTCAGATATCTCGGAAAGTCCACGCCGAAACCGGCGATCATTCCAACCCACAGCACGCCCAGCAACACAGCTGAAGGCACCCGGTCTTCGCGCGCGCTCCACGTTCCGCGCGCATGCCACATCGCACGCCTGTTCTGCGCCACTGACGCAGTCGCCATCACTGACCTCCCGGTACACGATTCTTTCTGGTCCCTTGGCCCGTGATTCTCTTTAGTTGTCCCAGAATGTATTACCCCTGAATGTAAGGGGGGAAGTTGCAGAATTATCCCCCTGGTCTCCGCGGAAGTCAATCAAATGATTCGCTCAGTTCGCGCAGGTGGGAGGTGTACCTCTTCCATTTCCCCACCACAAAAAATGGGTGCCCCATCCATTTCGTCCGCCCCAGCGGGCGACTTGGGTGGGAATGCACGAACCCAACCCAGCCACCGTTTCGCCCTCCCTTTACCGCGCCATCTACAGATAAGGGTGGGCCGCAAAAATCTCCGCACGGTTTGCCGACAATTTCCCCCGCTTGTCGCACAATAAAAAAGTAAGTCAGAACCACAACTCCAGTCGGCACCCGCGCCACAAAGCTGGCAGGAAAACCCGGAGGCTGAGGGGATACCCCCACCCCCCCTTGAATATTTTTCTTTTCCACAGAAAGTTTGCCGATAATTTCGCGTTTCTGTGAAACACCCGGCTTACCCGCGCCGCAATGCTGCAGGGATCTGCTACTTGCACTCTGTTTCTTCGTGAGTAGAATGCGGTATGGCTTCCCCACGCAGAACTCTTGGGCTGAAATCCTTTTCGGCGCCGAACGAGGCGCTGCCCTTGGTCTGCATCGTCACCCAGCAGGATCAGGAGTTCCTCGACGCGGTCACGCCGGAACTGGCGCCCTGGTTTCGCCTCGCCGTCCACGAAGACCTCAGCGACCTTGCCCGCTGGACGCGCGAAGCCCAGGCCGCCGCCATCCTGCTCGACATTGACATCCACGACGACGATCCCTCCATCGGCCTCGCCGCGCTCCACGATCTCCGCCGCTTGCACGACAACGTCACGCTTTTCTCCCTCACCCGCAAGCGCACAATCACCCTGCAAAAGCAGGCCCTCGACGCCGGTGCTGACGCCCACTTCCGCAGCCCCGTCGATCTTGCTCAACTGCGCATGACCCTCGTGGACATAGTCCGCCGCCGCACTGAAGAAGCTGATCGCGACCGCATGCGCCAGCAGGCCCTCAAGTCCAGTCGATTCCAGGACTTCATCGGCTCCAGCGAGCCCATGCGCCTCGTCTATGACGCCATCCAGCAGGTCGCCGGCAGCAACATCAACATCCTCATCCGAGGCGAAAGCGGCACCGGCAAAGAGCTTGTCGCCCGCGCCATCGTCGCCCTCAGCCCGCGCGCCAACAAGCCCTTCATCCGCCTCAACTGCGCTGCCCTGCCTGAAAATCTCATCGAGTCCGAGCTCTTCGGCAGTGAGCGCGGTGCCTTCACCGGCGCCACAGAGTCGCGTCCCGGCCACATCGAACTCGCTGACACCGGCACCCTCTTCCTCGACGAAATCGCCACCCTCACGCTCCCCCTGCAAACCAAGCTCCTCCGCGTCCTTGAAGACCACCACGTGCAGCGCCTTGGCGGCCGCACCCTGCGAAAAATCGACTTCCGCCTCATCTGCGCCACCAACGAACCGCTTGAAGACATGGTCCGCACCGGCCGCTTTCGCGAAGATCTCTACTACCGCATCCACGTCGTGCCCATCCAGTTGCCCCCGCTCCGCGAACGCAACGGAGATCTCACGCTCCTCTGCGACCACTTCCTCCAGATCCACTGCACCGCCAACAGAGTTCCGGTCAAGCGCCTCACCCCGGAAGCGCTGTCCGCACTTGAAGAGCACACCTGGCCCGGCAATGTACGCGAGCTTGAAAACCTTATCCAGCGTCTCGTCGTCACCACGCGCGGCGACACAATCGACGCCGCCAATCTACCCGCCCGCGTCGTCGAGACAAGCCTCGCCGCCCAGGAAGCCATCCTCATCCCAGAGGATGGCACCAACCTCGACGAGCAGCTGCGCCAGCTTGAAATTGCCTTGCTGAACACCGCGCTCCGCCGTGCCGACGGTAGCAAAACAGCAGCCGCGCGCCTTCTCAAAATCGACGTACAGCGCATGAAGTATCTCTGCCGGAAATACTCAATCTAGCCGAGGTGCGGTGAGAAATTAACCCATCATCGTTTAATTTTTCACCCATCCATCAAGAACCGCCTTGCTGACCATTCTTCATAGCCTTGCAGCAAGCTAAGTTTTTTCAGCATTTTGCAGAATCTTCCCGTAATGACGCGAGTTTGGCACGATGGATGCACAAAGGAAGGGCACAAGGTTGAAGTCAGAATTCCCCGAGGAGACAGTCAATGGCAATCCAGAAAAAGTCCCTGATCAGCAATACGCCCGCAACCAAGTCCACCAAGAAGCAGGCCGCGAAGGTCGGAGCCTCGGTGAACAGCGCAAAGATGGCCACCGCGACCGCGATGAAGACCACCATGAAGACCACTATGAAGACCACTATGGCCGCCAAGATGATCAATGCACGGGTGGTGTAATTGCTGTTTGATGCCAGCCGAATCTGCGACTACGGTCGGAGACGATAGATATATCTAGAAAGCGACATCAGATCACTGCAGAGCATGAGCGGCGACCCATTGAGGTCGCCGTTTTTGTCTCACCACACATGCGCCCTCACCAGGTCGTACACTGCCACGCCGGCACGTTCGGCAATGCTGCGTCGGGCGCCAAAGATCTTTGCTTCTCCTGACAGGCCATACAAGAGCTGACCATCCTGCGCCGGCAAGAGTATGCGCGAGCAATAGAAGACCGGAAGCGTCATGCCCTTGAACTTTTGCTTGCCCATCAACCCGGCAGGCAGTGGAACTGCATCGCCGCCCAGCGGCGCCAGCCGCAGCCGAAGCACTGAGAATCTTCCCGGCAGCACAAGCGCCACCTCAGCATCCACGGGGATGCGTTGCAACTCGCCCGCCGGAATATATACGCGCGCGATGCGTGCCCCCGCATCGGCAATATCCAGCAGAGCCTGACCCGAGGCAACGTCCTGATCCCGCAGGAGCTCAGGATCCTGCGCAAGTACCGTTCCATTTTCCGGCGCAGTCACCACCAGCGACGATTGCGCCTCGTTCGCGATGCCAGTCATGCGCTCGGCTGCGCTTTGCTGTGCTGCTGCTGTGCCGATGCTCTTGCCTTGCATCTCTGCGCTGAAGGCCTGATACCGTGCGCTCCTGGTCCGTTCCGTGGCATACGATTGCATCCCGCCGGCCGTAATGCTGGTCATGCGCAGCAGCGGTTCACCCTTGCGAACCACCTGGCCTTCGCGCACATATACTGCGTTCACGCGGCCTTGAACCGCTGCATGTACCGTGTGTGCATGCAGCGGTTCAAGAACAAAATAGGCATTTTCGCGATCGCGCCATAGCGGCAGAAAGAAGAGCCCCAGCAGTAACGCAGTCCCAATCGTATGAACCGGACGCCAGCGAATATGCGCGCCGAATCGCTGCTCCCACATTTGCGCGACCACGCCGCGCAGCGAGCGAAGACGCGAGCGGAAGATGACAAACGCCAGAGCCCCCGCAGGGATAAGGGCAAATTCAGCAACCCACGCGTACGTCACATTGAACGCAAAGCGCACCACAAAAAACAGCAGCGTATAGCTGTACAACCCTGAGATGAACGCATAGCTCACGAAGAGCAGCACTCGGCGCCGGGGCACAACGGGCACGCTCACGGGCAGGCGCAGCAAGTGATGCTGAACCCACGCGGACAGGAAAGCCGTGGAGCGCTCTTTCAAATCCGGAATCTCAATCACTTCCGTCAGAAAGTAGTAGCCGTCCAGCTTGATGAGCGGATTGAGATTGAGCACGAGCACCGCGATGCCCGTCAACAAAATGATCTGGTACATGAAGTCGTGCAGCCACGCTCCAGGGGCCGTGTTGTACCACACAATCATGGCAAAACCGCAGATCATCAGCTCAATCCAGATGCCGGCAATAATCGTTGCCAGCCGCTGCAGCTTGGTGGCGTAAGCCCAGCTCTCCGTCACGTCGCAGTAGAACGCAGGCGCCAGATAAAGAAACATCAGTCCCATGCTGTGCACTTGCCCGCCATAATGCTTGCACGTAAGACCATGCGCAGACTCATGAATGAAACCCACAAACAGCAGCAGAAGCCAAAACTGTGCAATATCCAGGAAGCTCTTGTTGGTGAACGAGTAGAAGGTGATGATGTCCGGCTCCATGAACTTCCACGTGGAGACGAAGACCGCAGTCTCAAACACGAACAGCAGAACTGCTGCGACTACACACCACCGGCTGTAAATAAAGTCGCCGGCAATGCCGTCCAGCCAGCCGAGGTAACGATCCGGATCCCACGCTGAAAAACTGATATGCGCAAAATTGATTTTGGCCCTGCTGCGTCGCTGGCGCTGCGCAATCAGCTTTTCGTTCAGCGCCAGATTTTTCTCCTGCGCTGTCTTATACCAAAGTCCGGAATCCTCAAGACTATCCGCGAATTGGCGCACCTCTTCAACATCAATCAGCGAGCCCGTCTTGCTGGTGAACGCCTCGGCAATCTCCTCAAAAGAGCGAACGCCGTCGAACAATTGCGCAAGTTCCCACTGTGACGGTGAGAAGCGAAAGAAGCTGGCCATTTCGCGCTGCAAAATACCTATCACCGGCTCGCCGTCGAGCACATCTTCGCGAACGATGAGATCCGGATCCAGACGTGGCGGTCGGCTGCGCGCAATACGCGCTTTCGGAATCTCCGGCAGTGCGGCGTCGAGTGCTTCGCTCAGGTTCATGGTGCAAGTCTTACCTGCATGGTCATGCCCGGCTTCAGCAGATGTGATGGGCGCATCACCTCGCCCACCACCTGCACGCTGCCGCTGGCGGGGTCAATTACGGGGCTCACGCGCAGAATCCTTGCCCGTTGGTGCAGCCCAGAATAGTCCGCAGTTGTGAGCTCCAACTCCCTTCCCACAGTAAAACCTGCCATCTGCGTCTCGGGAACCGTAAACAGAACGTGCAGCGGGGCCTCTGCTGTAATCCAGAAAAGAACATCACCCGTCTTCACTTCCTGTGCAAGTCGTGCGGAACTTCGCCCCACAACGCCGTCAAAAGGCGCTACGATGCGCGACTGTTCAAGTTGCGCTGTGGCAGTTTGCAGATCCGCTTCTGCCGCAAGCTGCTGCTGGCGGTAGCGGGCCACTTCGTCAATCGTTTCCTCCACGCGATATTTTGCGTGCTCCCAGTTTTCTTCGCTAATGATCTTGTCGGCACGCATCTGGTCGGCCCGGCGCAGGTCAGCCTCGGCGGTCTTCTGCTCGGATGCCCAGCTTCGCGCCTCTGCTTCGGCAGCGCCGATACGCGCTTTCTGCGCCTCGCAAACAGAGCGCAGGATGCGGTCATCGAGCATCGCAAGCAATTGTCCCTTTGTGACGCGGTCGCCAATCTGCACGTAGATATTTGCGATGCGGCCGTCCCGTTCTGCTGCAATGTCCGCCTGTTGTTCGGCCACCAGCGGACCAGTGGTGATGAACGACTTTGGGTCGGCAGATCCGGGTTGCGGCACAGAGGCCGCAGCCGCAACAGGCGCGGATGCCATGGGAGTCGCCTTGGCCACTGCAACATCCTGCGTCCTTGCTTCTGTATGCGTATCGCAGCCGGAGAGGAAACACACAAGTCCCGTGGCCACGCAAAGCGCGGCGGCAGCAGATTGCCTTAGGCGCGCGCAACGACCGTTCATATTCACCACCCAATCCAGTCCCAAAGCGTTTGCCAAATCCACAGTGCCGGCCTGCGCAGCAGCACATACCCCGCCGGTCGCCACCCAATAAAGACCTTGCCGCGGCCCGACATGCCCGCGCGAAGTGTCGCATCGGAATTCGTGAGCGGAATCTCCACCGCAAAGGTACGATCACCATCGGCCGCATGCGCCTCTGGGCTGACCACCGCAACTTGGCCGTGCCACGTGCGCTCCGGATAGCTGTCCAATTTAATGGCCGCGCTTTGGCCGGCTTGCAACAACACTGCATCGCGCTCTGCAACCGCAACACGCATGGTTGCTGAAGACAGATCGAGCACCTGTGCAAACGGTGCGCCCGCATCCAGGTGTTCGCCCGCGGCATTCTGCAAGTTGGGCGTCACCACGATGCCTGCGATGGGAGATCGCAGCTCCGCATTCGTCAGGCGGGTCCGTGCCCGCTCTACCTCCGAGCGCAGATACTCCACGCGCGCGCGGTCCGCTCCAGCCAAGGCGGATCCATGCGCAAGATCGTCGTTCATGCGCAGCACAGCTTCCTGGTACTGCGCCTCCGCGGCTGCCAGGTCAGTGCGCCACTGCCAATCATTCATGGCGGCTAGCTCATAGCCCGTGCTCACGCGCTGTCCTTCATGTGTATAGACCGCCATTACATTGCCATCCACTGGCGCGGCAATCGTCACCAGATGCTGCGGCGCGACGACAGCGTCACCCGAAACCCGCATGGGCAAGGGGAAGAAGGCAAGAAACAGCGCGCAGCCCGCAATGACGGCAGAATAGGCAATGCGACGGCTGCGGCTGCTGCGCAGCAGAGCTTGCTTCCTTTGCACCAGCGGCTCAATCAAGCCAATCAGCGGAACCTCGCGGTAGAGCATCGCATTGCGAATCGCCACCGTGGCCTGCCCCGCCAGCACCTTGATCATCTCGATATGCGGAAGATCGAGAAAATCGGGATCACTGCTTTCATAGACCAGCACGCCCACGCGTCCCTGGTCGTCGTTCAGCGGCAAGGCATACAGGCCACGATAGCCGGCCTCGTCAAAATACTTTTGGATAACGGGCGGGATCTCCGGCTCTTCCTCGGCTTCCTTGCCCTCATGCCTGCGGAGATGCACAAGTTCTGGCTGCGTCGAGAGCCAGCGCATGAGCCCATGCAGGCGTTCGACATTCTCATCGCCAAGCGGCAATGCAGACAGACCCGAGACGGCCTTCAACTGCAATCGTCCGCGATGGTCAAGCGCGACAGAGCAACGCTCATAGGGCAGGACATGCTGCGGACTGTTGACGATAATCTGCAGCAGGCGATCCAGACGCAGCGTGGAGGTGATCTCTGAGCTTACATGTACCAGCGTCTTCAGAATCTCCAGCTTGCGCTCAGCCAACATCAGGCTTGCGTTCTTCAGCGCGCTGCTCACCGTCTCCGCAACGGTCATCAGAAAGAACTCGTCGTCTTCGTCAAACGGATGCTCGTCCCGATTCACTGCTTCCAGCACGCCGATCTCGGCTTCATCCTGCAACAGGGGCACCAGCAGCGCATTCGTAATGGCCGGACTGTCTGATTCATTGCCGGTAGCATTACGGTGCGCAAGCCGTTCATCCGCGGCATCGGCAATCAGCAGCGTCTCGCCTGTCTCGGCCATATCCGCCACATAGCCTTCCCCTGGTGCCTGTGTCGTTCCCACGCTTACCGTGCCATCCTGGCCGCTGCTGCCAACCAGCCGCAATTCGTCGCCGTCAAACATCCAGAGATGTATTGCCTGGCAGGCCAACATGGATGCCACCTTGCCCGGAACCATGGCAATGACCTCGTCCAGATCGAGGGTGGCATTGAGTGATTTCTCAAGGTCATAGAGCTGCGTCATCCGGTGCACGGAGTCGAGCAGCGTCTGGCGCTGGCTCTCAAACTCCTCTGCCGCGAGAATCGCTGGAACAGCCAGTTGCAGGAGCGGTTCCTGCGCTTCAAGGTCTGACATGCGCAGTTGGGAGGTAAAGGCCACCACCTCCATGGCGCCTATCAGCTCTTCATTGTGCAGCAAAGGCAGATAGGCCAATGAGGTGATCGAACGGCTCGTATGCAGATGCGCATAATCTTCCCGTCGAATTTCGTCTGCAGAGTAAATGAACGGCTTCCGCGCATCGTCCAGCAGCCGTACAACGATTCGGCTGTCTTCTCTCAGGGATGTCTGCTCCACTGAGATGGCTCCAGCGACAGCAAGGCATGTCCAGCTTGCCGCTTCATCCTGCCGTGACAACCGATGCACGGCACAGGCGCTGTCCCGGAACTGGTCGACAAGCGCGGACGCTAGAAGGGATGCACGTGTGGCTGCATCGGGTGCAGTCAAAAGCGATGCGGCAACCTCAACAGCAGCACTGGTAAGCGGGGACATGTCTCAAGTAACCCGATGGTGGTGGGGACAATGCTTGACAGCTAGACTACTCCATATATGATTTCTGGAGTAGTTGGAGCCTAGCAAGTCATGCATGCCGTGTAAAGCGAATTCTTCACTGCTACGGGGGAGACATGGATCTGGACATCAAGCAGGGCAACGGCATTTGCACGTTGAAGGTCAAGGGGCGCCTGACAGGGGGTGACTCGATTGCGCAGTTTGAAAGCGCATTCCAGTCTGCCCTCGCCGAGGGCCATGTTCAGCTGATCCTTGACCTCGAGGCCATGCCCTATATTGATTCGTCGGGAATCGGCTCGATCGTGAATGCGCTGCGCCTTTCCAAGAAAGCCGGGGGCGACACCAAGCTGGTGAATCCGGTTCCCTTGGTCTCCAAAACATTCAAGATGGTTGGGATCCTTGCCCTGTTCAGTGTTTTCTCCTCTGAAGCAGAGGCCGTTGCCGCCTGCGGCGTTTCGTAACTTTGCCGCATACCGGGATAACTATCGTAAAGTAATTCTGATGTATCTGCCTGTGCGCATGCTCGCTCCATTGGCCCTGTTTTGGGCCCTTGGAGCTCTGGGACAAAACTCAGATTCCAGCGCACCGGCGCCGATGGCACAGCAGCCAGCCACGCAGCACGCTGCAAGCCAAAAGGCAAGCTCCGAGATTCCAACGTATCCGCAACTCGTGAATATCACCCCCTCGACGGGCATCCACTTCGAGCATGTCTCCAGCCCGGAACAGAAGTTCATTATTGAGTCCATGAGCGGGGGCGTCGCTCTGATTGATTACGACCGCGATGGCTGGCCCGATATCTATTTCACAAACGCACAGAGTGTTGAAATGGCACTCCACGGCGTCAAGTCGCGCAGCGCCCTCTACCACAACAACCATGACGGAACCTTTACCGATGTTACAGACATAGCCGGCGTCGGTTACCCTTGCTGGGCCATGGGTGCGTCAGTCGGCGACTACAACAACGACGGCTGGCCCGACCTCCTCGTCACATGCTTTGGCGGCGTAGTTCTCTATCGCAACAACGGCGATGGCACATTCACCGATGCCACAAAAACCGCAGGGATCGCCGGTGATACGCAGTGGGCCACAGGAGCGGCCTTCGGCGACTACGACGGCGACGGATGGGCTGATCTGTTTGTGTCGCACTACGTGGACCTTCGCTTGGATGACCTGCCCGTTTTTGGTTCGAGCACTACGTGCAGATACATGGGCATCGACGTGCAATGCGGACCGCGTGGTCTGAAGGGATCTCCTGACTCGCTCTACCACAACAACCGCGACGGAACCTTCACCGATGTTTCTAAGAAAGCCGGCGTGGATGATCCCGAGCATCGCTTCGGTCTCACAGCCGTCTGGTCCGACTTCGACAACGATGGCAAGCTGGACCTGCTGGTGGCGAATGACAGCCAACCTAACTACCTGTATCAGGGAGACGGCAAGGGCCACTTCGAGGATGCCGGCTTCACCTCCGGCGTGGGGCTCAGTGAGGACGGCGCGCGGCAAGCCAACATGGGCATTGCCGTCGGTGACTATCTGCACACCGGGCGCATGTCTCTGCTCATCTCGCATTTTGATAATGAATACGCGGCTTTCTATCGCAATGACGGCAATATGCTCTTCAGCGACATCTCCATCCCTTCAGGCATAGCACGAAACACTACGGGCTATGTGGGTTGGGGCGATGCCTTCGTGGATTTTGACAATGATGGATGGGAAGACTTCTTCCTCGTGAACGGACATGTGTATCCCCAGATGGACAATCCGCTGCTGCACGCGAAATATGAGCAGCCTAAGCTGTTATTCGCCAATCTGCGGAACGGCACGTTCAGAAACATCAGCAAAGAGGCCGGGCCTGCAATCCAGATTCCGCAGGTGAGCCGCGGCATGGCGATTGGCGACTTGTTCAACGACGGCAGGCTTGAAGCAGTAATTGAGAATCTGGTGGGCCAGCCCATGATTCTGCGCCCGGAGGGCGGGCCGCCACATCACTGGATCAGCTTCCAACTGGAAGGCGTCAAGTGCAATCGTCTGGCTCTGAATGCCCGTGTGCTTGTCACCGCTGGCGGCTTTACGCAAACCGGCGAAGTGTTGAGTGGCGGTAGCTACCTGTCACAAAATGATCTACGCTTGCACTTCGGACTGGGCGATAGTTTGCAAGCCGAAAAAACGCGCGTCCTGTGGCCCGATGGAAAAGTTGAGATCCTCAGCAACCTTAAAGCCGACCGCTTCTACACAGTACGCGAAGGCGAAGGAGTGATCGCTTCCAAGCCGCCGTCAACTTTGCAAGCTCAGCCGAAGCCAAAGTAAGACGGATTCTTTTGTTGCCGCATCACCCTCACTTGCTCAGCGGAGCGTCAGGGTTCGTCTCCTTCGGCTTGCCTTTTTCCTGCGCCTCCTTCAACTTGCTGAAGATACTTTCGTCGGCGGCCTTCTGCAGGCTGCGCGTCTTGTCAAACTCTGCCTTCGCCATCGCCTTCTCACCCGCCGCCTGATAAAAA
>JAKAFB010000094.1 GCA_021818105.1 Acidobacteriota bacterium
GCCTGCCTACGGACTACGTCATGGAGATGGTGCATAAGTTCTATGACGAGTACTACTTCAGGCCCAAGGCGGCATTCCGCGTCATCTGGAAGGCGATCGTCAACCGCGACATTCCACGCCTCTACGTCGAGGCAAAGGCCTTCCTGAAGCTCCGCGCGCAGCGCAACAAAATGGTCAAGGAGGCGCGCAGCCGCCAGGCTGACCCTCCCGCTCCGGTGAGCGCGGGCGCGTAACAGCGTGAAGTCAGATTTCACCGAGGGCGGCGCACAGCGTCCGCCCTCCTTTTCTTTCAGTAGCAGCAAGGAATTTTGAAGTCCAAATGGTGCATCATACACTCACGTCGCGGCAATATGTGATCCTGGGGCTGGTCGCCCTCTGTGCACCGTTGGGCGATACGTGTCTTTCTCGCGGCATGACCAGCTTGGCGCCTATTTCTCTAGCTCATCCCGGCACACTCATTGCAGCGGTCTTCACCCCGTGGATCGCGGCAGGCATCACACTGTTGATTGGCTTCTTTGCCAGTTATCTCACGGCTCTGTCCTGGGCTGACTTAACGTTCGTTCTACCTGCCACCGCCTTCGGCAACGTCATCGTCGCGCTTCTCTCGCGCTTCTGGCTGCATGAGCCTATCTCACTGATGCGCTGGGCAGGCATTGTACTCATTACCGTTGGCGTAGGCTTTGTTGCGCAGGGTCCATCATTCACCGAAACCTCATCTCACGCACAAGGTGCAATAGACCAGTCAAATCCCACTTACGCTATCAGGCCCGCAGAAGCCGTAGAGGAGGAACACGTTCGATGATGATTCCCTCCTCTCATGTTCACCCCGGACCATGGATCGCTGCAGCGATGATCGGCTCGATCATTCTCAGTTCGACGGCTGGTGAAGTGCTGACTGCCGCCGCCATGAAATCCATCGGTGACCTCGACGAAATTCGCGCGGTTACGGGCCTGAAAGGGGCCATCCGGGCAGTCGTCACGTGTCCGCTGTTCTTTGCTGGAGTAGGATTTCTGGCGCTGGCATTTTTTGCGCTTCTTTTCGCGCTTAGTCATCTGGATTTGAGCCTGGTCGCACCAGCCTCGGCATCTCTCACGCTGGTCACCAACGCCATTGCAGCAAAGCTCTTCCTCAAGGAAAATGTAGATCGTCGTCGCTGGACTGCAGCAGTGCTTGTGTGCATTGGCGTCTACTTCCTTGCGCATTGATTCACACCATCAGGCTATCTGGGGCTCACTCATGGATACTCATGACAGGTCGACGTTATTGGAACATCTGGAATCGGGGCTGCGTGAGGTGCTTCAAGGCCTGCAGGACATATCAGAGGTAGGGGCTCTCCACAGGCCATCTCCGAAGCATTGGTCTATCCTTGACTGCATCGAACATCTTGTCTTCACGGAAGATTATCTCTTCGCTCGAATCCAGGAAGCTACTCCATCAGATAAGCGTGTCACGAATGAAAGGCGCGAAGATGCGATCCTTTCGCGTGGAATGGATCGAACCCGCGTGATTGAGTCACCGGACTTGGCCAAGCCTCATGGAAAGTTCTCAACGCTGGCTCAAGCCCGGGAAGCCTTTGTATCGGCACGTGCACGGTCCATCCACTTCGTTCGAGCTGGCAACACGGACCTCCGCGCTCAGAATGCCATGCACCCGCTTTTTGGAAGCGTCACGTGTTACGAAATGATGCTGATGATGGCGGTCCACTCGCGACGCCACGCTCGCCAGATTGCAGAGTGCAAGTCCTCCATGGCCTTCAGCCAGCCACCTCAATAAGAGAATTCGAACCAAATTAAGACAACAGGCGCATCAGTCCCTGCGGCTTGAGATCAGGAACGAGAAAGGCGCGCTTCTCACCTGTTATTTCACAAAGCGCCTCTGACGCAATATGCCCCGAGCGCGCCGCGCTCTCCATTGTGGAAGGCCAGCCCGTCGCGGTCCAGTCACCAGCGAGGAAGCAGTTGGGCCATGGTGAAGCCACGAACGGCCGCGCCTCATCAATCCCGGGAGGTACGCCAAACGTGGCACGAATCTCTTTCACCAATGCGGCTTTTTCAAGACGAGCAGTAGAAACTTCCGGGAAGAACTCTGCGAGTTCCTTCACAGCTTGGTCAATTGCGCGTTCACGCGGCAGCTCTGCAAACTTTTTCGACGCGCTAACCACCAGTTCTAGATAGCTCCCATTCACCTTGCGCCACGGCTGCAGGCGCCCCTTGTTGTACATCCAGTGAAGCTCCCGATCAAGCAACACCGCGTGATCAAGAGCTGTGATTTCACGGTCGAACCAGAGATGAACACTACAGATGGGCCAGTGCTGATGCTGATGAATCTGCTGCTTGAGTCGTTCTACGCCAGCGGCCACGGGCATGTGTGGCAGCAACTTCGCCATCGCTTCAAAAGGCAGCGCAAGCACCAGGAAATGCGCTGACACGTCCCCGGCTCGGGTGGAAAGCATCCACTGTGAGCTTGACGAATCCCACCGTACACTTTCTACATTCGTATTCAGTAAAATGTCTGACTGCCGCTGGAAAAGATATTGCTCTGCGCCAGCATATAGTTCACTAAGCGGTACCGTGCTCATGCCCATGCTGCCTGCATGCGTTGAGTTCATGAAGAGTTCTCGAATGACCTTAGCAGCATAGGGCAAGGCGATGCTATCAAGATCAGCATTCAGCGCACTGGAAATCACAAGACGCCAGAATCGTTCGATAGAACCTTGTGTCTGACCGTTCCGCACTAACCAGGATCCAAGGCTCTCAGCTGAGTTTTGAGGCGCACGGCGCATGAGAGCCGCAAAAGCGCGCCCGAGAGAAATCTTGTCTGCAAAGCTAAAGGCGCTAGCAGCCATCAGTTTCGGCAGTCCATGCAGCGGAGCAGGAAGCCACGAAGAACCAAGCTGCGAGCGACGACCGCCGGGCTCAATCATGGTCATCTCGCAGCTCCATTTGATTTTGTCTACAACACCGATGCGTTCGTAAAACCCAACAAGATTCGTACAGCAACCAAAGAGTACATGTTGACAGTTATCGATCACCTCACCCACGCCAGGATGCAGGTAGGATGACGCCCGTCCACCAAGATAGCCACGGCGCTCTATAAGCTGCACGTGATAGCCTGCCTCGGCCAGCGCACAAGCGGCGCTCATGCCAGCTATTCCGCCACCAATGACTGCAACTGTGCGCGCTCCATTCCGCGAGTTGTTAGCCGATCTGTTCAATTTGAGCCACCTAGGCAAAGACGCGTGCTACAGCCATGCGCGTGATCCCGATGAGAAGGATCCTAAGCTTTTGTGTTAGCGGTACACTTCTCCGCCGTGTAAACACATCGTAGCCCGCGCTGCATATTCTCTGAAGCAACGCGTGGTAAATCGAGACGAGCACCGACAACGCAGGCCTGCTTTCCGGATCAATGAGTGGTAGCAAGGCCTCCGCCGACGCGTAGTATGTCTCCGCGCGGGCGGCAAGTTCAGCTAACAGAGCGCGCTCATTGGAGGTTGGTGGTGCGCCAACCCTCCTCTCCAATAAGCAACTCAAAGTCAGACCATGTGCAGCTAAGTCTTCCAGCGGTATATACACGCGATTGCGTGAGGCATCCTCCGCCACGTCGCGCAAGATGTTTGTGAGTTGGAATGCTATGCCAGTTTCCTCTGCGAGCTTCTCCGCTGCTGCATCGGTATAGCCAAATATATGTATGCACACCAGTCCTACAACTGACGCCACCAAATAGCAATATGAATAAAGATCGGCAAATGTCGGATAAGTATTGGGCGCCTGGATTCCGTCTGACCTCAAGTCCATCGTGGTACCCGCAATCAGATCATCCAGCAGATTCAGTGGAATCTGAAACCGCTCAGTCGCGTCTCGTGTGGCAATAAAGACTGGATCCTCTGTCATGGCACCGGCGCACACATTGTGCCATTGTCCCTGCCAAGCCTCTAGACAACGCCTGCGTTCTTCACGCGGCATGCTTTCATCGTCCGCCAGGTCGTCTGCCTTTCGCATAAATGCATAAATCGCGCAGATGGCATTCTTGCGATCAGTAGGCAGTGCCACGAATGCATAATAAAAATTCTTTGCCTCGCGCCGTGCAATGGCGCGACAAATCGCGTAGGCCTGCTCTAATGTTACGTTGTGCGTCAAGCTGCCTTTCCTATGCGCAAGCCACGCAGCCGCATAAAGGGCAGCAGCATACTACTTAGCGCGCGCAGTGCGAGTGACATCTTGGTTCCCTTCGAGATGGATGGGCGCGCACTCAAAACATCGTAGTGACGCCGCTCGATGGCATGCAGAACCTCAAGCCCACCACGGCTAAAAAGATCCAGATCAATCGCAAGGTTACGATCCACCATGCCGATCAAAGGCAGCCCCTGCTCGAAAAGGCGGCGTGTATAGTCCACTTCATGTCTCAGCAACAAGCGAAATGCCGGCGTTGCGACCCCTTGCGCGATTGTTTCTTCAGTTATGCCAAACCTGCGCATATCTTCCTGAGGCAAGTAAATGCGCCCCTTCGGATAATCCACGCGAATGTCTTGCCAGAAGTTGGTAAGTTGTAGAGCAGAACATGTGGCATCTGAAAGGCGGAACCGCTCTTCATCCGCATAACCGCAAACATACAACACAAGGTGTCCCACAGGATTCGCCGAATAACGACAATAGCCGAGAACGTCCTGCATAGTCTCGTACCGTGTTATGGTCTGGTCCTGGCGAAATGCCTTCAGCAAATCCGCAAAGGGTGTTTTGGGAATGGAGCAGTCTCGAATGGTTTCAGCGAGTGCAACGAAGACGGGATGACGAACTTGTCCTTCGTAGCATGCATCAAGTTCGTGGTTCCACATATCAAGAAGTGCAAGTGCCACTTGCGGGTCACCTACTTCATCGCCAAGATCATCAGATACGCGGCAGTACGCATAAATTGAGTAAAAATGCGGTAGAAACTTCTTGGGCAAAAACCAGGATGCCACATGAAAGTTCTCGTAGTGCGACTCTGCAAGCCGTCTGCACCATGCGCGCGCCTCCTCGGGTGATTGCGGTACCTCCGGCATCCGATACGACGCAGGCAACGCGGCCCAGCCACGTGCCAGTAGTCGCTGCATGGCTTCTGCCTCGTTTTCTGATTGTAGAGTTCCCGTAGTCATGGCGTCGTCTCAAGGCACAATTGCAGTCTTGATTTCGCTACTACGCTTCATCAGCTTCTCAAATACTCGATTGAGCTCGTATAAATGCGCATGCCCAGTGATAAACGCACTAGCCTGGAATCGTCCGCTCGCGATAAGCTCAAGGGACTTGCGGCAAATGGCAGGAGTGTGATGGAAGGTGGCGCGCATTGTGATATCGCTGTAGTGAATCCGATTCGTATCGAGATTTACGTGGGTACCAACCGCACAGCCACCAAAAAAGTTAACAGTTCCGCCCTTGCGCACCATCGCGACTGCCTCCTCCCATGCCTCCGGCAGCCCCACGGCCTCAATGGCGATATCTACACCACGATCCTTGGGCGTGAGCGCGCGAGTGTCCCGAATGGCCTTGCGAATCGTGCTCGCCTGTACCACATGAGCGGCGCCCAGTTGCCTTGCCGCCTCCACCTGGCCATCATGCCGGACGACTGAAATCACTTCACAACCGGCAAGCGCCGCTACGTGGACCATCATTAGGCCCAGTGGTCCTCCCCCAATAACGGCGAGCATGTCGCCCGGTCGCGGATGTGAATCCTCAAAGCCATGCACGGCACACGCCAACGGCTCGGTCAGAGCAGCATGTTCCAGCGGCACATGATCCGGAATGTGCAACGTATTCTTGGCGACAATGCGCGCCGGAATTCGAATGTATTCAGCATATGCACCGTTGTTAAAAAGCAGGTCGTCGCAAAGGTTTTCCTGTCCTCGCTCGCAAAAATAACAAGTTCCGCATGGCGCCGAGTTGAGCGCCACCACACGATCACCCGGAGCAAAGTCTGTTACGCCTTTGCCCACTTCCACAACGGTACCCGCCAGTTCATGGCCAAAGAGAGCCGGAGGCACAATCATCCGCGCATGATAGCCACGACGAAAAACCTTCAGGTCGGTTCCGCATGTTAACGCAGCGCCCACGCGCACAATCAGTTCCCCTGGCTCTACGCTGGGCACTGGAACGCTCTCGATACGTATGTCTTCCCGTCCATGCAGGACTGCGGCCCTCATACTTGTCGCCATAATCGCTTCCTACTCTGCTCCCGCGCCAGCAACAGGCTCAATCATGATCTTCATTGAGTCCGCCTTCGGGTGCGAGGCCATATCAATTGCAGAGATGGCATCTTCAATATGGAAGCGATGCGAAATCAGCCGCGTAAGGTCAAAACCGTTTCTATAGCCCCCAAAGACCAAATCCGTAACCTCGTGCAGGATGTCAAAAGATGAGGAGTAGGAACCCAAGAGCGTCTTCTCATCCATACAAACCACCGCAGGGTCTATCAGCACCTCTGTGTGCTGCGTTTGAGCAAACAGCATCACTTTGCCACCGCACCGGGCTGCATCCATCGCAGTTCGGATTAGTGCTGTTCCGCCCACGGCCAGTACCACGGCGTCCGCCCCGCGACCGTCAGTCTCAGCCATCACCCGCTCGATCACATTCTCCGTCCCGGCATCAATTGGGTGGCGCAAGCCGAACTTTGCGGCAACCGCATGGCGCTCTGGATACAGATCCGAAGTCAATACCCGCGCACCGGTTTGACTGGCAAGAGCCGCCCACATCAATCCGATAGGCCCCTGCCCGATGACAAGCACAGTGTCATCTGCAGCAAGGTTCAGCAACTTCACACCCTTCAACACCGTGTTAACCGGCTCCACAAAAGCCGCTTGCTCAAAAGGTACACCATCGGGAATCCGCACCACACCGCCGCCAGTTACCACCCAGTCCATCACGCGGATGTACTCGGCAAACCCCCCGCCTGAAGGCTCAAAGCCAGCTGTTACACCGACTTGCTTGTATAGCTGACACTGCGCCGGCGTCCCTTTACGGCAGTAATAGCACTGACGGCATGGGATGTGATGGAAGACCATGACGCGCTCCCCTACTGCAAAGCGTGCCATTCCCTGCCCGACGGCTACGATGGTCCCAGCCATTTCATGTCCAAAGATGCGAGGTGCTGAGTGCGAACCCGTGTGTATTTTCTTGAGGTCCGTTCCACAGACGCCGCAAGTGGCCACCTTCACCAGCAGTTCTCCAGGCCCGATTGAAGGAACCGGGACGGTTTCCACTCGTATGTCGTTCACACCGCGATAAACCACAGCGCGCATCGTGGAGGGAATCTGTGTCGCGACGCAGTTTTCAACGCTTGAAATTTGGGTAGCCATTTCGTTCCCTGATGTGACCTCGTTCATCCAGAAAATCGAGCAGCAATGTTGCGATGCCCTGGGCCGCCTTTTTGCTATTGTCATGCATTCGTATCAATGCAGGCCAGTACCAAGGGCGAACAAGTGCAAAAAGTACAAACCGGCCGAGGAGAAACCTTCCCTTGGGCGAAAGAAACCGGTTGAAATCCGGCAATGAGTCAGTGAAGCCGTCGCTGATCCCTTTGATGCAGTAAAACGGAATCTGGCGCATCGCGGCAAGCCGGGCTACGGCCGCCGCCTCCATATCCACCAGGTCAGCATTGTACGTAGAGACAAGGCGTCTTTTCTCCGCCTCGCCGGCAACTACGGGGCTGGTCACAAGCCAGGGCCCCTCCCGTCCAGAGGCGACGCGGTAACGCTCTCCCGTGCGCGCATCGATAACTCCGGAAACATTGTAGACCCTGCCAGGCTTGAACTCCTTACGCAGGGATCCTGCCCAACCGGTGGAAATGAAGAAAGAAACAGGACCGTCTTTTTCGATTTCGGCAATGGCCTGCGTTGCCGCTACTACGCCTGCCCCGGCACAGGCTGCAACCCACTCGCCTTCTTCATGTTTCCAACGCCAGATCGTGACCCCATTGGACCTCTCGATCTGCCATCCACGCACCAACGGATTCACCTCGCCTGGCATCGCAGCGAGGATGGCAATACGGCTCATGGTGCATAGCCATGCGTACGAAACCACTCAATGGCGGCTCGCATGGCCGGATACACGGGGACTATACGAAATCCTAATTCCTGTTGTGCGTGGGCGCTTGAGGCGAACATCATTTTGCGACCCATGCGTACCTCCTCGAGCGTGGCGCGTGGCTCACGACCTCTGATTCTTCCCGTGACCCACTCCTCAAAAAAAGCATACGTAGCGGCAACCAGATATGGAACCCTGATGGTCGGCGACGCGAGCCCAGTGATTGCCGCCATCTTATCCAGAATTTGCTTCAGGGTCAGATTCTCACCACCCAGAATATAGCGATGGCCGACCTTCCCCCCTGTAAGCGCCAAGACATGTGCCCGCGCCACCTCAGCCACATCAACCAGATTCAGACCAGTATCCATATACGCCGGGAACTTCCCCTTGAGAAAGTCCACAAATATCTGGCCGGTTGGTGTTGGTTTCCGATCGTTGGGTCCAATCGGCGTTGTCGGGTTCAGGATGATGACCTGTTGGCCATCCTGTGCAGCGGCAATTGCCTGCTGCTCAGCAAGAAACTTCGAGCGCTTGTAATGGCCCACCATGTCGGCAAGGGTGGCTGGCGTGTCTTCGTTGATCACAATTCCGTCCCTGCGGAAGTTCATCGTGGCAACACTCGAGGTATACACCACGCGGCTAACCCCTGCCTCGCGTGCCAGCCGAAGTATATCTCGAGTGCCATCGACATTGGCGCGATACATGGCTTCAGGGTCGCGGACCCAGAGGCGATAATCTGCAGCTACGTGGACAACCGCATCGCAGCCCTCCAGCGCAGTGGCAAATGACTCCGGTTGGGCCAGATCGCCCACAACAGTTTCGCCAGTTATGCCGTCAAGATTGCCCAGGTTGCTGTTCTTGCGAACCAGCAAGCGCAGGTTGGCGCCCTCAGTTGCCAATGCTCGCGCCACATGATGGCCTATAAAACCGGTTGCACCTGTAAGAAAAATTTTCATGGATAGACGTTCAACGGAAAGGTGTGTGAAGCTGGCAGTCCTTGACTATTATGGCTAGAAAGCAACATCCGAGCGCTTTTTACGTGTAGACCCTATCAGCCCAAAGTCATCAACCTCGCTCGATGCGTTCCTCCATACGCGTTGCTACTACAGTGCTTCGGGATGTAAGCCAATATTCTTTTCGCCCGCAGCCTTCTTCTCATGGTAGGCCTTTACCCAATCTTCCCAATGCCTTCCCGCAGCGCGGTCCCTGCCCGTAAACTCAAGACGAGCAACCTGGTTATAGCAAACCTTTTGCTTGCCTTCGACATCCGGCGCGAAGTACTGGACATAGGAGTCAGCAAGGCTGATGCCGGTATGCCGATTGAAGACATAAGCCTCAATCCGCTCGCCAGTCTTCAGAGTGATCGTCACATCACCGCGATAGTCAAAGGCCTTCTCGAGCGCAGCACGCACGTCTTCATCACTGCCCATCTGCGGTATCCAGCCTTCAAGCTTCTCGTGCTCCGTGCCAGGAGCCAGTTCAAGTGCTTCAACCTGTTCCAGCGTGTATTTCGCAACTTCGGCCGTCATGCGTTGGTCTCCTCCAGCGTAGGTGCCGGCTTGTCGATCTGAACCAGCGAGGCGGGGCCGTGCGGCGCAGGCTCATTGAGTAAATTCAGCGCATGCTGATCCTTGTATTTCCGGAAGGTGCCGCGCACCATAGCCCAGAAGCCGGAAAGAGATCCAAAGCCGTCCATGACAGCAGAAGGCTCATAGCCGCAACTCACCATGCAGTTCGCGCACTTTGGATTGCCGCTGGCCGCTCCGTATTCCTCCCAATTGGTCGTCTCCAGCAATTCCTGGAAGCTCTCCGCATATCCGTCCTGCAGCAGGTAGCAGGGCCGTTGCCAGCCAAAAATGTTGTATGCAGGCGAGCCCCAGGGCGTGCATTCGTACGTGCGGTCGCCCATCAGAAATTCCAGAAACAGGGGCGACATGTTGAATTTCCAGTTCGGCTTGCGATTAGAGAGGATGGCGCGGAACAACCGACGCACACGCGCACGCCCTAGGAATCGATTCTGGTCCGGTGCCTTCTCGTAGCTGTACCCCGGCGACAGCACAACACCCTCGACGCCCATAGCCATTACTTCATCAAAGAATGCCCGGACGCTGTTCGGGTCCGTGCCATCGAAGAAGGTTGCGTTGGTGGTGACGCGGAAGCCACGCTTCACTGCCTCCCTGATTCCCTCGACTGCAAGGTCATATCCGCCCTCACGACACACCGAGAAGTCGTGATGTTCGCGCTGGCCATCAAGATGGACTGAAAAGGTGAGATACTTTGAGGGCTTAAATTCCGACAAACGCCGTTTGAGCTCAAGCGCGTTTGTACACAGATAGATATACTTCTTGCGCGCAATCAGCCCATTCACAATCTCGACGATCTGCGGATGCAAAAGCGGTTCTCCGCCGGGAATGGAAACCATCGGCGCGCCGCATTCTTCGACGGCCTTGAAGCACTCTTCCGGCGTCAGCATGCGTTTCAGAACGTGCGGAGGGTACTGCACCTTGCCGCAGCCTGCGCAGGCGAGGTTGCATCGGAAAAGCGGCTCGAGCATCAGCACAAGCGGATACCGCTTGTTGCCCGCCAGGCGCTTTTTCAGCACGTAGGTGGCAACCGTCCACATCTGAGAGACAGGAACAGCCATAGTTCTGTGTAACCTCCGGCGCCGCCTTAGGAAGCGCGCTCCATCGCCCGCTTGTAACCCGTAAGGGCCAGCAGCGGGAAGTAGT
>JAKAFB010000095.1 GCA_021818105.1 Acidobacteriota bacterium
TATGAAT
Organism: Acidobacteriota bacterium; assembly: GCA_021818105.1. Classification (GTDB taxonomy): domain Bacteria; phylum Acidobacteriota; class Terriglobia; order Terriglobales; family Acidobacteriaceae; genus Telmatobacter. Next base: position 8 of record JAKAFB010000095.1, read on the forward strand.
TTCGGGCAAAGGAAACGTCCTGTCGTTGGAGACGCGGAGCGCCAACAGGCTCCGCTCTCTCTATGGTAACGGTTTGTGATGAAAATGGCTTGTCCCGCTCACCGGTGGAACTGGGTCCAGACCGCCACGGCAGAAGGGATGGCAGCGCAGCAGTCTCCAGACGGCGAGTCCCATGCCCTTCAGCGGCCCATGCGTCGCAATTGCCGTGGCCGCGTACTCTGAGCACGTCGGCACAAAGCGGCATCCGCCGCCCATCCCCAACGAGTGCAATGCCGGAGAAAGCCAGCGGCGATAGAACGCGATGAGTGCCAGCAGAAGGCGAGTCATAGGGTCGGCTTTGCCGGCGCATTCCGCGCCATCTGTGCCGCCAGCGTCTTCGCCTGTCCAAGAAGACGGACAACCTCGGCCTCCAGTTGCGAAAACTCCACGGTGAGGACGGCGCGCCGCGGATGCAGAATCAGGTCAAAGCCCGCAGGCAGCAGGTCCACGTGGCGGCGCAGCGCCTCGCGCAGCCGCCGCTTGATGCGATTGCGCTCATGCGCCTTGCCCAGTATCTTGCCTGCTGTCAGGCCCACGCGCGGGCCCTCAGGCACGGCCTGCGGCGCAAGAAACCAGCTCATCGAGGCGGATTGCCGCTTGCGGCTGGCCGCATACGCCTTCTGATAGTCCGCATGCCTGCGCAGACGCACGCCGCGCAGGCAGGTGGGCCGCTCCGCACTGGCGGAAGCAGTCTCAAGCGGCTCAACGTTGCGGGAGAGACTCATGACAATGCCGGGAGGCGCCGGGGCCGGAATGGTGCGATGGGGTTCCACTCCAGCCTCTCAGGGGGCGGGGGCGGAACTAATCGCGGAAACCGGCGCTGACGGACACGCGCTTGCGGCCAGCCGCGCGACGTCGGCTCAGCACGGCGGCGCCGCTTTTGGTCTTCATGCGCGCGCGAAATCCGTGGGTCTTCACACGGCGGCGGCGGTTGGGTTGAAATGTGCGCTTGGGCATGGAAATGCGCTCCTGTTTGCTCTTGAAAATCTGCGCCTTGGCGGCAAGTATTAAGTGTATCGTATGTCGCGCCAGGAATCCAGCACGACCACGTATAACGCGCACCGCGTCTGAAATTGAATCTGCCTCTCACCCTGCAAATCCACCGCGCAAAGAGCAGATCTTCTCATCCCGATGCATTCGCAACATAGGCAAATTTGCGGCTCTATCGTCATACAATTGCATAACTCTGGTAACCAAATCGGGAAGTTTCACTACCGATGGTGCAGCTCGTCCCGCATTGACCAAAGTTATGTGAATGGGGGATTGCAACGAGGGCAAGATGTGCTACTATCGGGACCGTTCAAGAAAGTTTCTAGCGTCCCACGGAACGAGTTTCATCCCGTGCCTCGATGCCAGCATCCGGGGCAGATCAACGGCGACCAGGCAGGCTCAAATTCGCATCCGGGTAGTGAGTCAAGCATCTCACTGCGCGAGAGAGTTTCTGTCTTCCTGCCGCGGATGAACATTTCCGAAAAAACAGGCGACGCAGGCAAGGATTCGCTCGATGTCATTCGCTATTTCGCCGGCTTCGGCTCTCAATCCCTGGCTCCAGATTCTCGCTGCCTTAGAGAAGAAAGTGATCCGCCAGTCCTTCGAGACCTGGCTCAAGCCCACCCGTTACAGTCATGCGGCTGGCCGCACGCTGTATGTGCGCGTGCCTTCACCGGAGTTCCAGCACATTGGCGACAAGTACGGAGACTTGATTCAGGAAGCCATCGATCTGCAGTCGCTTGAGTTCGACGACGTTTGCTTTGTCACCACGGAGGATGACCCGTCCATTCCGCCCCAGCGCAAGGACGGCGGCTTCGGGCCGGTCCCGGCCCACGCGCCCACAGCCCCTGAGCCGCTGCAGGCCCAGCGCGCGCCTCGGCAGGCGCAGTTCGACTGGTCCACGGCAGCCCAACTCAACCCGCGCTACACCTTTGACGCATTCGTCATCGGCAACGGCAACCAGTTTGCGCGGGCCGCTTCCCTGGCTGTGGCCGAGCGCCCATCCCGGGCCTACAACCCGCTCTTCCTTTACGGCGGCGTTGGCATGGGCAAGACCCACCTGATGCATGCCATCGGGCATGAGGTAAAGCGCCGCCAGCCCGCGGCCAGCATCTGCTACGTCTCCGCCGAGAAGTTCACCAACGAGATGATTACCTCCCTGCGCAACGACCGCATGACCAGCTTCCGCGACCGGTTTCGATCCGTGGATGTGCTGCTCATCGACGACATTCAGTTCATCGCGCAGAAGGAGCGCACCCAGGAGGAGTTCTTCCATACCTTCAACGCGCTGCATGAGAGCATGCGCCAGATCGTCATCGCCTCTGACCGTCCTCCCAAGGAACTGGCCGAGATTGAGGACCGCCTGCGTTCGCGCTTCGAGTGGGGCCTGATTGCCGACATTCAGCCGCCCGATCTCGAAACCAAGGTCGCCATCCTGCAAAAGAAGGCGGAGAGTGAGCAGGTCACTCTGCCCACCGACGTGGCTCTCTTCATCGCCTCCAACGTGCGCACCAACGTGCGTGAGCTGGAGGGAGCGCTGGTGCGCCTCGTGGCCTGGTGCAAGGTCAACCGCATGGAGATCACGCTCAGTACCACGCAGCAGTGCCTCAAGCAGTTCATTGACATGCAGGTGCGCAAAATCACCATCGAGTCCATTCAGCGCGCCGTTTCCGAGCAGTTTGGCATGAAGGTCAGCGACCTGAAGCAGAAGAACAACTCGCGCAATGTCGTGGTGCCGCGCCAGATTGCCATGTACCTGGCCAAGCAGATGACCGAGGCCAGCCTGCCGGAGATCGGCCGTCAGTTCGGCAACAAGCACCACACCACCGTGATGCACTCCATCGCCAAGATTGACGAGCAGCGCCGCGCCGACAAGGACCTGCACCGCACGCTCAACAAGCTGCAGGAGCAGCTCAACGGGTAGGACATGCGGGGGTTATGGCGCCACAGATGCCTCTCTCAGCAGGCTTCTTGCGCGCCCGCGAAAGCATGAAGCCAGAAAAGCAGTGCCCGCCCCCTGCCTGGAAGGGCCGGGCGATCGGGTTCGGAGCTGCAGAATGAATATTCGCAGGCTGGTGTTGGATGTGGACAAGGCAATCGCCAAGCCAACGATTCTGGAGATTGGCAACGCGATTGAGTCCGTGACGAACGTTGAGGGCGTCAACATCACCGTGACGGAGATCGACGTTGAAACCATCGGCATGGACATCACGATAGAAGGAAGCAATCTGGATTGCGACACGATTGTCAGGGCAATCGAGTCCACCGGCGCTGTCGTCCACAGCATTGATCAGCTCCTGGCCGGAAAACGCATCGTGGAACGCATCAAGCGAAGCCGATGACAGATGCGCGTTGGCTGTGGCGGAGGGAAAACCTCCTGCCCCTGGTCCTTGGTTTCAGTGATGGCATTCTCACTGCCCTGACCCTGGCGGCAGGACGCCTGATGACTGCCGGGCAGCCGGTGAGCTTCAGCCTTGGGCTGCGCATCGCCGCCGGGGCGTTTGCCTCAGGCGCTTTTGTATTCTTTGTAGCCCGCTATTCCGAGTTGCGGCGCGAGTTGATTCGCGCCGAGCGTCAGCTCAATCTGACCTCGCACGGACAACTCGCCACCAGCCATCTGGGAACACAGGCACTCCAGGAGGCTCTCCTGTCGGGGCTGCTTTCAAGCCTGGCCGCATTCTGCGGCGCGCTGGTGCCTCTGCTGGCCGCTGCACTGGTGCCCGCACATGGCTGGGTTTCCATCGCGGCTGCGCTGGTTACCCTTGCGCTGCTTGGAGTTGGCTTGGCGCGCGCCGTACACGGCAGAGTGATTTACTGGCTGCTTGCGCTCATGGCAGGCGGGGCCGTGCTCTCTGTCATCGGTGCCTACCTTAAGATTGTGGGATAGATCGCCGCCACCGCAAAGGCTCCATCGCCAGGATGCACGAGCAGCGCGGCGGCTGTGCAGCTACTTCCCTTCCGTCCTCGTCATCAGTTCCACAAACATCTTCCGGAACCGCGGCAGGTCCACATCCAGCTGCGCATGCACCAGCCGCACGCCCGTCGCAGGCTTCGATGTCTCGCTCCATGTGAGCGTGTCGCCATACGAAGGACCGCGATGCAGGTCCACGTCCATGTAGACGAGCTTCTCCTTCGTGATGATGGATGGGGCCAGCAGCGAGCACGCCGCCAGTTCGTCCCACATGTAGTAGCGGTCCTGGCTCCACGCCGCGATGTAGCGCGCCACAGGCGACGAGGACTTGCTGATCGCATCCACCATCTGCTGCGTGAACATCGCCTTGATGGAAACATCCACCGTGGTCACGTCAATGCGCGGCCACTCGGCGCGCAGCACAATATGTGCGGCCTCGGGATCAAACCAGAAATTGAACTCGTGCCGCGGGTCGGTGGCAAACTCCGGATCATCCGTTTCCGGGTTGAGGCTTCCTCCCATCAACACGATGCCCTGCGTCAGTTCTGCGAAATCCGGATCAATCGAGACAGCCAGCGCAATGTTTGTCAGCGGCCCGCCGGCAAGAATCGTCACCTGGTGCGGATGCGCGTGTACCTGCCGGACAAGGAAATGCGCGGCGTCCTCGTCGATGGGCTGAATGCTGGGTCTGCCTTCCGGCATCGGCGGAATCGCATACGGCTCGCGCGGTTTCATGCTGTGCGTGGCCCCTGTCCCCTGCGCATCCATCTCGCCCCACGCGCCTAGCCAGGCCACCTTGCCGTCGAGCGGTTCACGCAGTTGTGTCTCCCGCTGCGTGCGCACCAGCGGAAACACCGCACCCCGCGCGACCGGCACATCAGCGTGGCCGGTCAGCTCCAGCATGCGCAGCGTGTGCAGCGTCTCCTCATCGCGCCAGGAGTTGCCCGTCACCATCGTGATGCCCAGCACCTGCACCTGCGGCGACTGGAGCAGAGCGAGCATGGCCATCTGGTTGGAGCCACCCGGGCCAGAGCCATCCTCGTCAATGAGCACAAGACGCCGTTGCGCCGCGCACAGCGGCGCTGCCACAGCCAGCAACAGCAGCAGGATACGAATCTTCATGGTGTTGGGTATTGTGCCATAGCGATGGCGATACCCCGCTCTTACCGGCGCCCAAAGCCTCTTGGCTTCGCCGGCGACGCCACGGGCAGGTGCGTCTTGCCTTCTGGAAAGACAGCGAGAAAGCGCCCCGGTCCCTCGCCGGAGCTGGCCGTCTCCACGCCTGGCATGCTGCGAAAGGCCAGGTGCAGCAGTCGCCGCTCGCGGCTGTTCATGGGCGGAAACGCATACGGCATGCCCGTCTTGATCACCTTCTCCGCAGCCACCTCTGCCGCCATGCGCAGTTCCTGCGCGCGCAGGGCCTTGAAGTTGCCCGCATCAAAGCTGATGAGGTCATGCTCGCGCGGATCCAGCCGCAGCATCTGCACGGCCACGGTCTCCAGCGCGCGCAGCATCTCGCCGTTGTGCTGGGTCAGCAGCGGCACGTCGGGCCCCGCCAGTTCCACATAAATCTGGCGCGCCTCCAGTCCCTCGGGGTCCGTGGCGCCGCCGCCGGCCGTGATGCGATATTTCAGGCGCAGGCCGCCCAGCTTGTTCAGGTTGGCGAGCAATCCGGCAATCTTTTGTGCAGCTTCCTTCAGATCGTCTATCGGCATAACACTCCAGTATCGCAGAGCCGGGCCGGGTGGCGGCAAAGAATGCCGAAAGCCCGTCGAAACGGATTACCAGTCGCTCCATGCATCCTGATGCTCCAATGCCGGGCAAAACAGATTCCTGCCCTGCCCTGAACATGAAAACATGGCACAGCTCGTGGCCTTGCCATCTCCTCGGCGCTCAGCCTTATGATTCAGCCGATGGCCTATTACCTGCTCACGCGCAACCGAGCCTATCTGCTCGACCGAAGAGGAAGAAGCGGCATAGCTCTATTCCCATGAGACTGCGAACAGCCTACGGCATCAGCGATAACCGCGCGTTCGAAAGCGCGAAACAGCCAGATAGAACGTGTTGGTATCCGTCCCGGGGTTGTGAGGACTGATGTTGCCGTTGGACAGATTCTGGTAGCGATACCCGATGCTGACCGCCTGCCGGCGGGTCCTGAAGAAAGTGAACCCACATCCAAAATCAACGGTATACATGAACTGCGAACCTTGCGGAGAAAGCACGCGCTGGTCAAAGTAGATCCCGCCGGCGTTCGTCGACAGGTATGGCTGCACGCGGCTCTCGGGGAAAAACGATGCTCGAAATCCCACCGGGCTCACTCCGGCGCCATAGGCGCGCTTCCGTTGTAATTCTGGATCCGTTTGCCCGCTTACCGGCTCATCGAGCATCGCCAGCGCGGTGATCTCAGGTGAATAGCGGAAGTTCCATTTGGGGGCCGCATGGAGAAGATAAGAGTAGTTCAAGTCAATCGGCATGTACTTGACATTCTTGGCGTCCCCAAACAGGTGTCCCGTCATCAGTGACAACCCCCACCATGCGCCAAATTCATGCACGCCTCCGTAGTGAGGCCACACCGGCAGCACGCTGGCATTTCGGGGCATCATCGGCTTTCTCGTCTCGCTGCTTGCGATTGCCTCGGGCTTTCCAACACTCGTCAATAGATCAACATCGGCTGACACATCTTCCGGCCCAGGCGGATCACTGAAAAAGCTCTGCGCCTTCACCGTTCGGCTGTCGCGATACCAGGGTGGCCGGAACCGAAAGATGTTGGCCGTGGCTCGGGTCGGCGTTAGAAAGCTGATAAGCAATAGCGTAACGGGCCTTCGGGGCCTTTCCTCCAACCTGCGAACGACGTGCTTGTCCATTTCATCTTCCGCCATGGTCCATAGCAAGCCACCCACAGGCGTTGTCACAAGTTCCACCACACCGGTTTCGTTGGTCAGCACGCCATGGTCATAATAGAAGTGATCGCCATTGTGCCCGACGCCGGCCTCGCCAAACGGCCCCATCTTCCACTCGAAGCTGTAGAAGGTCGAGAATGCCAGGGCGCGCACACGGCTGCGCCAATACGCCCGCGTATTGCTGAACTCCAGTGTTATTCCTTTGGGGTCATTCTGAATCCAAAGGTAATCAGTAATGCTTCCCATAAACGGGTGGGCCACATACTGGTCCAGGAACGGGTTGTCGTCAGACCAGTGATCCCAGCGCCATGCGGTGACGCTGCTAAACCATCGGTCAAACCATTCGCCATGAGTTGTTTCCCACCGATACCAATAACTTGTATAGAGATTTCCCGTGTTCTGGAATGCATTGAAGATCGAGGTAGAGATGATCAGCGGCACCCAATGCACACGGCACTCCTTCGCATGAGTCTTGTCGTACGGGCACTGGTTCAGCGGCACGCGGGCGCCTTGGGCCGGCGAAACCCCATCGCCCGTCGAAGGATCAAGCGACATCGTGAAGTCCAGCCCCAGCGGTTGCGAGGTCGATTCTTCCCATGACCCATTCGCTGGCAGGTTCGTCGCGTCGGGCGCGTCCGGCAGGTCGGCTGTTGATTGCGCAGAGCCGCTCAAGGACGACAGCTCGGGGGGTCTCCCAAAAGTTAACGCCACTCCTGGTGCGCTTGCGACGCTGGCATCCTGTGCACGAGCAACTACGCTAAGAGGAGGACCCAGGAATTGGATGATAAACAGCACATGCGTGGAGACGCATATCGACCATGACCGCGCTCGGAGATTCATCCGTCGGGACCCTCCAGTCGTGGGCTCCCTCTGAAAAACGAAGCTGCGTTCAAGCCCCAGATACCGCCTATACCACTGAAGCAGGAGGCATAGACCACGAAGAGATCAAGACACGCGTCTCTGCGTAAACAATCTGAGCCTACCAAATCGGGCGGCAACGTGCGAGGGTGCAGTGCATCTGCGCAAAGAGTGTAAGAATACATCTGTGATGCTTTCGTCCATTCTGCTCTCTGCCGGGCAGACGCGCGTCCTCGGCTCTCTCATTGAAAAGGAAGTCACAACCCCGGACTACTATCCGCTGTCCCTGAATGCGCTGATGAACGCCTGCAATCAGCGCTCGAATCGCGAGCCAGTGATGGATCTCGACGAGGACGCCGTGCGTCAGGCCCTGCACGGCCTTGAAGATCTGCGCCTCGCCGGTCCCGCACGCAGCGCCGATGGCCGCGTGACGAAATACGAGCACTGGCTCGGCGAGGCCTTCAACTTCAGCCGTGCAGAAACCGCCCTGCTCTGCGTGCTGCTGCTGCGCGGCCCGCAAACGCCCGGTGAACTGCGTAGCCGCACCGAGCGCATGCACCGCTTTGAGGAAATTGCCGACGTGCTCGCCGGCCTGCAAAAGCTGATGGAGCGCGAACCGCCGCTTGCCGCCGTGCTGCCGCGCCAGCCCGGCACCAAGGAATCGCGCTATGCGCATCTGCTCTCAGGCCCGGTGGAGTCCCTCACAGTCGCCGCGCCGGAGCCCGCAGTTAGCAGCGATGCATCCGCATACGAGCAGCGCATCGCCCAGTTGGAATCGACAGTAGCGGAGTTGCAACAGCAGGTAGCCGCGCTGCAGCAGAAGATTAATTCGTTGTTTGGGTAGCCCGGGCAGGATCCGCAGCTTGCTCTCACGCAATCATTGGCTTACCCTTTTCCGAACGAGAGGATGGAGCCATGCTGCGACTCAGAGATTCGATTGCCAGCTTAGCCATGATGTCATGCCTATGGACTGCGACCGCATTGCGCGCGCAGACTCTGTCAAAAGTTCCCGACGCACCGCTGCCCACCGCATTGCATACGGCAAAGAATGCGTTCATCGCCTTCGCCGGAGGCGATGCATCCTTCAACCGAGACTCGCGGCAGATCTACAACCAGTTCTACGCGGAGATGAAGGAAAGCGGCCGTTACAACCTCGTCGGCTCGCCGGGTGCCGCTGACCTGGTTCTCCAGGTCAGCTTTGCCAGTCCAATCTCGAATGTAGACGTCGGCCCGGGAGCAGGCGGCTCCTGGGGACATTCTTTAGTCGAGCGACAGTTGCATCTTGTCCTGCTCGACCCCAAGACAGGGATCGCTCTTTGGGGCTTCACCGAGGGCGTAGACCCTGCAATGCTCGCTGAAAACCGTGACAAGAACCTCAAAATAGCAGTACATGAGCTTGCCGCAGACCTGAATGCGCTGATTGGCTCTTCGCCGTCGCAGTGACTCCGCGGGCACGGCCCTACGCCATGCCCGCTCTGGCTGCTTTGCCACTACGATGGCGCGCTCTGCAGCCGGAGGCCGGCGTCTGCACACTTTGAAAAGATTGGCGTTGGAAGTTAGACCAGTTCGTAACCGGCGAACCAGTAGCCAATCTCAAACGCCGCAGTGTCTTCGGCATCCGACCCGTGGATCGCGTTCTCCTGGATCGACCCCGCAAACTTCTTGCGGATCGTTCCCTCTTCCGCATTGGCCGGGTTCGTCGCGCCCATCAGCTTCCGCAGGTCGGCAATCGCATTGTCCTTCTCCAGAACCATCAGGAACAGTGGTCCCGACGACATGAACGTGCACAGGTCGTTGAAGAACGGCCGCTCGGCATGGACGTAATAAAACCCCTCGGCCTGCTTCTTTGAGATGGATGCCTTCTTGATCGACACGATCTGAAAGCCGGCCTTTTCAATCTCGGCCAGAATCGCCCCTGTGTAACCCTTGCGGACCGCGTCCGGCTTGATGATGCTGAAAGTGCGTTGCGCCACTCGATTTGCTCCTCTGGGCATTTTTGCCCGCTTCCTATTGTAATGGCCGCTAGGCACGCCCCGCCGCGCCGCAAATCTGGTAGAGTGTCGGCATGTTTCGCATGACTGCTGTACCCCCCTTCTGTCTCGCGCTCCTTGCTCTGGCGGCCGCCGCGCCCGTCCTCTGCCAGACTGCCTCGCCTGCCTCTGCGCCAGAGTTGCGCGTCTTCGATCCTTCATTGGTCGACAAGACCGTAGACCCCTGCCAGAACTTTTACCGCTACAGTTGCAACGGCTGGTTCAAGCGCAATCCGCTGCCTGCTGATCAGGCCAGCTACGGCCGCTTCACAGAGCTCTATGAGTTGAACCGCCTTCACCTCAGGCAGATTCTGGAGCAGGCCGCCGTGCCCTCACCCAACCGCACGCCCAACGAGCAGAAGATCGGCGACGAGTACGCCAGTTGCATGAATGTAGCTCTCATCGACAAGCAGGGCCTCGCGCCGCTCCAGCCTGAGCTGGACCGCATCGCTGCGCTCAAGTCCGCCGATGAGCTGCCCGCTCTGCTCGCGCATCTGCATGCCATTGGTGTCAACGCCTTCTTTGACTTCGGCTCCAACCAGGACTTCGCAAACTCCAACGCGATGATCTCCTTCTACAACGCCGGCGGCCTCGGCCTGCCTGAGCGCGACTACTACACGCGCACTGACGCGAAATCCGTCGAACAGCGCAATCAGTATGTCGAGCACGTCCACAACATCTTCATCCTCGCCGGCGAAACCGACGCGCAGGCACGCAAGGACGCCGAAACAGTGCTCGCCATTGAAACGCGCCTCGCCAAGGCCTCGCTCACCATCACCGAAATGCGCAACCCGCAAAACCTCAACCACCCCACAGACATTGCCAGCTTCGGAAAACAACTCACTCACTTCTCGCTCGCCAGCTACGATGCCGCGGCGCACGCGCCCACCAGCGGCAAGATGAACGA